>BQJI01000186.1 GCA_021604625.1 Hyphobacterium sp. | reverse complement strand
AGGCGAGACGGGACGCTCCGAATACCGCATGGAATCCTCTGCCTTCACGCTCGCCCGCATGCCAGTGCTCGCGCGCGTGCTGGCGGCGGGATCATTGCCGGGGCTGGCCGCATTGCTGAGTGGTGATAGCGGCATTGCTTTTGACCTGTTGCAGGCTGATCTGACCATCGAGGATGGCAATATCAGCATCGCCGAAGCGCGCGCCAGTGGTCCGTCTCTCGGCGTCACCACCGAAGGCACGATCAATATGGACGGCGAACGCCTCGCGCTGGACGGCGTGCTGGCCCCGTCATACGGGCTAAACTCCTTTATCGGGAATATTCCGGTCCTGGGTGAAGCACTGATATCCCGCCCCGGAGAAGGCATTATCGGCATCACGTTTTCGGTCGAAGGCCCGTTTGATCAAACGACGGTGATCGCCAACCCGCTTTCCGCCCTTGCACCCGGTCTATTGCGGCGGCTTTTTGAGGGCACAGCAGCGGATCGCGAACGTGCCCGGCAGGCCGGTGAGAGCCAGATCGAAGCCGGGGAGGGCGAGGCTGATAATGCTGAACCGACTATCGAGCCTGAGCCGGAAAACGAAGACGACGGTTAGTTAGGAGATGTCAGTCAGACTGGATCAAACAGGCTTCACGAGCACAATTCGTTTTCCAAGCTGGACCTTAAAGGCACCTATGTCTTCCATTACACCGTCGTAAGGATGGACCCTATCAAGTCCAAGAATTTTTTCATTATTTATGTAAACGGCACCTTCGCCAATTTTTCTTTTTGCTTCTTTCATAGACGACGTTAAGCCTGCTTCTTTAACGAGCGCGGCGGTGCTTCTCGCGGTTGGAAATTCTTTTTTGGAAATTTCTACGGTCGGCAGATTTTCCGATGTTCTCCCCCCTGCGAAGGCGGCCTTTGCAGCACTTTCTGCTTCTTGTGCCGCTTCCGCGCCATGCAGCATCGATGTGGCTTCATTTGCCAGCCGGATTTTGATCCGGTTCAGTTCGGCGCCGTCGGCTTTTTCCAATTCCTCGATCTCATCCAGCGAAACATCAGTGAAAAGGCGCAGGAAACGGCCAACATCGGCATCTTCTGTATTGCGCCAGAATTGCCAGTATTCGTAGGCACTCAGACGGTCATCATTCAGCCACACCGCGCCGGATTCGCTCTTGCCCATCTTGGCACCGGAAGATGTGGTGATCAGCGGCGTTGTGAAGCCAAAAACCGATTTCTGGTCAACCCGGCGGCACAATTCCACGCCATTGATGATATTTCCCCACTGATCACCGCCGCCAAGCTGGAGCGTGCAATCATAACGTCGGGATAATTCAAGAAAATCAACGGCCTGCAATAGCATGTAGTTGAATTCGAGGAAGGTCAGCGGTTGTTCGCGATCAAGGCGCATCTTCACCGATTCAAACGTCATCATCCGGTTGATGGTGAAATGCGGCCCATAGGCACGAAGAAATTCAAGATAGCCGAATTTCGACAACCATTCGTCATTATCAACGACGATGGCATCTGACGGACCATCGCCGATTGTCAGCAGTCGATCGAACGCTTTCAGAATACCGGCCTTGTTCGCGGCGATGGTCTCGTCCGTCGTCATTTTTCTGGACTGATCCTTGCCGGACGGATCGCCAATCTTCGTCGTCCCGGTTCCAACCAGAATAATCGGCTTGTGTCCGGCTTGCTGCATGCGGCGCAGCATCATGATCTGCACCAGTGAGCCGACATGCAGCGAATCCGCCGTCATATCAAACCCGATATAACCGGTAACCCGCTTCGCGGCGGCGGATTCGTCGAGCGCCTCGATGTCGGTGGCCTGATTGAGATATCCACGTGATACCAGCGTCTGGATAAGTTCGGACTTGTAATCGGTCATGGCTTGGGCCTGATTAGGGTTGGCCGCGTCTTTTAGCGGGGCTTTGCGCCAGCCGGAAGGGGGCAGTATGTATCGCGTGATCGGATTGATGAGTGGCACGTCGCTGGACGGGGTCGATGCGGCCCTGATTGAAACCGATGGCGAGACAGAAATTGTTTTCGATGCGGGATGCGAGCAACCCTATACGCAAGATGAAAGACGCCAGCTACAGGCGGCCGTTGATGCCGCGCTGGAATGGAAGTTCGACGGGCCGGAACCGGCCGCATTCAAGACCGCAGAAATAGCCCTGAATACTGCGCATGAACGCGCGGTTTCAAACGTTCTGGCATCCGCTGGTGCTGATGCCGATTCAATTCATCTGATCGGTTTTCACGGCCAGACCGTTTTGCATCGCGCGCCGACATCCGCTCGCATGGGCGCGACGCGCCAGATTGGCGATGGCGTCGCACTGGCCAATTCGGTTGGTATTGATGTTGTGTTTGATTTCCGGGTCGCGGACGTCGCCGCCGGGGGCCACGGCGCGCCACTCGCAACGCTTTTTCACAACGCGCTGTTTCGCCGTGACGCTCTGCCGGGACCGATTGCGGTGCTTAATCTTGGCGGTGTCGCCAACGTGTCGTGGTTGGGTGGAGGCGATCCGGTCGCATTCGATACCGGGCCAGCCAGCGGCCTGCTCGATGCCTGGTGCGAGGAGACGATCGGCGAGACCTGTGATCGCAATGGCGCGCTGGCGGCACGCGGCAGCGTCAACGATACCGCACTGGCGCTGTTGATGGCGCACCCATATTTTGATCTGCCAGCGCCCAAATCGCTTGACCGTTGGGATTTCTCGCTGGATCCGGTGCGCGGGCTTGTCCCCGAGGATGGCGCCGCCACATTGACGGCCTTCACGGCCCGTACGGTGGCAAATGCCATTTCCGGCATGGGCGAGCCAGAGCGCGTGCTTGCCGCTGGCGGCGGTCGGAAAAACCCGGTGATGATGGCGGCCATTGCCGAACAATTGGGCCGCCCCGTCGAGCCCGTCGAAGCGGTTGGCTGGAATGGCGATCTGATGGAAGCGCAGGCGTTTGCCTGGCTGGCCGTGCGCTCGCAAAAGGGTTTGCCGCTTAGCCTGCCATCGACAACCGGCGTGCCCGAGCCGATGACGGGTGGGCGCCTGGCGAAAGGCGTCTAGCGTCGCGGACGAACCGCCTTGCGTTCCTCAAAGACGATCGGCAGGCGGCGATCCAGATAGGTTTCGATCCGCTGTTCCAGATCTTCAAGGTGGGTTGAGAACATATGACCCGCGCCCGGCACGATTTCACGCTCGATCTCGATGCCTTTCTGGACACGAACCTTGCTCATCATCCGTTCCATATCGTCATAGGGGACAATCTTGTCTTCGGAGCCGTGCAGAATAATTCCGGACGCCGGGCAGGGCGCAAGGAAGTTGAAGTCATACATATTGGTGGGTGGCGCGACCGAGATGAAACCGCCGACTTCCGGGCGCCGCATCAATAGCTGCATACCGACCCAGGCGCCGAAGGAATGTCCGGCGACCCAGCTGAAGGGCGCGTTATTGTTGTAGGCCTGAACCCAGTCGAGCACGGTCGCCGCATCGGACAATTCGCCCAAGCCCTGATCATAGCTGCCCTGGCTGCGACCGACGCCGCGGAAATTGAAGCGCAATGTCGCAAAACCACGACGCCGGAAAACGTCATACATCATCACCGATGTATGGTTTTCCATATTGCCGCCACCCAGCGGGTGGGCATGGCAAATCAGGGCAATCGGTGAATTTTCTGCCTCACCCGGTGTGTAACGGCCTTCAAGGCGCCCTTCCGGGCCGGGGATGATGACGTCAGGCATGGCGGCTTCGCCTCTCTTTTCAATTCCCTACTGATTTGAGTGGTTTTTACACCTCAACAAACCAAATTCCACATATATTCGGGCGTCTAATAGTTGACTAAATCGCTAGGAGTTATAGGTCTCGTAGCAAGTTGATCCGATCGCCCACACAAAGATGCTGCCTGATAGCACAAGGCAGCCATCAGATGCGAGGGTTTTGGGGAGTGAAGACATGAAGTTGAGCACCAGAGGTCGATATGCGGTGATGGCGATGGCCGATCTGGCGCGCCGTTCCATCAAGGGCCCGGTTACGCTGGCCGACATTGCCTCGCGTCAATCCATCTCGCTTTCCTATCTGGAGCAATTGTTTTCTCGGCTGAGAAAAGCCGACCTCGTCGATTCGGTGCGCGGTCCGGGTGGGGGGTATTCGCTATCGCGTCCGGCAGAGAATATCCGTGTCATCGACATAATGTCGGCGGTGGACGAATCGGTCGACATCACGCGATGCGAGGGCGACGCCAAGGGCTGTGCCGATAACGGCCGCAAATGCATCACCCACGATTTGTGGGACGAGTTGAGCCGGCATATCTAT
The DNA here is from genome assembly GCA_021604625.1 of Hyphobacterium sp. GTDB lineage: Bacteria > Pseudomonadota > Alphaproteobacteria > Caulobacterales > Maricaulaceae > Hyphobacterium. Next base: position 174 of record BQJI01000186.1, on the reverse strand, counting down.
CTTTTTCTGGGGTCGATCTCTCTGGAAGATGTGATCGCGGGGCGCGTCATGGGCGCAGCGCGGGGTGCAAACGAGCGCAACGCTGACACACTGGCGGCAGAGTAGAGAGCGACGGCATGGCAATTTATCTCGATCACAATGCAACCACCCCGGTTCGGCCAGAAGCCCGTCAGG
>BQJI01000185.1 GCA_021604625.1 Hyphobacterium sp. | reverse complement strand
CATCCAAGGCAACGACGCACGACGATCCGATCTATATCGTGGACCGCGTTGTTCATTACTGCGTTGCCAACATGCCGGGTGCCGTGGCCCGCACATCCACATTGGGCCTGACCAATGCGACCCTGCCCTTCATGATGGCACTGGCGAACAAGGGCGTGAAAAAAGCCCTGAATGACGACCCGCATCTGGCCCGTGGTCTGAATGTCGCGCATGGCGAAGTGTGCTACGAACCGGTCGCAAAAGATCTCGGCCTGCCGTATGTGAAGCCGGACTGGCTGACGAGCATCTAGGCACAGCCTTACCTGAACCCCCAATTATATCGGGCGGGCGCGGACTCCTCCCCTATCTGCAGATGCGCGCTTTGGCCGCTTCGTACTCGGCAGCAAGGCGATCAATATAGGCGGCGGCAGGGGCGATATCCTTGACCGCGCCAATGCCCTGCCCCGAGCCCCATATATCCTTCCACGCTTTCGAGGAGGACGAGCCGAAATTCATCGCCGACGGATCGCTTTCCGGCAGATTATCGGGATCGAGTCCGGCACTCTTGATGGAGCCTTTAAGATAATTGCCATGCACGCCGGTAAACAGGCTGGAATAGACGATGTCGTCAGATTCGCCCTCGACAATCGCCTGCTTGTAATCCTCCGAAGCGCGCGCTTCCTCGGTCGCAATAAAGGCCGAGCCGATATAGGCAAAATCCGCGCCCATGGCTTCCGCCGCCAGAACGGCCGCGCCATTGGCGATAGAGCCGGACAGCGCCAGCGGGCCATCGAAAAATTCGCGGATTTCCTGGATCAAGGCGAAGGGTGATTTCACGCCCGCATGACCGCCCGCGCCCGCACACACAGCGATCAGGCCATCCGCGCCTTTTTCCAGCGCCTTTTTTGCGAAGGTGACATTGATGATGTCGTGCATCGTCTTGCCGCCCCAGCTATGCACCGCTTCATTCAATTCGACGCGCGCACCCAGCGAGGTGATCACCAACGGCACCTTGTATTTGGCGCAGGTTTCCAGATCGGCTTCAAGACGATCATTCGAGCGGTGCACAATCTGGTTCACCGCATAGGGTGCTGCCGGATTGTCCGGATTGGCCTTGTTGTAGCTGTCGAGTTCGGAGGTGATTTCGTCCAGCCATTCATCCAGCTGGCTTTGCGGACGGGCATTCAGCGCCGGGAACGAACCGATTATGCCGGCCTTGCACTGGGCAATCACCAGTTTCGGGTTGGAAATGATGAAAAGCGGCGCGCCGATGACCGGCGCGCGCAAATTCGGCGCGATATCAGATGCGTTAGACATTGAAGCTCCCGATCCCCTCCCCGGCCCGTTTGCCAGAGAAATCCATATTGATGCGGCAGATTAAAGTGCGGCACGAAACCGGTCTAGTTCGCGTCTACGTCAACTTGCGGCCTAAACCGGCGGCGCGTCGGCGTGCGCCCACATGTAGAGCGCCAGGTATGAGCGGTGCGGGGCAAAGCGCGAGGCGGTACGAACCGTTTTGCGGCGCGGGCTGGTGAGACGTTCCAGTGTCTTTCTGGCCGCGACATCGCCGTCGGGCCAGATGTCGGGCTCGCCGAAATAGAACATGTTCATCATGTCGGCCGTCCACTGGCCGACGCCCCAGATGGCGGTGATATGGGCGGTGCGATCCGTTGCGCTCATCTCGCGCAGATGATCGTCCTTCAGCTCTCCCCGGCGGGCGAGATCGGCGATAGCGCAGACGGTCTTGGTCTTCGCACCCGACAGCCCGCAGGAGCGCAACAGGTCGGTATTGGTCTCGCAGAAATGCTCGGCGAGCGGCGCACCCTCTGCGCTCGCCTCCACTCTTCCCCAGATGGTCTTGGCGGCTTTCACCGAAAGCTGCTGGCCGGTGATCGCCCGGCATAGATAATCGGCAAAGGGCAGGTCGGCGCGCGAGGTCAGCTCGATTGGCCCGGCGCGGGTGATTGCGGCGCCCAGCTCGGAGCTGAACTCATGTGCGGTCTCGATGAAACGGGAATGGATGTCGCGATGGGGCATTTTCGCTTTCTAGCGCCACCCCCTCACTTCGTCATCACCCGAATTGGTTGGGTGTAGCTCGCGATCCCTATTGTATTTCGCGACGCCCCAGTCTTGAGCGCGTCTCATGTGAGCACGGCCCGCAACACAAGCATCAAAATCAGGCGCCCGGGTCGCGCGCAACGGAAACAACCAATAAAATCCATTCCAAACCGAATTTCGATCCACAGGATCGAAAATTTTGCGAAGCAAATGGGTTTGGAATGGTGCGGACGGAGGGACTTGAACCCTCAATCCCTTACGGGCGACAGATTTTAAGTCTGTTGCGTATACCAATTCCGCCACGTCCGCACAGGCCTCCTTCATAGCGGAACAGAGCCGCAGGGAAAGCGCCGGATGCGGTTTCTTGCGGGTCTACACACTGACTTACTGGTGTCTGACCAATTATTAATTTAATATTTTATCGTTTTTCGAATTAAAAGCACGGATATGAACCAAATGACCCCTCCTTCAGAAGATTTCTGGATTCTCGATCCAGCCCAGATCGCCTGTCTGGCCTCCGCACCGCGCCAGACCATTGTCGACCGCCTCGCGGCAGATGGCCCGTTATCGGTTGACGAACTCGCCCGCGTGATCGGCATGAAACAAACGGCCGTCTATCACCACATTCACAAACTGGAATCCGTCGGTCTTGTTCATCCATCTGACCGACGTCTGATGCCCGGCGCACGCAAGCCGCAAATTCTCTATGCGACGCCGGCTCCGCGCATGCGTCTGGCCCGCGCTTTGGGAATTGAGCGCCTGCAACGCGGCACGAAACGTTGCGCCGGCGCCATGTTGCGTCAGGCCGAACGCGATTTTGCCGAAGGCTTTGACCACGGCGCAGTCCATGATGGCGAGGAACGCAATCACGGATTTTTCCGCCTGATCGCCCGCCCCGATGCCGCAGCGCTGGCCGAGATCAATGAGCACCTCCACGCGATTGGCGAAATACTCTGGCGATCAAACAGCAGTTCCGGCGCACCGATTGCGCTGAGCTGGACACTCGCCCCCCTGTCGGATGAGTCCGACCCCCGAACCTCAAAAGGTAAAACCCCATGAAATCGATCGCTGCCGTTTCAATTTCGTTTTTTGCGCTGTCCACTGCTGCGCCTGCGCAGGATGACCCCGGCATGATGGCCGCAATGGAGACGATCACGGCAGAGGTCATCCGCGCCGATATCGAAACATTGGCGTCCCCGGCGTTCGAAGGTCGCGCGCCGGGCGGCGTCGGTGAAGAAATGACGGTGAATTTTATCGCCGGGCAATTTGCCGAAGCCGGAATTTCACCCGGCATAGATGGTTCTTTCATGCAGCCCTTCGCGCTGGCCGAGTTTCGCCCGAACGATGGCGGTGAACTAACGGTCGAAGGTCTGGATGGGGCCGTCTCGATGTCTCTCGCTGACGATTATGTTTTATATGCGGGCGACCATGTTGAAGAGATCAACATGGAGGCATCTCGCATCGTGATCGGCGGATTTGGCATACGGGCGGAAGAGCAGAACTGGGATGATTATGCCAGCATCGACCTGACGGGCGCGACAGTGATCATTTTTCGCGGTGACCCCGGCACAGCGACGGGCGATGAGGCCCTGTTTGGCGGCAATGCGCTGTCGCCGCATGGCACGATGGACATGAAAAACCGGCTGGCAGCGGATCTGGGTGCCGCAGCCGTGCTGCTGGTCCACACCGAAGAGAGTGCCGGCTATCCCTGGGAAACACTCTCCAGCGGAGGGGCGTCAGGTGTGCAGTATTCACTAGCGGATGCCGACCATCCCGACCTGACCCTGTTTGCACATATCAGCGAGGCGGCGGCGCGCCGCCTGCTGGAGGCCGCCGGGCAGGATTATGACGCAGTGCGCGAAGCGGCGGCGACGCCGGGTTTTGCGGCCATCGAAACCGGCCTGACCGCGAGCGGTCATATGTCGGGCGAGGTGTCGCGCACGGTAACGCGCAATGTCGTCGGCAGAATAGAAGGCCGCGAGGCGCCGGAGGAGTGCATCGTCTATTCGGCTCACTGGGATCATATGGGGATCAATCCGAACGCACCGACGGAAGATCATCTGTTCAATGGCGCGCTGGACAATGCCACCGGCGCATCGATGCTGATCAGCATTGCGCGAGCCTATGCCGCCCTGCCCGAGCCGCCGCGGCGTTCAGTCTATTTCTTTGCAACAGCGGCTGAGGAACGCGGTCTGTTCGGGGCCAAGCATTTTGTCGCCAATCCGCCCTGCGAATTACGGAATATCGTCGGCGATCTGAATATGGATGCGCATTTTCCCTATGCCGACAGCTGGACCGCGATGATTGTGCCGGGCTTTGGCACCAATGAATTGATGGTCGAGCTGGCTGCTGTCACCGATCGATATGGCCGCGAACTGGCTGATGATCCCAATCCTGCCGCGGGCGGATTCTATCGCTCCGATCATTACCCGTTTATCGCGGCGGGC
>BQJI01000184.1 GCA_021604625.1 Hyphobacterium sp. | reverse complement strand
TCGGCAACGATGACCGGCTCGCTGACAGCGGCTTCATCATCAGACTCATCGCCCGACTGACCCTGAAATACGGTAATCGGCGTGGTTTCCGCCGGCAGGTCGGACTTGTGTTCATGATGGTGGTTTTTGAGCTTGCGCTTGTAGCGGCGCAATCGCGTCTCAAGGCGCTCGGACGCCATGTCGGCTGCCTTGTACGCATCACCGGCTTCGCCCTGCGCCTGGAGCATGACGCCAGACGGGAGATGAAGGGAAACAGTTACGCGAAACCCGGACCCTTCCCGCGCCACAGCAATATAGGCCTCACCGGGGCGGTTAAAGTATTTCGAGACGCCGTCTTCGACGCGACTGGAGATTTCCTCCTGAAGCGCGTCAGAGACATCAATACCCTTGGAAACGATCTGAATTTGCATGTCTGAACCTACCCTAGCATACAGGGCGCTGGCTGGGAATGTCATCTCCCGGCAAGCGCGGGCGGAACCTATTGGCGCAAATATAAAAGTCAATCGCGCCTGAGGCGAAGAAGTCAGCTGGCGCGTTTCAACACGCGCCGCCGCTGGATGGATGATTGAATATTCATTGCTTCACGATATTTCGCCACGGTGCGTCGGGCAATATCAATTCCCTCATTACCCAGACGCTCGACAATCGCATCATCTGACATGATGTCGTCCAGAGTCTCGCCCTCGATCAGGGTCCGGATCCGATAACGGACAGCCTCAGCGGAATGGGCTTCACCTCCACCGGAAGCGGGAATTGACGAGGTGAAAAAATATTTCAATTCAAACAGGCCACGCGGCGTGGCGACATATTTGTTGGAGGTCACGCGGCTGACCGTGGATTCGTGCATTTCGATCGCATCGGCGACGGTTTTCAGGTTCAGCGGGCGAAGGAAGGCGACGCCCTTGGCCAGAAACAGATCCTGTTGGCGCACAATTTCTGACGCCACTTTCAGAATCGTCCGCGCCCGTTGATCAAGCGATTTGACCAACCAGCTTGCATTCTGGGTACAGTCGGTAATGAAGGTCTTATCGTCCTCTGAGCGAGCGACAGCGCTGATCTCGGCGGCATAGGACTGATTGACCAGAACACGGGGCAAAGTGTCGGTGTTCAACTCAATCCGCCAGCTACCATCCGGGTTTTCCCGCACGAACACATCCGGTTCGATCGCACGGCTGTTATCAACGCCATAAGCGTATCCGGGCTTCGGTGTCAGTGAACGCAACTCGGCGATCATGTCGTCGAGATCTTCGGCATCGACCACGCAAATGGATTGCAGAGCCGGATAGTCATGTTTGGCAAGGCGGTCGAGATTATCGAGCAATTTCGCCATCGCCGGGTCAAGACGATTGCGGTCTTTCAACTGTAGAGCCAGGCAGTCCTGTAAATCACGCGCAAGAATTCCGACCGGCTCAAATCCCTGGATTATGTTCAAGGCGGCTTCGACATCGCTGCGTTTCACGCCAAGGCGTTCCGCCACCTCGTCCAGGTCCGCGCGCATATAGCCATCATCGTCGGCCAGGTCGATCAGATGCGCGGCAATCAGGCGCGGCACAGGCTGGCAGCCCGCCAGCGTCAATTGATCGTGCAGGTGTTCGGCCAGAGATTTTTCGCGCGATGTATTCGCGGCGGCATCGTAGTCGCCGCCATCGAAAGACCCGCCCTTATTGGCGCCCGACCAGGAGGACGAGGACATGCCCGGATCCATTCCCGCCATGTCGGCCTTGGAATCGGAGGCGTTGAGGACATCGGAATCCACGTCAACGGCATCATTGGCTTCGGCATGGGCGGAGCCATCCAGCTCCAGCTCCTTGCGTCCCTCTGCCTGTTTCAGCTCGACCGTTTCCGGTTCATTGGCGCGCTCATCGCGCTCCAGCAGCGGGTTGCGTTCCAGCTCTTCCTCGACGAAGGCCGACAATTCAATGTTCGACAATTGCAACAGCTTGATGGCCTGTTGCAATTGCGGCGTCATGACCAGTGACTGGCCTTGCCGCATTTCCAGTTTTTGATGAAGTCCCGCCAACGGGAAACCTCCAGTCCGATGATTCAGACTGGGAGTAAATCAGCCAAAGCTTTCACCGAGATAAACGCGGCGAACATCCGGATCAGCGCGAATGGCGTCAGGGGCACCTTCAAACAGCACCTCGCCTTCATGGATGATGGTGGCGCGGTCGGTGATTTCCAGCGTCTCGCGGACATTATGGTCGGTAATCAGAATACCGATGCCTCGATCTCGCAGAAAGCGGATGAGGTCGCGAATGTCGGTAATTGCAAGGGGATCAATACCGGCAAAAGGCTCATCCAGCAGCATGAAAGAGGGCCGCGTCGCCAATGCGCGCGCGATTTCCACGCGGCGGCGCTCACCACCGGACAGCGACAGAGCCGAGGCATCCGCCAGATGCGAAATTCGCAACTCGTCCAGCAATTGCTTCACCGTCTCCTTGCGGGCCGCCTTGTCCGGCTCGACGATCTCCGCGACCGCCATAATATTGTCCTTGACGCTCAATCCGCGAAATATCGAGGCTTCCTGCGGCAGGTAACCAATGCCGAGCCGCGCACGCTGATACATGGGCAGGCGGGTAATATCCTCACCATCCAGAAGAATACGGCCATAATCGGCCTCGACCAGTCCGGTAATCATGTAGAAACAGGTCGTTTTCCCTGCCCCGTTCGGACCCAGAAGGCCCGCCACTTCGCCGCGTTTCAGGCGCAGTGAAACGCCTTTGACGACCGGTCGCTTGCGATAGGACTTGCCGATGCTTTCCACCACCAGACCATCGGTCGTGGAAAATGGTCGCGCCTCATCCGTCGGGAATGTGTCGGTCATGCTCACCCGTCCGCATCCTCACCGGACACGTCATCATCATCGGCGTCATTCTCCGAACTCGACGGGAAGAATACGGCCCGGACGCGGCCCCCATTTGAAGACGAGGTCGAGGCTGAGCCGGCTTCGCCTGTGCAGGACGGCGCATTCACCTGGGACGTGCCATTTGCGAGATCGACGCTCAGGCATTGCCCGGTGATGACATCGCGGCCCCGGTTCAGGGTGACATTACCGGTCATCACAATGGTTTCGGTTGTCAGCTGGTAGACTGCGCGATCACCGCGCGCGCGCTCGCTTGGCGTAATATAGAAGACTTCACCGGTCGCGATCACGCGATCAACCTCGCCCCAGCTTGATCCCGTCGAGGCCGAACTACCGGCCCGCGCTGAAAAGAAAACCTCAAGTCGGTCAGACCGCAGATTGGACTCGCCCTGCGCGGCATCGACATCGCCGGAAAAGACGGCGCGGCGTTCGGCATCAAAGACTTCCAGATGCTCGGCTGTGATATCCATTGGCCCGCCCTGGGTGCCGATCTGACTGAAAGCCGGAGCTGTCAGACAGCCAAACAGGCCGAGGGTCAGAATCAACAGGCGTATCATGGTCATGGCTGGCCTCCAGTGTCGTCCGAAGATTCGTTCAGAATATGGGTGCGGACATTCCCTGTGAACACGACCCGGGCGCCGCCGTCCAGTATTTCGTATGCATCCGAGCGAATTGTTCCCATTGGCCCGTCGCCTTCAACCGCGCTTTCACCCACGACCCGGTCTTCAGACAGATAGACACGTGCATGTTCAGCGAGAAACTCATAGCCGGAACTGGTGCGGAAGCGTACATCGGCAATCAGATCCAGTGTCCGCGCCGTGGCATCGAAAATGCCCGATCGCGCCAGTACGCCATCGGCGGCCTGATCAGCTGCCAACAGAGCGTAGTCGAGTTGCGGGGATTCGAGTTCAGTGATGCGTGCATCCTCGCCCCGGCGGCGGATCGCGGCCTCGGCGGTGACGACATAGGGCGCACCACTTTCATCGCGGCCGGTAAAGCGTGGATTGATCATCCGGGCATCCTCTCCCACCGTCACGGCCAAAGGGGCTGCCTGACCGAATGAACGCATCAGGATCTGCACGGTAATGGCCAGCACGATCAGCGCCGTCAGACCGACCAGCGCAATCCGCAACAGCCGGATGACGGCCGTCCGCTGCCGGGCCTCGGCCAGAGTGGTCGCCAGCCTTGGTTCCCACGCCGTGTGTGCCAAGGGTTGCAAGGGGGAAGTATCAGCCGTGCTTGCGGTCATCTAAGCCTGTACATGCAAAACGCTCGCGGCGAGTTTATGGCAAAGACGTCAGGAATGGGCGAAAATGTCAGTTTCGGCCCAACCGGCAAGATCGAGATCGGCCCGCGTCGGCAAAAAATCAAAACAGGCTTTTGCCAGACCCATTCGTCCTTCGCGCTCCAGCATGGCCGTCATGCGATCTCGCAAGGCATGAAGATGCAGGACATCGGATGCGGCGTAATCCAGTTGCGCTGGCGATAATTCGTCTGCGCCCCAGTCGGAACTTTGCTGTTGTTTGGACATGTCCACGCTCAGCAATTCGCGGGTGACGTCTTTCAACCCGTGACGATCTGTATAGGTGCGGCAGAGTTTCGAAGCGATTTTCGTACAGAAAACCGG
>BQJI01000183.1 GCA_021604625.1 Hyphobacterium sp. | reverse complement strand
TACAGGCTCGGGCTCTTCCACCGGGTCTTCCGCCGGGATCAGCTCGGGTTCCGGCTCAGGCTGCGGAATTGACGCAGGCGGTTCAGGTTCAGGCTCGGGGGCCGGCGGCGGGGCCTCCTCCTCGATCACTTCTTCTTCTATAATATCCTGGGGCACGTTGGTCTGCGCCGCAATTTCGGTGACAAGTTCCAGCGGCACAATCTGCGTTGTGGCAAACTGTCGGGCGCTTTCGGGAAAATAGACCAGACCCGCAAATACGATTCCGACATGCAGCAGCAGCGATAAAAAAACGACGAGTGCTGTGCGCATACCGGCCAACCGCTAGTTTTCGCCGTCGCGGGAATTGGTGCCCTGGCTCAATGGATCGGTGACAAGCCCGATATTCGTATAGCCCGCTGCAGAAATCCGCGCCATGACGCGAACGACAGAGCCGTAATCCACTGATTCGTCGGCGCGAATGAAAATGCGGCCTTCAAATCCGGCCCCGCCAATCGCCTGAAGGCGTGGCACAAGCTGGTCGAACTGAACCGGTGTCTCCTGGATGAAAATTTCACCATTTGCACCAACGGTGACGGTAAGCGGTTCGTCTTCAGCCGACATGCTGCTGGCTTCGGTTTCCGGAAGCTCGACGGGCACACCCACGGTCAACAGAGGCGCGGTGATCATGAACACGATCAGCAGCACGAGCATGACATCCACGAAGGGCGTCACATTGATTTCAGCTTTCGGTTTCCAGTTCCCGCGACGTCGACCTGATGAGACTGAACCCGCCATGGATCAATCCTCGCCGCGATCAGCCAGCGCCGACAATTCATCGACGAATGCTTCCAGCTTCGCCGCATAGCCCGACAGATTGGCCGAAAGCGCGTTGAAGAAAATCACGGCAGGAACAGCGGCCAGCAAACCCAGCGCGGTGGCGAACAGGGCTTCGGCAATACCGGGGGCAACAACGGCCAGATTTGTGTCCTGTGAGGCGGCAATAGCGCGGAAGGAATTCATGATCCCCCATACCGTACCGAACAGGCCGATAAACGGTGCAGACGATGCGATGGTCGCCAGCATGCCAAGTCCGCCTTCCATATTGGAAAGCTCGCGGCCGGATTCGGCATTGGCCGCCTTGGCGACACGCTCACCGGAATTGCGGCCTTTCCATTCGCGCAGGCCAGCGGCGAAAACCCGTGAAAACGGATCCCGCGGGCGCTTGCCGTATTCCTTGGCCAGCGAGTCGAGATCGCGGCCCGACCAGAAGGCGTCCTCGAACGCCTTGCCTTTCGATCGGGCTGAACGGAGCGATATCCATTTATCGATGGCAATGGCCCAGGACCAGACCGACATGATGGCCAGAATACCCATGACTGCTTTGACCACCCAGTCGGCACGCAGGAAGAGCTGGAGAAACCCGTATTCCTGAGCAATAGGGGCGACCTCAATGATACCGGCTTCCATCCGTCATCCTTTCCTGCGGCAAACCCGTACGGGTTTCGCCGATAAGCGTTAATCTGATGCTTCCAAACCGGACTGATCCGCCGACGTCAAGGCCATGCGCGCCACACGGGACTTAAATATCCGTCAGAATACGGCAGATTTTTGTTGAACCCGTTTATGTATCAGCGGGCTGGACCACAGGTGTCCAGACATCGACCATCCATTTCGGCGGTCGTTTGGGACGACCTGCAGGATCAATAATCACGGCTTCAACCTTGGCGGTGCAGAGTGCCTCTTCGCCCCGACGAATGGTTTGATCCATACGAAGGCGCGGTCCCTTATTGGGCCGGTAGAGCGTCTCGACGATCAGGGATTCGTCGATTTTCGCCGGACGCAGCCATTGAATATCCATGGAACGTACGGCAAAGGCGACGGGGTCATCGGCGTTGATCAGTTCCGAATGATGGACGCCCAACGCGCGAAGGGATTCGGTGCGGCCGCGCTCGAAGAAATGCAAATAACGGGCGTGATATACGATCTGCGAAAAGTCTGTGTCTTCGAAATAGACCCGCACCGACAGGCGGTGAATTTTATCATCATCCCAGAATCCACAGGACGGGTCGCGGTCTGACATCGGCATTAACTCCCTCGTAGTGGGCTGATCCTATCATGGGTAACATTGACAGATGATGGGCTGGCGATCCATGGGGTTTTCCCGACTTCAACAAGTGTTCTGGCAGATGTACTGGCCGGAATCGCGAGCGGATGATGTTCTGCGAACGGCACGGGAACGGCTATTGGTCGCCTTGTCCCTGAGCACAGGTATTCTGGGCGTTATTGCCGCCGCAATTTCCTTTGATACATCGATTGAATCGCATCCGGTGCAAACGATGATCGGCGTCGTCGGACCGCTAATGTGTCTTGCTGCGCCGCCAGCGCTCTATTTTTCCGGACGATTGCGCCTGATTGCCAGTCTCGTCGTGACCCATCTTTTCATTCTGGTCGCCATACCCGCCCTCTCGCTGGGCGGCGCCGCCAACCCGGTGATTCTCTATTTGGCCGGCCTGCCGGTGCTGGCCACATTCCTGATCGGATATCGCGCCGGGCTTGTGTCGGCTGTCGCGATTGTTTCAACGCTAGCCGCATTGCTGTGGTTTCGCGAAGCCCTGCCCGGCCTGCCCAATGGTTTTAACGAGGCAATGGCCGCGCAATGGAACACCATCACGCTGAGTTTTCTGGTTATTTCGATTGCGCTATTCGCGGCGGTTTTCCAGCGTGAAATGGGCAAAGCCAACACGCATCTGAACAAGGCGCGGCTGGCTGCAACGGCAGGCAATGCCGCAAAGTCGCAATTCCTTGCCAATATGAGCCATGAAATTCGCACCCCCCTGAACGGCATTCTGGGTATGGCGGCGCTGATGAAGAAATCCGACCTCACCGAGGCGCAGATTGGCCAAGCCGAAATTATCGAGAAATCCGGCGAGATGCTGCTCACGCTTCTGAATGACATTCTCGACATGTCGAAAATCGAAGCCGGCGAAGTACAGATCGAAAAGATCGAGTTTGATCTCGGCGATGTCATCGAGACGGTGATGTCGCTTCATGGACTGACGGCTGAAGCCAAAGGCTTGCGCGTCGCCACCGACATTCCCGAACAGGCCTATGGCACCTTTATCGGAGATCCGCTGCGGGTCAGCCAGATACTCAATAATCTGATGTCAAACGCGGTAAAGTTTACGTCCAGCGGACGTATCCGGTTTTCTGTCACGGTCTCGAACGCATCCGTCGAATTCATTGTGAAGGATAGCGGAATCGGGATCGAGCCGGAGAAGCTGGATCGTCTGTTCGAACCGTTCACTCAAGCCGACGCCTCGACCACCAGACTGCATGGCGGCACCGGCCTTGGACTGTCGATTTCCCGTCAGCTTTGCAAGATCATGGGCGGGGAATTATCTGCCACCAGCACGCCGGGCGAAGGTTCGATCTTTGCCGCCACTTTGCCATTACGTCAGAAAACTTCGGCGCAGCGCCATCTTGCCGCCTGACATTATTTCCCGTCCTCGAACAGCGTATTCTGGAGCGATTGCGGCATATTCAGCCCCAGATGCGACCAGGCGCGGGCCGCGGCGACGCGACCGCGCGGTGTGCGCTGGATAAAGCCTTGCTGGATGAGGAAGGGCTCGACCACGTCCTCCAGCGCGTCCTTGGCTTCGGCGAGCGCGGCCGCCAGCGTATCCAGGCCGACGGGTCCGCCGCCAAAATGGCCGGTCAGGGCTTTCAGATATCGCCGGTCGAGACTGTCGAGGCCGATCTCGTCGACTTCGAGCCGTTTCAGGGCCTTGTCCGCTGCGGCGGCATCGATTGTCGCGACACCATCCGCTTCGACGAAATCACGCACGCGTCTCAAAAGCCGCCCGGCCACACGTGGTGTGCCGCGTGCGCGGCGCGCAATCTCGGTCGCGCCATCATCGGTCATGTTCAGGCCCAGCTTGCCCGAGGCGCGCGCAACGATACCGGCCAATTCTTCGGTATCATAAAATTCCAGACGCACGGGCACGCCGAAACGGTCGCGTAGCGGAGTGGCCAGCAGGCCGGCACGGGTCGTCGCACCGACCAGTGTGAAGGGCGGCAGGTCAATCCGGACGGTGCGCGCGGACGGCCCTTCGCCAATGACCAGATCAAGGCAGTAATCCTCCATCGCGGGGTAGAGAATTTCCTCGACCACCGGGGCGAGGCGGTGGATTTCGTCGATGAAGAGCACATCGCGCGGTTCCAGATTGGTGAGGATAGCGGCCAGATCGCCGGCCTTGGCAATCACCGGGCCGGAGGTGGCGCGAAAGTTGACGCCCAGTTCGCGCGCAACAATTTGCGCCAACGTGGTCTTGCCCAGACCCGGCGGCCCCGACAGCAGCACGTGATCGAGCGCTTCGTCGCGGCGACGCGCGGCCTCGACAAAAACTTTCAGATTACCGATGGCCGCGGGTTGCCCAACGAATTCGGCAAAAGACAAGGGCCGCAGTGCCTTGTCACGCCCGTCTTCGGGCTGCGCATCGGCAGATATGTCGCGGGCG
>BQJI01000182.1 GCA_021604625.1 Hyphobacterium sp. | reverse complement strand
CACAGAGCGGCCGTGCCCGGACCCACCGCGCGCCGGAATTTGCCCGGACAATCGCCGAGCACGCCGATCTGGTCCTGACGGGCCATCTGCACCAGCAATTTGCCTGCCCGCTCGAACTGCCTGGAAAACGAAGCTGGTTTGTCGGGGCGTCGACAGCGTTTTCGTCGCGCACGCGTGACGTGCCCGCCGGTTTCAACCTGATCGAAATTGCGCAGGAGAGCTTTTGCCTTCAACCCTATCACGCCGAGCAGGTCGACACCTCACCGCGTTTCCGCCCCGACGCGGAAGCATATTTGCCGCGCCTCTGAACATCGCGTCCGGCGTTAATAGAGCCGGGTTCCGCGATATGCTATGCAGAAAGCGGATCAGGGGAGTCGCAGATGAGAAACACGATTTCGGGAGTGGGGCTGCTCTGCCTGACAGCAAGTCTGACCATGGCGCAAACAACGGTTTCCAACGTTGAAAACGGGGTCGAGGCCTGTCCGGCATTCGACATTATCCAGCAACGCATTCTGGAAGTTGTCCGCGGCGTGTCTTTTGAAGGCAGTGAAGACGTGGCGCCCGAGGGCGAGGGCGCAATTGCGGTTCAGTTTATTCTCGATGCGTCTGGCTCGATGGCGGTGATGGCTGGCGACCGCTCCAAAATGGAGATCGCGCGCACGGCGTTCATCAATGCGCTGGACGTGATCGAAGACGCGGATATTCGCGCCTCGCTGCGCGCTTATGGATTTGACGCCAATGTCGACCATACCGCTGAAGCCTCCTGTCCGAACACCGAAAGACTGACGGAATTCCTGACAGATGATCTGGGCGCGTTGCGGACCGCTGCGGCGGGATTGTCGCCCTATGGCTATACGCCGATTGCTGCGAGTCTGGCGGCGGCGGCTGATGATTTGTCGACTCTTGAAGCACGCGAGCGATTGATCGTGTTGCTGTCAGATGGCGAGGAGACCTGCGACGGCGATCCGGTGGCGGCGGCTGCGGCCTTGCGGGCCGAAAACATCAACGTGTCCGCCTATGTCGTCGGGTTTGACCTCGATGCCGATCAGGAAGCGCAGATGCGTGCCGTCGCGGCAGCCGCAGGCGGGCGGTATATTGATGCACCGGATGGCGAAGCGCTGGCGGATGCCATGCGGGAGGTCGCGGGCATGACCGTCAGCCGCTCCTCGCGTGAGCTGATCCGCTGTGAAAATCCGGTACAGGGCGGATTGACGCCAGAGGATGCCGTGCTGCTGGAGCCCGGTATCTACACGATTGGCGAGCTCGTGCCGGAAGGCGAATACCGGTATTTCCGTGTCGAGACCGAAGAAGGCGAGATGGGCGTCGTGCGCGGTCTTCTCCAAAGTTATGCCTGGTCCGGCGAGGGCGATGCGGCGACGGAAACGCAAGCCTCGCTGGGCGCGATGACGATCCAGATGCTGGATTCCACCGGTGAGCGGGCCGGGTCCGGCTTTCCGCGCGAACGCAATCTGCCGGGTGAAAGCCTGACCGGATACTATGTCGATACGACGGGCGATGGCTTTATCATTGGCGTCGGCGATAATTACGAGACCGTCACGCCTTACAGCCTGTTTGAAATCGCCATTGAAGACGCTTCGGATACGGGCGGCGGCGATGCCGATGCCGCGCGTAACGGCGTTTATCCTGCGCTCATTGCCGGTGAATCGGGCAATGGTCTGGTGGGTCATGATGATCTGGCTGATTTGTGGCGGGTGGAGGCGACAGGTGCGGTGACGGTCAATGTGGCGTTTGAATCCCCCGACATGCGCTACGGGATTGTGGTGTATGACGCCGAAACCGGACGGCGTCTCCAGCGTGAGCGCCCTGAGCCCGGCAGTCATGAATTTACCGTCGATGCCAGCGCGCCGTTTATCGTGGAAATTTCAACCCAGGAACCGCGTCTGGCCTCACGCCACAGTCGATATGAAATCAGTGTGAATCCGGGCTGAGTCCGATGCCTTGCAAGTCGCCGCCCAACGTCCGATATTGTCATTGGAAGATCGGCGCGGACGGACGCCTCGCCAACCCGGTCAGGTCCGGAAGGAAGCAGCCGTAACGAGTTTTGCTCCGGGTCGCTGTCCGGTCTTCCACTTATCTTCGGAATCAGCTCAGAAACGAGGCCATGGACGACGCGCCGGAACAGATGACGGACACCGATCCGGGACCGTCTCTGGGCCTTGATATGCCCGAGGCTGCCGCCGGCTATCAGGTATTGGCGCGTAAATACCGTCCGTTACGATTTGAAGACCTGATTGGCCAGGAGGCCATGGTGCGAACGCTGACCAATGCGTTCAGGTCCGGCCGCATTGCCCACGCCTACATGCTGACGGGTGTGCGTGGTGTGGGCAAAACCACCACGGCGCGGCTGATTGCGCGGGCGCTGAATTATCTCACTGAAGACCAGGATGCCCCGTCCATCTCGCTCGACCCGCCCGGACAGCATTGCGATGCCATCCAGAAGGGCAGCCATGTTGATGTGATGGAGATGGATGCTGCCTCGCGTACCGGCGTTGGCGATATTCGGGAAATTCTGGAAGGCGTGCGTTATGCGCCGGTGTCGGCGCGCTATAAAGTCTATGTGATTGACGAAATTCACATGTTGTCGACGCCTGCGTTCAATGCGTTGCTGAAAACGCTGGAAGAACCGCCACCCCACGTCAAATTCATCTTCGCCACCACCGAGATTCGCAAAGTGCCGATCACGGTATTGTCGCGTTGTCAGCGGTTCGATCTGAAACGCGTTGACCGCGATGAGCTGACGGCCCATCTGGCGAACATCTGTGAAAAAGAAGGCGCATCGGTTGATGAAGACGGGCTGGCGCTGATTGCGCGCGCGGCCGAGGGGTCGGTTCGCGATGCGTTGTCATTGCTCGATCAGACGATTGTGCAGGGCGAGGGCACTGACGGGCCGGTTTCATCATTGCAAATCCGCGACATGCTGGGTCTGGCCGACCGGGCGCGCGTGCTCGATCTGCTGGAAGCGGCGCTTGCCGGTGATCATGCCAAGGCGTTGGCCGAGATGGCGTCATTGTATGATTCTGGTGGCGATCCCGCTGTAATCACCCGCGATTGTCTGGATTATCTGCACGCCCTGACGCGTGTGAAAGCGGCAGGGCCCGACGTTGATCTGGCGGAAGCCAAGGAAACAATTGCACGGCTGGCGGCGATTGCGGAGAAACTGTCGATCGCGCAATTGACGCGCTTGTGGAAAATTTTGCTTGTCGGGCTGGATGATGTGCGCCGGGCGCCGGATCCGCTGACGGCGGCTGAAATGACACTTCTGCGGCTCGGGTCGGCGGCGTCCTTACCGTCGCCAGAAGATGCCGCCCGACTGCTGCGCGGCGATGTGGAGGCCGCCCCCTCCGTCCCAAAGCCTGAAGCCTCAGCGCCTGTCGAGGCGCCCGTCGCCGAAGCGACCGCGATGGCGGAAACGCCTGAGGCACGACCGATAACGCCGCCAGTTCCGGAAAGCGTCGAGAGCAACGACGCCGGTGAATCTGTGCTGGACATCAGGGATGCACCGGCGTCGCTGGACGCGATGGTTGACGCCATGACCGGCCGGGCCGATGCGGCATTGCGTTCGGACATGACCCGTTTCATTCGGCCGGTGTCTTTCAAGCCCGGGAAAATTGTATTTGAACCGGCAGAACATGCGCCGCCGGACCTGGCACAGCGCGTGGCCAAGCGTCTTCAGGACTGGACGGGTGTCACCTGGGCGGTGATGGCGACGCATGATTCGCGTGGCGGCGAGACCATTCGGGAACGTCACAAGCGCGAGGAACGCGAACATGCCGAGCGGGTGTCGCGCGATCCCGTGGTGGCGCAGGCATTGCGGATTTTCCCCGGTGCCGAGATCGTGGAAATTCGCAAACCGGCAGAGCCGGTGATTAAAGAGGACGCCGACACGGCGGAGCAGCAATCATGAAAGACCTGATGGGTTTGATGAAGCAGGCGCAAGAACTGCAAGCGCGCATGCAGGAGGCACAGGAACAGCTGAACCTGGAAGAGGTGACCGGCGAATCCGGTGCCGGCCTGGTCAGTGTCACTTTATCCGGGAAGGGCGATATCAAGGACATCCAGCTTGATCCGAGCATTCTTGTGGCCAGCGAAAAAGAAGTTGTTGAAGACCTGATCAAGGCGGCCTTTACCGAAGCCCGGCTGAAGGCGGAAGAAGTTCAGGCGCGGGTAATGAAAGACGCCGCCGGTGGTCTGCCGCTGCCGCCCGGTTTCTCGATTCCAGGATAATCCAGCGTGTCGACCCATTCTGCCGGACCCGAAATTGAGCGCCTGATTGCGCTGCTCGCCAAATTGCCGGGGCTGGGCCCGCGCTCGGCGCGGCGCGTGGCATTGCACCTTCTGAAAAAGCGCGATGCGTTGATGAGCCCGCTGGCGAGCGCGCTGGCGGAGGCTGCTGACAAGATTACGGCGTGTTCGACCTGCGGAAATCTCGACGTTGCTGATCCGTGCGCCATCTGTTCGGCACCCCGGCGCGACCCGTCGGTGATCTGCGTGGTCGAAACGGTTGGCGATATCTGGGCGCTGGAGCGCGCGGCAGCGTTCAAAG
>BQJI01000181.1 GCA_021604625.1 Hyphobacterium sp. | reverse complement strand
ATCGCCATCGGCCGCACGTCCGCCAGCGCCATGCGCCACGTCCTCAACGCCTGATCCCATCAGATCCGGCATGGCCAGCAAGGGCAACAGCGCCAGCATCGGAATGACGGCAATGTCCTGAAACAGCAGGATGGAAAAACTGCCGCGTCCGCCCTCGGTCTTGTCCAGCCCCTTTTCGGCCAGCGATTGCATAACAATAGCCGTCGATGACAGCGAGAAGGTCAGGCCGATGGCGACGGCAAATGTCCAGTTCAGCCCCATCGCGACACAGCCCGCCGCAATCAGCCCTGCCGTCAGCGACACCTGCAATCCGCCCAGCCCTAAAAGCCGCATGCGCATATCCCACAGGGCGCGCGGCTCCAGCTCCAGCCCGATCAGAAACAGCATCATCACCACGCCGAACTCGGCGATATGCTGCAAATCCTGGGTTTCCGAACCGACCAGGCCAAAGACCGGTCCGATCAACACACCGGCAATCAGATAGCCAAGCACCGAACCCAGGCCGAGGCGCGAACAGATCGGCACCAGAATGACGGCAGCCACCAGATAGATCGTGGCACTGAGGAGAATGCCGTCCATGGCCTAGGCCTCCTTCGTCAGCGTTTTCAGCTGATCGTTCAGCGCGGGCAGGGTGCGCGCCGTCTCGATATCAAGTTTGTAATCGCGCAACGCCGATAGCAGCCCTTTCCATTCGGCCACATGCTCGTTCAGACGATTATCCTCCTGCGCATGACCGGCGCGGAAAAATGCAAAAGGCGGCAGATAGGCCATGCCGCAATAATCCGCGGTCTGTTCCAGCGGGGTCAGCAATTGCCGCAGTGTGAAATTATTATATCCGTCGCCCGCATAGCTCTCCTCCGGATTGCCCGCTGTCAGAGCCGAAAAAAAGATTTTCCCGGCGAGCGCATTGCCATCGCTGCCAAAAGCCCAGCCATATTCCAGAACGATGTCCTGCCATTCTTTCAGGATGGGCGGCGTTGAATACCAGTAGAAGGGATGCAGAAAAATAATGACGTCATGGGCTTCCGCGCGGGCCTGTTCGGCATCGGCATTGATGTCTCCACGCGGATATTCAGCGTAAAGATCGGCAATGGTAACGCCGCCCACCTGCCGCGCGGCCTGTCGAAGGGCGCGGCCGGCAATCGACCGGCGCGGCGTCGGGTGCGCGGCCAGTATCAGAATGCGGCGAGGGGCAGGCGCGTCATCAATCAGGCTCATGGCTGCTCCGAATCCATCTGGTCGCAGACCAACATAGGCGGGTGGCCCACGCCCCGCCATGCAAAACCCGCTCGTCGGGTGAATTCGGGTGCTTGCACCGGCGCGGTGAGCACAGTATATCGCCTCCCTCGCATGGTCGGCCTGTTAAGGTCGCAATCCCGTGTGGCGGAGTAGCTCAGCTGGTTAGAGCAGCGGAATCATAATCCGCGTGTCGGGAGTTCAAGTCTCTCCTCCGCTACCATTTTCAACACGCGTTTCGATGACGACAGGGCGCCAGGTAAAAGCGCCTTGCCGTTTTTCACGCCCCGGCGTTCGCCTTCAATTTGCCGTGCGCGAAATCCAGTCGGCGAAGGCATCGATGAAGGTCTTGAAAAAGGCCTTGGTGTCGTCACTTTGCAGCCCGCCATCATCGCCAAACAATTTTCCGCCGCCGCCGATATAGGCTTCGGGTTGTTGCAGGATCGGCATATCCAGAAAGACCAGTGACTGGCGCAGATGATGGTTGGCACCAAATGCGCCCAGAGCACCGGGTGAAACGCTGATGATCGCGGCGGGTTTCTTTGCCCATGCGCTCTGTCCATAGGGACGCGAGCCGACATCAATGGCGTTTTTCAATGCGCCCGGCACCGAGCGGTTATATTCCGGCGTCGCAAACAGGACGGCATCGGCGCTTTTCACCTGCGCGCGGAAGCTTTCCCACGCGGCTTGTGTGCCGGCGGCCTCGACATCCTCATTATAGTGCGGCAAATCGCCAATTTCGACGAACTCGAAAGACAAATTGTTCGGCGCCAGCGCGATCAGCGCTTTCGCCGCTTTCCGGTTCAGGGAGTCGGCGCGCAAACTGCCAACCACGACCGCAATTTTAAAGTTTTTCATTTTCATCTCGTCCTTGATTTGCCTGTCGGATGATGGCGCAAATTGGTGTGCAATCAGATCATTGGTAACAGGTATGGAAGTCGTTCTGGTCCCTCAAATGGGGTTGGGGTTCGGATTATCAACCGTCCGCCCGGGTCGATACCTCGCATCCGCAGGGTGACAGGCATGCGCACCGTTGTTACTTTTTTGTAATCAACAACAGGGAGGGGCTCATGCTCAAGGAATTCAAGGATTTTGCTATGCGTGGCAATGTGGTCGATCTGGCGGTCGGCTTCATTCTGGGCGGCGCGTTTTCAACCATCGTGCGGTCGCTGGTGAATGACATTCTGATGCCGCCTCTCGGGCTGGCGCTTGGCGGTGTGGATTTCACCAATCTTTTTATCACATTGGGCGATGCTGAGTATGAAACCCTGGCGGCGGCGCAGGAAGCCGGAGCGGCCACCATTAATTATGGCATGTTCATCAACAATGTCATCGCATTCGTGATCCTCGCCTTCGCCCTGTTCCTGATCATCAAGGGCATGAATTCCATGAAGAAAAAAGAAGAGGCAGCGCCGGAAACGCCGCCGGCTCCGTCAAAGGAAGAAGTGTTGCTGACCGAGATTCGAGACCTTCTGGCAAACAAATCCTGAGATACGCCTATCGCGTCGGTGATGAAGGGCCTTCGGCCCATTTTGCTCAAAGCCAGCATTATTAACCTTCTGGCCACCATGACTATGCCCTTCTGGGATCAGGTGATTCGTTTTGAATCTCAGGCGGGGATTGCTGTGTTCGGTTTGAAATTCTCTAGCAGAGCAGAAAACAAGGCCGAAGAGCTGGCGTCGAAACAGCGTGTCACCGAAGAGGGTGCGTTGGAAGAGATCGACCGCGCCCGCATGGAAATTTACTACAGAAGCGGGATTGCCGCTGTCCCGATCAGCGTTGTGGCCGGTTTGGTGCTCGGCGGAATGTTGCTGACTCAGGCGCCATGGCTGAATGTCGGCGCGTGGTTTGCGATTGGTGTCAGCCTGGCGGGAATTCGCTTTTACCTGGCGCGCCATGCGTTGTCGCACGGTGGCCGACTCGGCGTCATGCAAGACAAGCTGTATCTGCTTTTGACGGGGCTTTCAGGCTCGGTCTGGGGCGCAGCGGTATTCCTGCTGCCGATGACGGACATATCCGTGGCGCATTTCGCGGTGGCGTTGATTTTCGCCGGCGTTACGGCCGGCGCGGCTCTGTCGTCAGCCACGCGGCCGATCGGAATCATTGCTTATAACGCCCCGGCGATTGCGGTGCTGGGCACCTATCTGATCATGATCGGCACGCCGCAGGCCTACGGCATGGCGGCTTTGCTGGTGCTTTATCTCGGCTTTACCATTCGGTTGTCGAAACAATATCGGGGCACGCTGAAAGACGCGCTGGAAGCCAATGCGTCTCTGGACGGCGCCCGTATCCGGGTTGAAACCCAGGCCAAGGCCTTGCGTGAACTGGCCAAGCGCCATGAAGCTGCGGCGCGTAAGGGCGAAGACGCGGTCAAGGCAAAGTCCGCATTCCTGGCCAGTGTCAGCCACGATATAAAAAATCCACTCTCGGGCATTATGGGCGTTTCACGCCGGATATCCGAAGACGAGAATCTCGATGCCGATACGCGCAAGCGCACACGCCAGATCTATGAATCCGGCGAAATGCTGATGCGATTTGTCGGCGATCTGCGCGATGTCTCCACGCTCGAATCCGGTCAGCTGAATCTTATCACCGGCGAAATCACTGCCGAACGTCTGGCGCGGGATGCGCGCCTGCTCTGGGAACCCAAAGCCAGAGACAAGGGTTTGCAGATCGAATTTGCGCTGTCAGGCGAGACCGATCGTGTGTTGATCGGCGATTCCGCCCGCCTGAAACAGATGCTATTCACGTATATCCGCAATGCCATCCGGTTCACCGCTAGTGGACGAATTCTGGTTGAATTGACAGCCAGTATTCAGGGCAACAACGCCCACTTGAAGGCCGTTGTGAGCGATACAGGTCGCGGCGTGCCGCGCGAGGCCGAAGGTCGTCTGTTCAAGAATTTCTTCGAAACCGACGCCGATGGCATGCGGTTGATGGACGGCACGTCCACGGGTCTGACGATCACGCGCCATCTGGCCGAGATGATGAATGGGCAGGTTGGATATGAACGTGTGAAAGACGGCGGTTCCTGTTTCTGGTTTACGGCGGAAATGCCGAGCCTGGAACGCCGCGATTCTGTACCGGTCAGGCAAACGCCAGCCGAACCGGCCTCGGCGATTGAAGACGCGCCAGCGCCGCCACGTGATTCGAAACGCGATAATTACGGCTTGCCCGACCGCCCTCTGCGCGTGCTGGCCGCTGAAGACAACGCCATTAACAGAACCGTCATCGAAGGCTTCCTGATTGCCAAGGGATGGGCGGTTGAATTTGCCGAGAACGGTGAACAGGCTCTCACCGCCGCGACCGAGAAAGCCTTCGACGTTATCCTGATGGATATGCGAATGCCGGTCATGGACGGATTGCAAGCCAC
>BQJI01000180.1 GCA_021604625.1 Hyphobacterium sp. | reverse complement strand
GAACTGACAACACGCGAATTGCGCCTCAGAGCACCGTGCGCGGACGATTATGAAGCCTGGGCGAAATTGCGGGCCGCCAGCCGTCGACATACCGAACAGTGGGAGCCGGCCTGGACCGGGGATGAGCTGACCCGGACCGCGTATCGTGCACGCCTGCGCCGTTATGATCAGGACTGGAAAGACGGGCGCGGCGCGCCGTTTTTCATCATTCGCAAGAAAGACAATCTGCTGGTCGGCGCCTGTAATCTGAACAATATCAAGCGCGGCGTGATGCAGTCCGCCGATATCGGCTACTGGATTGGCGCACCCTATATCCGTCGTGGTTATGCCCGACAGGCGGTCAGGCGTGCACTCGCTTTTGCGTTTGACGAATTGCAATTGCACCGAATCGAAGCGGCCGTTCAGCCTCAAAACACCGCATCACGTATTTTGCTGAAAGAAATCGGATTCCAGTATGAGGGGCTAGCACGAGGTTTTCTTCTGATCGCTGGCGAATGGCGCGACCATGACCGACTTGGGCTTTTGTCCGGGGATATGATGCATGGATGACGCGCTCTATAGCCGCGCCGCAAAAGCATCCGGAGCTGTCGCGTTCGAGGTCAAGATGGACCGTGTTCGGTTTGCGGGAAATCTGGCGTATATCGGGTTGAATCAACCCGAATACCCGGTTGCTGAAATTCACGAGAAAATTGCACCGGCGGATCAGGCGGCTTTTGCACGCGGGATGCATGACGGCGAACTGGACCTGCGCGTGCGGTTGATCGGCGAATGCGGAGCTGTTCGATATCTGCGGTTTCTTGGCGCACGAAATGCGGAAGGGCTGTTGGCAGGGCTGGTTTTTCCAGCCGGCAGGTTTTCCCATGATACCCGCGATCAACTCGCCAGGGAGACACGCGTTACGGCGGCTGTGTCGGACGGCGAAATTCTGGCGCATTACCAACCGATCATCGCGCTGGAGACCGGCAGCCTTGCGGGGTTTGAGGCGCTTGCACGTTGGGAGCGTCCGGGCGTCGGCATTATCGGCCCTGATGATTTTCTGTCGCTTGCGAACGATCTGGATTTACTCGGCGATATCGGAAATCGGGTGCGGGCAGCGGCGGCGGCTGATCTGGCGGCATGGCGAAAGGCCTGCCCGGATATTCCGCTGTTCGTCGCGGCCAATACCAGTGTTGGCGAGCTGGTGTCCCTTGGATTTGCCGAACGACTGATAGAGGCGGTCGACCAGGCCGGGCTTCGTGCTGGTGCCTATAAGCTGGAAATTGCCGAAACCGAAATCATGAAAGAGCCGGATCGCGCCGCATCTGTCATTGCCGCGCTGAAACAGGGTGGCATCCAGATTGCGCTGGATGATTTCGGGACCGGGTATTCTTCACTTTCGCGTCTCGATCAGTTCAATTTCGATACCGTCAAGATCGATCGCTATTTCGTGCGCGCCATGGAAACGTCAGACAGCGCAAAAAAAGTGGTCGAATCAGTCATTCAACTGGCCAAGCATCTGGGCATGACCGTTGTGGCAGAGGGCATTGAATCATCTGATACGGCCCGACATCTGGCCGAGATGGGGTGCGATTACGGGCAGGGATTCCGGTATGCGGGTGCATTGTCCCCGGAGCTTGCGGCTGAAGTAGTCAGAGCCGGATTACAAGGGCGAATTGCGCCGCCGGGGGCGGTATTGCCTCAGGCGTGACCGGAAATTGCCGAAAGCCGGGCAGGGTCGACACCAATCAGTCGAAGGGCACGCTCCCACTTATCGTCAAACTTGTCATCAAAAATGAGCGATTCGTCAGGCTCCGCGACCAACCATGCGCTGGCCTGTAGCTCATCATCCAGTTGTCCCGGCCCCCAACCGGCATATCCCAGAGCCAGCACGGATTGACGTGGTGGCTGATCGGATGCCATGGCATCCAGCACTTCGCGCGTGGCCGTCAGGCAGATATTGCTGGAAATACGCATCGTTGCGCTTTCCATGGAAAAATCCGGCGTGTGCAGGACAAAGCCGCGATCGGCATCAACCGGCCCGCCATTCAGAACAGGATGGTCTGGCAACAGAATGTCACTCTCGATTTCAAGCTGATCGAACAATGTGGGCAGACGCAAGTCCTCCACCGGGTTATTGATGGCAATACCCATGGCGTGCTCGTCATCGTGATCGCAGATATAGATGAGCGCGCGATCAAAACTCGGATCACCGATCGCGGGGCTGGCAATCAACAGCTTGCCTTTGAGATAACCTTCTGCAGCCATGAGTTCATGCTCACCCCAAAATGGGGATAGGTAAAGCCATGTTCCCGCTATTCAGACGAGAATCGATCGGGCACATTCAACAAAAGCGCGATATGCGAGGAGAATCACACAATGACAATTTCCAAGGGTGACAAGCTGCCAGACGTCAAATTCGGTGTCATGACAGCAGATGGTCCTTCCCAGATGGCGACGGCTGATGTGTTTGCCGGTAAAACGGTCGCACTGTTTGCCGTACCGGGAGCCTTTACGCCGACCTGCTCCGCCAAACACCTGCCGGGGTTTGTAGAAAAGGCCGATGCGCTCCGCGCCAAAGGCGTCGATACGATTGCTTGCGTCTCGGTGAATGACGTCTTTGTCATGCACGCCTGGGGCAAGGATCAGCGCGTTGGCAGCGACATTGTCATGCTGGCCGATGGAAATGGTGATTTTGCCGAGGCGACCGGCCTGACGATGGATGGATCCGGTTTTGGCATGGGCACACGCTCGCAACGTTTTTCAATGCTGGTCAAGGACGGTGTTGTCGAGATTTTGAACACGGAAGAGCCGGGCGATTTCCGCACGTCGAGTGCTGAACACATGCTCGACCAGCTCTCGTAAACGAAAGGAATGAAGGTCCATGGAATATTATATTGTCATTGGTGTCCTGGTGTTGCTGGCGCTCGCGCTGGTAACCTCGACGATCAAGGTTGTTCCGCAGAGTATGGAATTCACGCTTGAGCGGTTTGGCCGTTTCACGCGAAAAATGGGACCGGGCCTTCATTTCATCGTGCCCTTCTTCGACAAGGTCGGGTACAAGATCAATATGCGCGAACGCGTGCTGGACGTTCCCAAGCAGGAAGTCATTACCAAGGATAACGCCATGGTATCGGTGGATGCCGTGGTTTTCATTCAGGTGATGGAATCCGCGCGCGCCGCGTATGAGGTCGACAATCTTGATTTCTCGATCCTCAATCTGGCGATGACCAATGTAAGGTCTGTTGTCGGGTCGATGGACCTCGATCAGACTCTGTCGAACCGTGACGATATCAATGCGCGTCTTTTGGCGGTCATTGATGCGGCCACCAATCCGTGGGGTGTGAAAGTCACGCGGATCGAGATTCGCGATCTGTCGCCGCCACCGGATATTACCGAGGCGATGGCCCGGCAGATGAAAGCCGAACGGCTGAAGCGCGCTGAAATTCTGGAAGCGGAAGGCGAGAAGCAATCCGAAATTCTTCGCGCCGAAGGTCAGAAACAGTCACAAATTCTGGAATCCGAAGGTCGCAAGGAAGCGGCTTTCCGGGATGCAGAGGCGCGCGAGCGTTCCGCAGAAGCCGAGGCCAGGGCCACCGAAATGGTGTCGAAATCAATCGCCGAGGGCGACCTCAATGCGATCAATTATTTCCTTGGCCAGAAATATGTCGAAGCCTTTGGCAAGCTGGCCGAAAGCGATCAGCAGAAAACCGTCATCATTCCGGCGGAGTTCTCGAATATCGTATCGACAGTCATGGGCGTGGGCGAACTGACCAAGGCGGCGCGTGATGCCGCCAAAACGGCCGCTGAATCGGCGGTCGGTCAGAGTCGCGGCAGCGTTCCGACGACGGAATAGGAGGCGCTTTTCATGGATATGCTTGTCGCAACGCTTGAAGGGTTGAATTTGTGGTGGTGGCTGAGCATTGCGGCGGCCCTGCTGATCACCGAATTGCTGACTGGTACCACCTATCTTCTGTGGCCGGCTGCTGCTGCATTCATCACCGCGATTATCGCGCCGTTCTTTGGCTGGCAGGCCGAGTTGCTGACGTTTGCAATGCTCAGCGTGGTGTTGCTGTTTCTCGGGGATCGCTACGTCAAACCGCGTCTTAAAAGCGGTGCTGATAGCGGGCTGAATACGCGGTCGACATATCTGGTTGGTGAGAGCGTGACAGTTGTTGCCGGCTTCAAGGAAGGCCGCGGCCGGGTCCGCCATGGCGATACCGAATGGGCGGCGAAAACCGAAGATGGCGGCGATCTGGAAGCCGGTGCGAGTGCAGTTGTCACGGCGCTGGATGGCACACGCCTGATCCTGAAAACCTGAATGCGGCTACATCAGGCTGGCATCGCGCATCTGGGCGATGGCCAGCCGCGCCAATTCATCGGCGCGATCATTCTCGGGGTCACCGGAATGGCCTTTGACCCAGTCCCAGCTGACATCATGCCGGGTCGCAGCCTCGTCCAGCTCCACCCATAAATCGGCATTCTTGACCGGTTTTTTGGCAGCGGTTTTCCAGCCATTCTGCTTCCAGCCGTGAATCCATTTGGTGACGCCGTCGCGCACATAGGTCGAATCGGTGACCAGCCGAACCGGCTTGTTCTCGCCTTTGACAGATTGAAGGGCACGGATTGCCGCCATCAATTCCATGCG
>BQJI01000179.1 GCA_021604625.1 Hyphobacterium sp. | reverse complement strand
CCCAGCCTCGCGGCCATCGCGATAGCCTGACCGGTGGCGCCGCGCGGGCTGGTTGTGTCGGCAAAAAGGCCGCCATATCCGCCCATGGCCAGGACGATTTTTTCGGCCAGCATCGTATGCCGATTACCGTTTGAATCGCGCGCGATCACGCCCGTGCAACCGCCATCACCGGATGGAATCAAAGCGGTCGCGCGCCAGCTATCCCGGATGTCGATATGTGTGGCCCGGCTGACCGCGCTGATCAGAATATCCAGAATCAATGCTCCGGCCTGATCGCCGCTGATATGAGCAATGCGGGGGAAGCTGTGAGCAGCCTCCAGCGCCATGGATAATGCACCGCTCGCGTCGATTTCAAACGGAACACCCATATCCCGCAATGCTTGAATTTCCGTGTGAATGCTGGATGCAAGCGCGTGGGCTGGCTGATGATGGGAGAGGCCGGCGCCCGCCGAAACCGTGTCATTCGTGTGCGAATCAATACTGTCGGGGGGGCTTGCAGAAACGGCGACCCCGCCTTGTGCCCAACCGGTTGCTGCACCTGTCCCCAATGGCGATCCGGTCAGCAAGATGACAGGCTGCGGTGCAAGCTTCAGCGCTGTCCAGAGCCCGGCAATTCCGGCACCGATAATGAGGGTGGGGGAGGGCATATGAGTTAGACCAATCCAACCTCGACCGGTGGGCGGTCCTTGTCGAATTGTCCGGGGCTATCGGGTTTCGGCAGATCGAGCATGCGCTGGATAGAGCGCCGCGCGCGCTCGGCGACAGATTCATCGACCTCGATTTCAAACCGGTTATAGCGCAGTGCGTCATAGATATTCTGCAGCGTGATCCGCTTCATGTGCGGGCAGAGATTGCAGGGGCGGACGAATTTCACACCGGGATTTTCAATCGCCACATTATCGCTCATTGAACATTCGGTGAGGAGTACGACTTTTTCCGGCTGGGTGTTTTTGACGAAAGCCGCCATGCCTGCGGTCGAGCCAGTATAGTCGGCGGCTTTGACCACATCTTCCGGGCTTTCCGGGTGTGTGAGGACGACAACGCCGGGATGGCCTTCGCGCAGAGCGTCCACATCCTCGGCGGTGAAGCGCTCGTGGACTTCGCATGCGCCCTTCCAGGTCAGGATACGAATATCCGTATTGGCGGCGACGTTCTTGGCGAGGAATTCATCCGGGATCAGGATGACGGTGTCGGTCTTCCATTCGCGGGCGGCCCATTCTGTCACCTGAACAGCATTGCCGGACGTGCAGCAGACATCGGCTTCGGCTTTGACCGCGGCGGATGTGTTGACATAGGTGACGATCGGGTAGTCCGGGTATTTTGCCTTGATGGCCGCGACATCGGCTCCGGTGATGCTTTCCGCGAGTGAGCAACCGGCGCGCATGTCGGGGATGAGCACGGTCTTTTCAGGTGACATGATTTTGGCGGTTTCGGCCATGAAATGCACGCCGGCCTGAACAATGATGTCTTCATCAACACTTGCTGCCATGCGAGCGAGGGCGAGGCTGTCGCCGCTGAGATCGCCGACGCAGGCAAAGATTTCCGGTGTCATGTAATTGTGGGCGAGAATAATGGCGCCGCGCTCTTTTTTCAGGCGATTGATCGCAGCAATGAGCGGCGCATGGACCGGCCATTCGTCCGGCAGAATGACGTCTTTCACCCGTTCA
This sequence comes from Hyphobacterium sp., assembly GCA_021604625.1. Lineage (GTDB taxonomy): Bacteria > Pseudomonadota > Alphaproteobacteria > Caulobacterales > Maricaulaceae > Hyphobacterium. Next base: position 2,985 of record BQJI01000179.1, on the reverse strand, counting down.
TAGAGATGATTGGTCTCGGCCCTGACAGCATCGTCGTAAACAAGCGGTTCGTCAGGCGCGATGTGGGTGGGTTCAGCGTCACAACGCCAGTTCGGGCGGGTCCAGTCCAGACGGTCCATAATCGCCACTCCATTTATGCTCAAAATGAGCATTAGATAATTCCGAAGAAAGGCGGATCGTTGTCGATTCCGCCTTTTGCTCTTACTGAGCCTAAATAGGCCACCGACACGTACAAGTCAAAGGCATTCATCAGGTCAGGGGCGATTATTTCAAACGCGGAATCGAAATTCCCGTCGCCTGGATTTCGCGCAACGCCTCGCGTCGATGGCGATATAATTCGGCCGGGCGTCCGCCCGTCCGGGATTGCATTTTCCCGGTGCCTTCAACAAAGCCGGTGCGATCGAGGGCGCGTCGGAAATTCTGCTTGTGCAGCGCAAATCCAACAATGCTTTCGACGACACTCTGAAGGCTGGAAAGTGTGAACAAGTCGGGCATGAGTTCAAAAACAACGGGGCGATATTTAATCTTTCCCCGCAGCCGACTGATGGCGGTCGCGACAATGCGCCGATGGTCCGATGCCATGGAACGGCTGATCGTTGCCATGAGCTGGGTCTCTTGTCTGTCCCGTGCCGCCTCGGCGATCAGGCCCGAGCTGTAAAGCAATTCATAGCGATCGAGACATCGCTCTTCATTCCAGCCCCGGCCATCGAGCCCAAAGGTGATCCGCGCCCGGTCGCGCCGACTGGCGCGTTTTTCTTCGGTTTCGGCTTCGTCTATCCATCGTCGCAAGGCGGGTTCGATATCATCGTTCAGGATATTCGGTCGGCCATTGCGCCAATCTTCCCAGGGGAAGAATTGATACCAGTTCTGCCATTCACCGCCACCTGAGGGCAGAGCGGTCGCTTCCTGCGTCAAAGCCAGATACCCGATAGAGATGATGCGGGCTTTGTGAGAGGCGGGCAGGTCGGCCAGCGGCGCTTCACGGCCACGATCTCCGAATGTGTAGAGCTGTTCGACATAGCCGAGCTGGAAGTGCGCCTGTTCGCTCACCCATTCCCGAAGCCCGATTTCAAACGTCCGATGGCGTGCAGGATCGAACGGCCCAAACGGCAGTGCCGGTTCGCGGTCCTTGCGCGGAACCACGAGTACTTGTGGGCCATCCTCCCCGGCCGCCATGACCACGGCATTCAGACCGACGGCTACGGGCGGGAGGCTCATGCCGACCGACGCATTTTCTTCGGCTCCATCGCCTGCATCAATTCATTGAAGCGTTCGACAAACAGGATCTGGGCCTTATTGGCGGGAACCGGACGTATTTCCAGTTCAATCTCCGCCGGAACGGGACCGAAAAACTGCCTTGCCTCTGTTTCTCCGAAACCCGCAATCTGAACCGCTTCGAGATGGGCGCAGATGCGGTCGGCCCGTTTGATTTTTCGCTTCACATCCGCTGGTGCTTTGGGTGGCAGGCCGAAGCGGATGTGAACGGCGGCTTCCAGCCGGTCTTCAAATTCGCGATAATTGACGCCCAGAGCGGCCTTGAACGGGCTGATCATGTCGCCAATTACATATTCGGATGAATCATGCAGCAAAGCCGCAAGAAACCAGCGTTTGTCAATTTTCGGGTAGAGTGTGCGGACAATGTGCTCCACAATCACGCTATGCTCGGCGACAGAAAATGCGTGCGCGCCTCTGGTTTGCCCGTTCCAGCGCGCAACGCGCGCCAATCCGTGAGCAATGTCCTCAATCTCAATGTCGAGGGGTGACGGATCGAGCAGGTCCAGCCGACGGCCGGACAACATTCTTTGCCATGCACGTGGTGGAACATCCTTGGCGTGTGTCGTCTTTCGCAATTCGCTTTATCCTTGATCCGTCTACCGCTATGAACACGTTCACTTCCTACGCTGGATAGGCTCTATATCAAGCGCGCAGAATAGAAACCGGAGAATAGCATGGCCAAAGAGCGGATCATCGTCACGCTGCAAGGCGATGAACATGACCTCACTCCATCGAGGGCGGCCGCGCGCCTTGCCGCTCGATTTGACGCAACTCTTGATGCTGTTCTGCTGGAACCTGATCCCAGCGATTTTCTTATGTGGGCTGGTCCCAGCGGCGGCGCGGCTTCCGTGATGGCAGATGCGCTGTCTTCGATACAGCGCGAATCGGATCAGGCGGCTGAAAATGCCAAAAACACATTCATAGATGCGCTGGAATGTGCTGACCTGACGGCGATGCGCGGTCGTTTCCTAAGAATTTCCGACCAGCCGGAGGATGCCGCGGCAGAAACAAGGCTTTCGAGAATCGTCGTGACATCTCACCATGCAGCTTCCGGCAATGGTCCTCTGGCCAAGTTGGTGACTGCGGTGCTGATTGACGAACAAACGCCAGTCTATGTTTGCCGGGAGAGCGACCAGCCACCCAATAGCGTCGCCATCGCCTGGGACGGTTCGCGCGAAGCTGCGCGGGCAATCTATGCCGGGGCGCCGCTGATTTCAGCCGCAGAAAAAATCATCATTCTGCAGTCTGAGAAAGGTCTGGAGTATCGCGATCGCCGGGCGGCCTCGGTTGATCGTCTGTTTGACTGGCTCTCAGTCCGCGGAAAACGGTCCGATACTGTAGATATCGATCAGCTTGAAGGCTCGGTCGGGGAAAGATTGCTGGCCGCTTCGCAGGATGTCGACCTTCTGGTGGCTGGCGCCTACGGGCATTCGCGGCTCAGAGAATTTGTATTCGGCAGCGTCACGCGAACCCTGCTCGGTGCGACAAACGGTCCGGCGATGTTGCTTGCGCACTAAGGGGCAATGACTGACACTTCCTGTTGTACATCGACATTAATGGCAGGAGGCTTTCATGGCGCTATCACGCGTGATTATGAGACTGGGCCGCAACCCCGGAACCAGCGTTCCTGACGGTGACGATCATCGCGGTTATACGATAGTCGCACCGCTGGATGCATCGGGCCATCTCGATTTGGCTTTATGGCGCGAA
>BQJI01000178.1 GCA_021604625.1 Hyphobacterium sp. | reverse complement strand
CCCCACCGCGAGGCTGAATTTCGACGCATGCGAAATTCTTGATGCGCCGGAAAGCGATATAATAGCGAAGTGTCTTTTCCTGCACATCATCGCCTAGCCCGGACAAATACGACCGTAGGTCCTCGTAAAGATTGGTCAGGCTTTCATCAGCATCTGCTAGATATTCGGAAACCGTCTTATAATTACCGGTTCCACTAGCGGCGATTGGGCGCTTGAACACGGTTGAATTGTCTGCGCTGACGGCGGTCAGCAATTCCAGCAGGAGTAACGCGTCGCCGTACTTGCGGTAGCGGATGAGCTCAATATTCCGGCTCATTTGTTTGACGGCATGCTCGTCGAATTTGTTGAAGTCGCCTGCGATGCAAATCAGTCGCGGCACTGCCCACTCAATCCGGTCCGCCTGATCCTTCCCCAATGTATCACGTACGAGAATTTCAAACGCCGCCCGATGGTCCATCAACCAATCAAGGTAGAACAAGCCCTGATTGATCACATTGTCATTCTTGTCGCGTTTGTACTCGATGATGACCGGACAACCGTTTTCATCAATGCCGAGCGTGTCCATACGACCACCATTGGACGTCGCGAATTCCGATGCTAGGAATCGCACGCCGAGAAAAACTTCGAGGTTTAGCTCGAACTGGCTTTGAAGCGCACGCTCCAGCCCGACAGCAGACCCTTCGATCTCGGTTACGTTTTTTGAAATCGAAAATATTTAATATCAGTCATTTCTTACTCCCCCAGTCCCAGCATTGTGTCACTATCGCAATGCCAGCAGCTGTCGGCGCCAATCGGGCTGCCTGGCGGGATGTCGGTATCGGCCACAGCGAGATCATCCCCGGCATCAATACGCGCCAGACCGGCCTCGATCAGGCGGGCAAGCCAGAAGCGGTGCGGGTTGCGGGAATTGCGGCTCCATTGTGCGGCGTGGTTTTCCAGCCGTGTCCGTGCCGGGCTGGCAGCGGACGGAGTGTCCGACGCTGCAAGGCGCAAAAGCTGGAGCATGTATTCTGTCGCAACCGCATCGCGAATGGCGGTCAAACGGGCGGTTTCGCCGCGCGGGGCATCGAGAATGGCGCGGTTGAGACCGACATATACCTCGTCAGGGCTGAGCTGATCACCATCGCGCGCGGACTGATCTGCCATGCGCGCCATACGCGCAGGAGACAGGATGGCCGCAAGCGTGATCCGAGCGGATGCAGCAGCGGCATTGGTACGGCTGAACGCCGGATACTGGTCGCTTTCGAAATGCTCGCGCTGGGCGATGGTGTCGTAATCGGAATAGACGGACGGGGCGAGCAGGGCGAGAATAGCATCACTTATATCAAGACTGGCCGGATCCAGCGTTGTCAGCAGCGCTTCGAGCGCCCGCCGCTGTTCGCCTGCCGCATAGGGCGTCACGCCAGTCAGGCCGGATTGATTGTTTTCATAGGCGAAATCAACGCCGCCCAGCGCCGAGGCCGCGGCTTCGACCTGATAGCGGTGATAGAGATAGATGGGCGGGAAGACATCGCGAATGGCGGATACCGGTTGATTGTTCGCCAGGACATGCGTTCCGAAATTGTCCAGCGCCTGACGGCGGACAGCCATGGTCTCGATCAGTTCATCGGTGGCATTGACGCCATTGTCCCAGAGATTGGCGAGCGGGTGGCCGGAATTATTGCCGCGCGCATGCCGGTCGGAAATATAGAGCAGGCCATTATCGCGCGCCTCGCGCAGGATGTGTTCCTGCCCCTCGGCTTCGTCCGCAGGGTCCGCATATTGCGCATAGAGCCAGCGCACGGAAGCGATGTCCCAGGCGCCAATGCCGACATCATAGGCGGCAGAGGTATCGAGCGAACCGTCTTCGGCGACGCGCACCAGAGGCGCCGGATAGTCCATCACCGAAGCCCGGTCATTCACGCTGGCGGCGAAATTATGCATCAGGCCGATCGTGTGCCCGATCTCATGCGCTGAAAGCTGGCGCACCCGGTCCAGCGCCAGTTCCAGCGGATCATTGTCCGCGCCAGACCCGGTGCCGGACCGACCCAGCAGACCTTCGAAAATCATGCGGTCCTGACGCACACGCTGGCTGCCGAGCAGGACATGGCCCTTGATGATTTCACCGGTGCGCGGATCAACAACCGATCCGCCATAAGACCAGCCGCGTGTCTGGCGATGCACCCACTGGATGACATTGTAGCGAACATCGAGCGGGTGCGCGCCTTCGGGTAGGACTTCCACGCGATAGGCGTCTTCAAATCCGGCGGATTCGAAGGCCTCCGCCCACCAGTTTCCGCCTTCAATCAGCGCATCGCGAATAATATCCGGCGTGCCGCGATCGACATAATAGACAATCGGCTCGACCACAGGGCCGGAAGGAGCGGCGGGATCAAGGCGCTGCAAACGATGACGCGTGGCCAGCTGCCGCCGCACGGGCTGGTCCAGCGGCGCGGCCATGTCGAAAATTTCCATATTGATCGCCGCGGACCGAACATCGGCGTCGCGCACCTCATAGCCGTCATCCGGCAGGGCGACGAAGGAATGGTGGACCGTCAGCGTGATCGAATGCGGCGACGGCGTGACGGCGCGGACTTCCGATCCGGGCGAGGAGCCTGCCAGCGTCAGAAGCGCGTCGATTTCGACATTCTCCGGAAAGGCCAGCGCGCTCTGTGTCAGCGGTGCGGAGCGGTCCTCATCAATGGAATAATCGCCCTGATCGCTGTTTGACAGAATGGCGATGGTGCCGACGGGATCACGGCTCAGAAATCCGGAAAGGTCGATCAGCACATTGCCGCCCTCTTCGGCGACGATTTCCGTGCTCCAGACGACAGAACGCGCGAAGGATTGGCGGGTGGCTGCGGCTTCATCAGCGGCGGCGCCAAGTGCGCGATAGCGTGTGTTTTCAAACTCTACGAAAATCCGGTCATTGACCCTGAAAAAGCGCAGGATTTCCGATGATCCACCCAGACCGCGATCAATGCCAACCGGGTTCGAGCCCATGCCCGACGTCAGGCGGGAGGTGTAGATCATGCGGCCAAAATCGCCGCTGTCGCTTTCACTCAGACGCACCAGAATCCGGCCATCGGCCTCATCAATATAAAGCGAGAGAAAGCCATCGCGATGATCCAGCGAAGCGATGGTGTCGGCATAACTGGCGGGTTCGTCCTGCGCGGCCGCAAAACCCGCAAACAGCACCGAGACAAGGCTGGTAAAAATGGCTTTCATGTCGCTCCCCGCGAGATCGCTGATCATTCCGACGGGACGCTAACCGATGATTGTGGGCAGGTATAGATTGGGATCTGCCGGAGGCGGAGTCCGGCGCATGCAGGCCGTGCCAAACTCGCCCGTTGGCGTTTGCCAGACATCGGTCTATTTTCAGCCGACAGTCAGAGGATGCATGATGAAAAATCTGGTTATGGCTACGTTCATCGCCTTTTGTTCCGGGCCGGTATTGGCGCAGGATTTATCCAATGCAGACACGCGATCCGACGATCAGGTCCTGATCGAGGAATGGAGAATTCCATACGAAAACTCCCGGCCGCGCGACCCCTTCACGACCGATGGCGAGCGGGTCTATTTCGTCGGCCAGCGCAGCGATTATCTCGGCTGGCTGGATCCGGCAACCGGCGCGATTGATCGCTGGATATTGCCGGACGGTACCGGGCCGCATAATCAGGTGGTCGATTCGGAAGGCATGGTGTGGTTTGCCGGAAATCGCGACGCCTATATCGGTCGGTATGATCCGGAAAGCGGGCAATTGCTGCGCATCGACATGCCCGATGGCATTCCGCGCGATCCGCATACGCTGATTTTCGATCAGGGCGGTCAGTATCTCTGGTTTACCGCGCAAGGCGCGAACAAGATCGGGCGACTGAATGTCTCGACCTATGACATCGACATCATCGACGTGCCGACCGAAGGCGCGCGCCCCTATGGCATCGAGATCGACGCCCATGGCACGGTCTGGGTGGTCCTGGTGGGTACCAATAAAATTGCCGCCATCAATCCCAATACGCTGCTCCTGGTGGAAATCACCCTGCCGCGCGAGGCTGCTCGCCCGCGCCGTGTGGATGTCACCAGCAATGGCTATATCTGGTATGTCGACTATGCAGAGGGGTATGTCGGTGCCTTCGATCCAGAGACGAATGGCGTGCAGGAATGGCGCGCCCCGTCTGCCGAGAATAGCGGCCCCTACGCCATGATCGCGGATTCACAAGATCGAATCTGGTTTGTCGAAACCGGGCCAGAGGTCAATAATTTTGTTGGGTTTGATCCGGCGACAGAGAGTTTTTTCTCGCAAACGCCGATTCCATCTGGCGGCGGCTCGGTCCGGCATATGCAATTCTTTGAACCAACGGGCGAGATCTGGTTCGGAACCGATGCGAATACGATCGGTCGCGCTGTCGTAATCCCGCAGGAGTGATCTGGTTCACCGTCATTCTGGCCAGTCTCGCTTACCCGGACGGTGCGCCCTGGGGCCATGCCGGGACACCGCAAACCGATAATTGTGCCGCCTGCCACTGGGACAATGAGGTCGAGACTGCCGCTTCGCGGCTACAGATTGACGGACTGCCGGAACATTTCACACCGGGCACGCGCTATGAACTGACGGTGCGTCTGGTTGACGCCGGACCGGTCAACGGGTTTCAGCTCGTCGCCAGCGAAGGCGAACTCGTTTCTGTCTCCCAAGCCACGCAATCACAAAATCAAGCTGTGCGGTCGACCGAGCCGACGGGCGTGTG
>BQJI01000177.1 GCA_021604625.1 Hyphobacterium sp. | reverse complement strand
CGCGCGCCAGTAGCGGCGCAGCATGACGACGATATCGGCACCGACGGCATTGCGAAACGCCAGCAGGCTGGAAAGATCGCCATTATTGATGCAGGCATTTGCGCCGCCGGAACAATTTCCGTCGACATCACGTTCTGTGCCCGGATGGCCGTAGCTGGCACCGGCATAGAGATCATCAATGGATTCAAGTGTGGATGTGAATTCATTCCACGCGCCGGGCACAGGGGTCGCACCGACAAATCGCGCGCGAATTCCGGTATCGCTATCGACCAGAGCCTGATCCAGTACATTCACGAGATGCTGCATGCGTGTGCCGAGCCCGAGCCCGTAATAGCTACGCATCCCGGCGGTATAGACGATGGCAATATCGATGGTGCCATTGCTGCCAATGGCGACTGCCTCCGACACTTCATCGGTCAACGCCGGATAGGACGGGGCTGCAGCCATCGATACACGGCGGCGGATTTCGTCAGTGCCGGGCTCGACCGGCGGGCCATAATCGGGCGTAAGGATCAGCGGGCCGCCGGCTTCTGATGGCGCAAGTGTCCAGGCACCTTCTGGCGTTGCGATATATCCGAAAGTCGCCGCCGCGCCTTGGGTGAGGATGACGCGATAGGCGTTGCTATTTTCGGCCAGGTGCCCGACCCAGCGGCGATCGCCGCTGATTGAGATTTCCGAATGATCAAACATCACCTGATGCTGCCCGCCATCGGGCAGGGCCAGATCCAATGTGTCGCCGGGCGTGAGATCAAAGACGTTGTCGGTGAGGGCTATGGCGGAGTTTTCCGAGGTCGTGTCGGCGGGTTCGAAAAACTCCTGCGCACCTGTCATGCCCGCCAAAAGCACCACACTGGCCATTCCGCAAATAAATCGCCGCATCACCCTCTCCCCACAAGACGGGAAAACGCTAGCACCGGAATTTGAATTTATATCTCACATTCGTGTGAGGCCGCGTTGGAGAAATCCGCTCGCCTGACCTCGACAAACCGAGGCGTTCACGGCCATGTTGAGTTCACACTTGCGGGGAGCAGAAGATGGAATTCAAGGGTAAAATCGCGATCGTCACCGGCGGCGCAGGGGGAATTGGCGCGGCGGCAGCGCGGGAATTTCACAAGCGGGGGGCGAAGGTAGCGTGCTGCGATCTCGATGGAGCGGCTGCCAACGCCATCGCCAAAGAATGTGGTGGTTTTGGCAAGCGCGTGAATGTCGCCGATGAAGGCGAAATGGCGGTGTTCATTCAGGACGTCGAGCGCGGGATGGGTCCGGTGGATATTTTCTACGCCAATGCCGGGGTCGGCTACACCGATGGCCCGGTCGGCGGCGCCGCCGGTGCGCCCAATTCAAACTGGGAAAAAGCCTGGCAGATCAATGTCATGCATGGCGTCTATGGGGCGCGGCATGTGATCCCGGGCATGACACAGCGCGGCTCCGGCGCGTTCCTGATCACGGCCTCCGCCGCGGGCCTGCTCGCGCAGATTGGCGATGCCGCCTATTCCGCGACCAAGGCCGCAGCGATCTCGGTGGCTGAAAGTATCGCCATCAGCCATGGCGATGATGGTATTCAGGCGCACGCCGTCTGCCCGCAATATGTCAAAACCAACATGACCAAGGATCTGCCCGAAGTGATGACGTCCGTTGATGGCATGATCAGCGCCGAAGATGCTGCGCGGACGATTGCGGACGGTGTCGAGACAAATGACTTCCTCATCCTTACCCATCCGGTGGTCGGCGATCACTTCGCCAGGAAAGCCGGCGACCGCAATCGCTGGCTGGGTGGCATGCGCAAATTACGCCGCATGCTGATGGAGATGAATGGCGGGCGGACGATTTAGGGCGGGTGTGATGTCCAACGAGTTGCCCGAACGGCTATATGATCGCGTCCAACTTCTTCAAAATCTGCTAATTAACGTGGCGACCGGGGGCGTTGGATCAGATCACGATTTCAATGTGGTGCGCACGGAGCTGCTTTCGGATGGTCGACTTCGCGATCTTGCACCCAGCTTCTTAAATTCTTGTAGGTCGACTAGTCAGTTTTGGTCGTTTATCCAGCCGAAAATTCCCGATTATAAGGGTCGCAGAAAGTATATTTATGAGGCTTTTGGGCCGGTTCTAACAGAGTTGGAATTCGGTGACGGAGCTCCGCTTGATCAAGATGTTGAGATTGCACTCAAACGCCTTGGCTTCGCGGAAATCGAACAAGCGTGGAATAAGGCATTACACCGTCGCCATTCAGATCCATCGGGCGCGATCACGGCTGCTCGAACAATGCTCGAATCTACCTGCAAGCATATCCTCGACGACTATGGCATTGCCTATTCGGACAATGTTGAGCTGACAACTCTCTATTCTGAAACGGCCAAACAGCTAAATCTCGCTCCCTCGCAGCATTCCGAAAAGGCATTCAAGACGATCTTGGGAAATGCTAACCAAGTGGTGAGCCAACTTGCATCACTTCGAAATCAAATTAGCGATGCACATGGCCAAGGAAGAAAGGCCGTTCGGCCGTTGCCCCGGCATTCAGCTCTCGCTGTAAATCTAGCGGGTGCGGTAACCATGTTTCTTGTTGAGACATGGGAAGACCGAAAAACCTCTTAGGTCAGACCTATGATTCCCGCCTGACCGCCGAAAGGGCCGCCTTTGGCGCGGCGGCAGGAGAAGAGATTTTCATCGGCAAAGGTACAGGCGTCTGACATCCAGATGGACGTTGGAGAGACGCCTGCTTCGATCAACTGACGGCGAACCGCAGCGGCATTGTCGAGATGGCCACCGCCTTCGGCATCGCCCGGGCCAATGAGGTCTGCTGTGTCGCCAAACAGCGCGTCGAATTGTTCCAGCACTTCCGGGCCGACCCGGTAATTCGACTGACTGATAGAGGGGCCGATGGCGGCGCGTACCCTGTCTGGCTCTGTGCCGTAAGCCTCCCTCATCGCCTTCAACGTCGCGCGCGCGATTTCCTGAATTGTGCCGCGCCAGCCGGAATGAACAGCCGCGATGGCGCGGTTGTCCGGATCAAACATCAACAGGGGCACACAATCAGCGGTCTGAGCGGCGAGCCCGATGCCCGGCACATTGGTGATCATCGCATCGCCCTTTCCGGCAACGCCATCATCGGGCGCGGCGTCCAGCCGGATGACGGTATTGCCGTGAACCTGCTGCGCAAAGACCAGCGTCTTCAGACCCAGCGCGTCTCTTACGCGCTTGCGGTTTTCCTCGATATTTGCGTCCGGTTCGCCGTCGCGTCGCGACAGGTTGAGGCTGTCAAACGCGCCCGTCGAGACGCCGCCTTCGCGCGTGGTGAAGCCGTGCGTGAGGCCGCTTTGATTCAGCGAGGGCGATGTGATCAGGGTCACCATGATGCGCCCTCTTCCGGCAGAAACCCGATCCGATCGCGCCCCAGATCATAGCCGGCGCGGGCCTGTGCCACGTCGTTCAGCAATTGATGCAAATCCGTCCAGTCATCAGCCTCGTGGATCGGCGCGAAGGCGGCTTCCATCACTTCAATGGTCATATGCACCGGGTCGGGCCGGGAAAAATATTTGTGGTCCAGGCGATCCGGTCGGACAGGGGTGTGTGTGGCGAACAGATCCGCAAAAACCTGATAGGCGTCCCCGGAATAATCGCGCGATGACGCGGATATGCGCCCGGCATTGTTGGTGAAGTGATCAAAGAACACCGCCTCGAACGGCAACTGGCTGGCGGACAAGAAGGCCAGAAACGCCTTGATCATGGCTTCGGAATCATCCTGCACCGCCACGCCCAGTCGCGCGCAGAATGCGCGTGTCATTTCATCGGGGTAGATATCCGGGAAGGTGTTAAGCACATCGACCAGCTGGTCTTTTTCGCCCACGGGCAGGAGCGCCACGGCCAATTGTTGCAACGCCCAGAACACCGCTTCCGGCTGGCGAGCATAGGCATAGAGCCCGTTTTCGTCGAAATAGGCAGCGGTAAAGCCGGGTTTGTATGTCGGTAAAAACCGCCATGGGCCATAATCGAAACTCTCTCCTGTAACGTTCAGATTATCGGTGTTCAGGACGCCGTGGACGAACCCCGCCGCCATCCATTGCGCCGCCAGCCGCGCCGATGATGCACAGACAGCAGCCAGGAATCGGGCGGTCTTTTCCGCGCCCGAGTATTGGGCGAGGTCAGGATAATAGCTGGCGATGGCGAGATCGATCAGCGCCTCGATCCGTTCCGGCGCACGTTCATAGGCGTGGCGCTGGAAGGTGCCGAAGCGGATATGGGAATGTTGCAGGCGGGTCAGCACGGCACCGCGCGCCGGTGACGGTTCGTCATGCCGTGCAAGCTGATCACCGGTTTCGAATACGCTAAACGCCTTGGACGTGTAAACGCCCAGTGCTTCGAGCATTTCGGCGGCGAGTATCTCGCGAACCGCGCCCTTCAGCGTCAGACGCCCGTCTGCGGTACGTGACCACGGCGTCTGGCCGGACCCCTTGGTGCCAAAGTCCAGCAGCCGGGCCGAAGGATCGCGCAATTGCCCCAGCAGAAAGCCGCGTCCATCACCGATCTGCGGATTGTAATGACGAAACTGGTGGCCGTGATAGCGCATGGCCAGCGGTCCATGCGGATAGCCGGGCAGCGGTTCGAAATGCCCGAAATGACGAGCCTTGGCGGCCTCATCGAGATCATCCAGCCCGATTTCCTTCGCCCAGCGATCATTCCACCAGCGCAGTTTCAGATCGGGGAAGTCGGCTGGATCTACCGGATCGGCAAAATCCGGACCCAGCAGCGCGAAGGCCGATTCGGGATCAAAACTCATGTGCCCAGTCCGGCTTTCAGCGCCTC
>BQJI01000176.1 GCA_021604625.1 Hyphobacterium sp. | reverse complement strand
TGCGGGGACCCAGACGGCCACGACCATGCGCACAGGGCGGCCGGCCGCGAAGTGGATAGGAAACCGCGCCCTTTGAAAGCGGGCCTTCACCATCCAGCGGATTGGCAAAACTGTCGATCACACGCCCGAGCCAGGCCGAAGACGGCCGAACGGTCGCAACATCAGGATCGAGCCGGGCCGGTGCACCCGGGCGAACCCCGTCCACAGGCTCAAACGGCATCATGATGGCGGACTGGCCCTTGAAGCCAACGACCTCGCAGGTCGCCTCACCCGTAGCGGTATCGATTTTGGCACGAGAGCCGAGCGCCAGCCCCGAGGCCGGGCCCTCTACCTCGACCAGCAGGCCATTTATGCCCGTCACGCGCCCTGTCATGACGCGCGGGTCCAGCTTGTCGATTCGGTCGATCAGCGCCTGCATTCTTGATCCTCGAACGCCCGTTTTGGGCGCATTGAAGGATCAGGCTAGCAAATTGCGGTTAGGACCACGTAAACGCAGCAGCGGAAATGTTCGATCAAATGCAGCGAAGAGAATTAGCTCGCGAATGTGCGGAAATATGAAAATCGCGATCCCTACTGAAAGAATTAACAGCCCGGGAACAAATTTATTGTTCTCCACATTCGAGCGATTTGGTGTCCAAATGTGCGCATCTCCGCTAGCTGGGCCAAAACGGAACGAATCGCGGACGGACTCGATTCTAGTTATCGAGTCAATTCGCAGTTAACTTTCGTTAACGCTTTGCATCTACCGTCCGAAGCACGTTAACCATGGAACCAACGGCGAAGTGATTCGCCGGACTAGCGGGGCGGAGAATATCCATGCGGGTTTTGCTGATTGAAGATGATCGCGCGACAGCACAGTCAATCGATCTGATGCTCAAGTCGGAAGGCTTTAATGTCTACACCACCGATCTCGGTGAAGAAGGCGTCGATCTGGGCAAGCTATATGATTACGACATCATTCTTCTGGACCTGAATCTGCCGGACATGCCCGGCTTTGATGTCCTGAAAACGCTGCGGGTGGCGAAGATCGAAACACCGATCCTCATTCTCACCGGCAATGCCGACATCGATAACAAGGTGCGCGGCCTCGGCTGCGGTGCTGATGACTACATGACCAAGCCGTTCCACAAGGACGAGATGGTGGCGCGCATTCACGCGATTGTCCGTCGTTCGAAAGGTCATGCCCAGTCGATCATCAAAACCGGCGAAATCGGCGTCAATCTGGATGCCAAGACGGTGGAAGTGGACGGTCATCGCGTTCACCTGACCGGCAAGGAATACCAGATGCTGGAACTGCTTTCCCTGCGCAAGGGTACGACCCTGACCAAGGAAATGTTCCTCAACCATTTGTATGGCGGCATGGACGAGCCGGAATTGAAGATCATCGATGTCTTTATCTGCAAGCTGCGCAAGAAACTGGCAGCGGCAACCGATGGCCAACACCATATCGAGACGGTCTGGGGGCGCGGCTATGTGCTTCGCGACCCGGTCGAGCAGAAGGATGTGGCGTAACCGCCCCTCCCTTTGCTTCACACAGGAAAAGCCCGGCGCCCCCGCTCCGGGCTTTTTCTTTGGTTGAATTCAATCGAAAAAAGAACTTCGCTCGTCCTATTTCTGACCCAGCATCTCTTCGCCCGCAGGCAAACCCTTTCAGGCCGCCTGTCGAAGCGCTTCCTGGGTGCGGGCATAGACGCCCTTGGCACCAGACATGCCGCGATAATAATCCCCGGCTCCAGCGATGGTTTCACCCCGTCCGAGTACGAGATAGGCGGCATTGCCGGAATGTTCGGCCAGCATGCGCAATGTATGACGGCGGGCATCGGGCGTCATGCCACGCAAGACGTTACGGCAGAAAATGATGTCAAATTCACCCAGCGTTTCAATCGGTTTCAAGAGATTGCCGCGCTCGAAGCGAACCCAGCGACGGATGGAATCCTTCAGCACCCATTGATCACCATGCGGCTCGAAATGCTCGATCAGGCGGTGGATGGAAAGGCCGCGCTGAACTTCGAACTGGGAATAGGCGGCGGATTGGGCGCGATCGATCGCGCGCCGGGAAATATCACTGCCGATAATCTCGATATCCATCGCGCCGAGACGCGATTTCTGTTCTTCCAGAAGCATGGCCAGCGACCAGGCTTCCTGCCCGGTGCCGCATCCCGCGCTCCAGATGCGGATCGGCGCCTGGCGGGCTTTGACCCGTGCCAGCACCGGCAGAATGTCGGACATGAAATGATCGAGCGGGGCCGGATCACGGAAAAACCAGGTTTCATGATCGGCGAGACTTTCGACAACACGACGCCAAAGCCGGTCTTCCGGTGATTTTTCCAGCGCCCGCACCAGATCCGCCTGGCTTTCAAACCCCTCGGATCGCGCAACCGGCGCGAGCCGGGCCTCGACCAGATAGGTCTGGGCCTGCGGGATGGCGATACCGGCGCGGCGGCGAGCCTCGCCGGAAATGAGCTTTATGGCGGCGCTGTCCAGCATCATTGTGCTCCGATCAAACCGACTTGCTGGAATTTCGATTGAACGATGTCCGTATCGAAAGGTTTCATGATGTATTCGTCGACCCCGGCGCGCAGCGCTTCGGTGATGGACGGCACGTCATTTTCGGTAGTGCAAAAGACGACGACCGGCTGATCGCCAGCTGGTTCCTGTCGCAATGCCTTGACGAAATCAATGCCATTCATGACCGGCATGTTGCGATCCAGCAAAATGGCATCTGGCATGGTTTTACGACAAAATTCGAGCGCGGCAGCGCCGTCGGCGGCTTCTTCGCATTGCAATTTAAAGCCTTCGATAATGCGACGGGCCACTTTCCGGATTACGCGGCTATCGTCAACGACAAGGCAGGTCTTCATGGCGATTGTCTCTTCCTGGCGCTTTCATCAGCGTCTGAAAAAGAATCGTCGCCCGTTTTGGTTAACAGGGGTTTGAGAGATCAGGCTGCGAGTGAGGCTTTCGGTGCAATAAGCGCAACAAACTCCACACGATCTTCGCTTTTCCGGGCGGAGACACGTCCGCCGGCCGAACGCGCGATCAAACCGGTATAATAGGGCTGGATTGACCGGCCATTGAAGCCGTCTTCCGGTTCCTGGCCTTCCAGTGCGCCTTCAAAATCCGGCTTGAGGTCGGCTTTCGGGCCTTCCGCAACCAGATGCAGCCGAACGCCGCCCGCGCCATCGTCATTGGCCTCGACCGTCACAGTGCCACCACGAGCCGCAGATGTTGCGGCAGTCATACACATGTTCAGCAGCAAGCGGGCAGCGGTTTTCTCGATGTTCGGGGCGCTGACTTTCCAGATCAGGTCGGGGCGAAGCGTATCGAAATATTTTTCGGCCAGACGTTTCAGCTCATCCGATTCCATCACGCCGGGCGCAGACCCGGCCGCGCCAAATGCAATGCGGGCAAATTCCAGCTTGGCTTCTGCCTGACGCGCATTTTCGCGCACCAGCTCGATCGCGTCATCACGCATGGATTCGGCATCGTCATCATCCAGCACGCTGAAGGCCATGCCCATGGCCGAAACCGGGCTGACAAGGTCGTGGCAGAGACGGGCGCACAGAAGTGCAGCCATTTGTTCGGGCGCCAGTTCGGCAGGTCTTGAATTTGTCATGTCTTATCCTGATACATGATTCTGCCACGATGTCCTGATATTGCGAAAACGCACTGTCAGTAAGCTCTTGGCAATTTCTTTACGTCACGTCATTGTCCGCCCGCTAAGGCTAGTTTTCGTCTGGACCGCAACGGGCGCGGTTCTTGCTAATCGTTGCAGCAAGCAGGTTAGCTATCCATTAAAGGCCAGTGATGTCCGGTTTTGATGTGCGTTCCCTTGATGTAGTTCGTCGCCGTTCAGCGGCGATAATCGCGAGTATTTCGCTGGCGACTTTCGTGTTGATTGCGTTGATTTTCAGCCAGTTCAGTGATGGCGCGACAGCGGACACGCTAGAGGCTGGCGATCTGGTGGCGATGGCCTCGGAGGCGCGCGAGGCTGATATCGCGCCCGAAACCGAGACCAACGCGCCAATGATTTCGCCCGTGCTAGACCTGCGCGCTCTGGAACATGCGGCTTTTTACACGGATTGCGTGGCCTGCCCGCTGGATACACAAACCCTCATCGCCACGGTGCCAAGCGGCGGAACGCTGGCCGGTGTGCTGAATGAATCCGGTGCAAATCGCGGCGATGTCGCCCGTGCGGTAAATGCGCTGGATCCGATATTCGAGGTTCGCCGATTGCGCGCCGGGCAGGACATCACAGTCTATCTTGAAACCCCGCGTCAGATTGAAAACGAGGACGCTGGCCCTCGGCTTGCCGGATTTTCTTTCCGTCCGGATATCGAACATTCTATCACGGTTTCACGGCTGAATGACGGCAGTTATCGCGCCCGCGAAATGACCGCCGAGTTTGAACGCGAACTGGTGCGCTCGGCCGGATCCATCACCACCAGCCTCTATGTCGATGCACTGGCCGCCGGGTCGACCGACCGGATCGTCGTCGAGCTGGCCGGCGTGCTGGCCTATGCCGTGGATTTCCAGCGCTCCATTCGTGAAGGCGACCGCTTTGATGTGGTGTTCGAACGCTTCCTCGATTCAGATGGCAATGTGATGCGCACCGGTAATGTGCTTTACGTCATGTATGCCGGACGCGGCGATCCGCTGGAATATTTCCGGTATGAAGCGGAAGATGGCGAAGTTGCCTATTTCAACGCCGATGGCGAAAGCGCCCAGCGACTGTTGATGATGACGCCGATCAATGGCGCACGCCTGTCGTCTCACTATGGCATGCGACGCCATCCGGTACTGGGCTATAACCG
>BQJI01000175.1 GCA_021604625.1 Hyphobacterium sp. | reverse complement strand
TCGCGATCCACCGGCAGGGTGATGATCGCATCGGCATGGGCGACCAATTCATTGGGTAATCCGGACTTTTCACCGCCAAACAACACGCCGGCGGTTTCACCAGCCTCATGTGCCGCGCGAATCTCCGCCATTGCCTGTCTTGGTGTCAGAACCCTCTTTTCCATACCACGGGGTCGAGCCGTCGTGGCATAGAGGCGTGTCAGGCCGTCCATGGCAGCGGTAGCAGAATATTCTACCTTCACATCATCCAGCACCGGCGAGCCGACCGCCACATTCTCGGCCTTGGGATTCGGCCAGCCATCACGCGGATCAATCAGGCGCAGATCGCGCAGACCGAAATTGGCCATAACCCGGGCCGCAGCGCCGATATTTTCGCCCATTTGGGGCTGATGAAGGATAAATGCGGGACCGGGCATCAGTCAGCCTCTTCCGATATTCGTTGCACAGTGATAACTAGCGGCCAGCTTCACCGGGCTCGCCCCGCAATCAACCGACTTTCAGCAGCATTGGATAAAGACCGACATGGCAAAGATCAAAGTTGACACACCAGTCGTCGAGCTCGATGGCGATGAAATGACCCGCATCATCTGGCAGATGATCAAGGACAAGCTCATCCTGCCCTATCTCGACATTGATCTGAAATACTACGATTTGTCGATCCAGAAACGCGACGAGACCGACGACCAGATCACGGTCGAATCTGCCGAAGCCATCAAGCATTACGGTGTCGGCGTCAAATGCGCGACCATCACGCCAGACGAGGCGCGTGTTGAGGAATTCGGTCTGAAGAAAATGTGGCGGTCGCCAAACGGTACGATTCGCAACATTCTGGGCGGTGTGGTGTTCCGCGAACCAATCGTGATTTCAAATGTCCCGCGCCTCGTACCTGGCTGGACGCAGCCAATGGTCGTCGGGCGCCATGCATTCGGCGATCAATATCGTGCGACCGACTTCCTGGTTCCGGGCCCCGGAAAGCTGACCATGAAGTACGAGCCGGCCGATGGTGGCGAAGCGCAAGAATATACGGTATTCGACTTTCCGTCCGCGGGCATTGCCATGGGCATGTATAATCTCGATGATTCCATCCGCGACTTTGCGCGTGCAAGCCTGAATTACGGTCTGAACCGCGGTTGGCCGGTTTACCTGTCGACAAAAAACACAATCCTGAAAGCCTATGATGGCCGCTTCAAGGACCTGTTCGAGGAAGTCTTCGAGGCAGAATTCAAATCTGCCTTCGAGGCCAAGGGTATCTCCTACGAGCACCGTTTGATCGATGACATGGTCGCGGCCGCAATGAAATGGTCCGGCGGTTTTGTCTGGGCCTGCAAAAATTACGACGGCGATGTTCAGTCGGACACTGTCGCACAAGGCTTTGGTTCGCTGGGCCTTATGACGTCGGTGTTGATGAGCCCGGACGGCAAAACCGTCGAAGCGGAAGCTGCGCACGGTACCGTAACACGCCACTATCGCCAGCATCAGAAGGGCGAACAGACCTCCACCAACTCCATTGCGTCGATTTTTGCGTGGACACGCGGTCTGGAACATCGCGGTCGGATGGATGGCAATAAAGAGGTCATGGCGTTTGCGACCAAACTTGAAGACACGATCATCAAGACGGTGGAAGCCGGATATATGACGAAAGACCTCGCGCTCCTGGTCGGCGACCAGCAAGGCTGGCTGTCGACGGAAGGCTTCCTGGAAAAAGTCAGCGACCGGTTTGCCGCCGCGATGAACGGCTAGACCTCTCCGGGAGATTCCTTTTCGGGATCGCCATAGATTTCTTCACGGGCGTGAGCAATTCGCGCCCGTGCTGAATCTGATGTCATGCCGAAGTCGAGCAAGGCTTGATACGCAAGCTGCAAGGCGGCCTCAGCGGCTTCGTGAATGACGTGGCTGGCACCTGCTGACACCAACGCGTCCGCATGTTCACGATCAACGGCGCGCGCGGTGATTGGCGCATCTTTTCGATGCGCCCGGATCGTCGTGACCACACGTTCGGCTTTGTCGGGATCATCCACCGTTACGATGAACTGGCTTGCGCGATCAATTCCTGCCTTTTTCAGCATATCGAATCGACCTGCATCGCCAAATAGCGACTCAATTCCATCCTTTCGGCATTGTTTGATGCGTCTCGGATTTGAATCAATGGCGACAATCTCCGCGTTTTCCCCGCGAATAAGATTTGCCAGAATTCGACCCACTCTGCCGTAACCTGCGATGACGACATGGCCATCAAGCCCGTCATTGTGCGAGTTTCGGCCCATATTCATGTCCAGTGGCATTAATCGCCGCGACATTGCGTTGCCCGCCCGTGCCAAAAATGGCGATATGATCATCGATAGACCCGCCATCGCGGTTATCAACGCGGCGGTCTCAATATCAACCACGGCTGCCGCTGTGGCCGCCCCCAGCACAATAAATGCAAATTCGCCGGCCGGTCCCAGCAGCGTTGCGATCTGAATCGAAATATAGCGCGGCTTTCCAAATATGCGCGCACCGCCGTAAACGAGCAGCGCCTTGATGATGACGAGCGCAATTGTACCGCCGAGAATAATCGGCCAATCCGCTGCAAATTCCAGCGGATCAATGCCCATACCCACCGTCATGAAAAACAGGCCGATCAACAATCCCTTGAACGGTTCGAGATCGATTTCAATCTGGGTTTTGAATTCGGTTTCGCCCAGCAGCAGACCGGCGAGAAATGCGCCCAGTGCCAGTGACAATCCGGCGTATGCCGTTGCCGCAGACGCCCCCAGTACGGCCAGAAAAGTCAGAGCCAGCATCATCTCGCGACCACCGGACGATGCGGCCAACTGAAAGGCCGGACGAACAGCGAAACGCCCGACCAGCCCGATTATCCCGATCGCAAATGCCCCGCCAATAATCGCTTGCACCAAAGCCGGAACAACATTTCCGCCGCTTATGCCGAGAAATCCGATAAGAATCAGAATGGGTGCGACCATCAGGTCTTGAAAGAGAAGAACTGAAAAGGTTGTGCGGCCCATTGGCGTCGCAACGGAATGGGTTTCGAATAGAATTTGCATGACGATCGCGGTCGACGATAGCGCCAGTCCCAAACCGATGACGGACGCCGCCGCGGGTGGCACTCCAAAAAAATAACAGACCGTTCCGATCAGGGCAGCGGACAACAGGACTTGAGAAGCGCCGAGGCCAAAGACGTCCTTTCTCAGCGCCCATAGTCGCCCGAAAGACATTTCCAGCCCCAACATGAAAAGTAAAAAAAGAATGCCGGCCTCACCCATCGGTTCAACCGCATGCGGATCCGAGATGGTGATGAAATGCAGCCAGGAAAAATCAGAAACCAGCCGACCAAGGCCAAACGGGCCGAGCAACACGCCCGCGAGCAAAAAAGCCAGCACGGCGCTTTGTTTAAATGCTCGGAAGAGCGGCGCAACGATGCCAGCGGCAGCCAAGAAAACTGCGACGTCCTTGAGCCAGATTTCACTTTCCATCGCACTGCCTTGTCGGGGTGAAGACGCAGTCTAGCTGATTCCAGCCCTGTTAGCCTGCGATAACTGCCTTGATGGCGTCCAGGGCGGACTGGGCTGTTGCGCCATCCGGGCCACCAGCCTGGGCGAAATCTGCTCGTCCCCCACCACCTTTGCCCCCGACGGCTTCGGCACCGCTTTTCACCAGGCGGACAGCATCAAACTGATCTGTCAGATCATCCGTTACTCCGACGGCCAATGATGCTTTGCCATCGTTTACGCCGATGAAAACCGCAATGCCGGATCCCATTCTTGATTTCGCATTATCAATAAGGCCACGCAAATCCCGGCCGCCAACCCCCGCAACTACCCGGCCCATGAAATTGATATCGCCGACTTTTTCAGGCGCCGAAGATTTCGCGCCACTATCGCCTCCCATGGCGAGCTGCTTCTTTGCTTCAGCCAATTGTCGTTCAAGTTGCTTGCGATCGTCGATGAGCGTTTTGACACGTGCCGGAACGTCGCCTGGCGGCACTTTCAGCGCGTCAGCGGACTTCCTTGCCAGCGCGGCCTGTTCTTCCAGCCACAAGCGGGCAGCCTCGCCCGTCAATGCTTCAATTCGGCGGACACCTGCTGAAACGGAACTCTCACCCACGATCTTGAACAGAGCGATGTCTCCCGTTCGCGCCACATGGGTACCGCCGCACAACTCCACCGAATAGGCTGAATCCGATGCGGCAGGATCGACGCCCATCGTCAGAACCCGAACCTGATCGCCGTATTTTTCGCCGAACAGAGCAAGCGCACCAGCCTCAATCGCTTCGTCCGGCGACATTTCCTGAGTCAGAACCTCAACATTCTGCCGAATGACCGCATTCACCTCGGTTTCGATACGACAAATCTGATCTGGCGTGACAGCACCATTGCTGGAAAAATCAAACCGCAAGCGGTCTGGCCCAACATAGGAGCCTTTCTGGCTGACATGATCGCCTAGAACGTCTCGCAAAGCGCGGTGCATGAGGTGCGTCGCCGAATGGTTGGATTGGGTTTGGTCACGCCGAGCCTGATCAACTGACAATTGTGCGCCCTCTCCCGTACTGATGGACCCGGTTTTCAGCATGCCAATATGGGCAAACACCTCACCGGTGCGCTTTTGCACATCATGGACGTAAAATTCAGCGCCATTCTTGAAAACGATGACGCCCGCGTCGCCGATCTGCCCGCCGGATTCGCCATAGAAAGGCGTGCGATCGAAAACGAGCTCGGCGCTTTGCCCGTCTTCAAGCGCATCGGTCAAACCGGCGCCCGTAACGACCGCTTTCAAACTGCCGCTAGCCTCTGTGGTGTCATACCCCAGAAATTCCGTTGCTCCGGCATGTTCGCGAACGTCGTACCAGACCGTATCCGGTGCGGCCTCACCGGACG
>BQJI01000174.1 GCA_021604625.1 Hyphobacterium sp. | reverse complement strand
CCATCGCCCAGCACACCGCCCAGCCCGACCGCAAACGGCCATGTATCCGGAATGGGCAGGGCCGAAACAGCTGTCGCAAAACCCAGTATCGCAAATCCGGCGGCCAGAGCGCGCAGAACCTTGAAGCCCAGCGAGCGCGGTTGAATATCGCGCGTCACCTTCATCACGCCCCATCCGGCCAGCACCAGCGGTATTCCGCCTGCGGCCCAACCGAGCGTTTGTAGCAAAAGGTCCGAGAGGATTGCGCCGAAAGACCCCAACGCATGCGTCACCGCTTGCGAGGAGGCGACATTCCAGCAGGGGTCGAGCGGATTGTGATCGGTCAGAGCAAAGGCGATCAGCCCCGCCAGCACCACCAGCAGACCCCCGGATATCCAGGTGCCCAGACGCGACATCAGGCCCGAACCCGCGCGGCGGACCCGGCCCGATATATCGTCGGAAGAAACAGCATCATAACCCGCCATGCGCGCATTGAAGCGATAAAGCGTGAGTCGAGGGTAAACGCGGGTTAAGAAAAAGCGGTTGATAGCCTGCGGCAGCGCGCCCTCTTCCCATGCGCGCGGCGGCGGCTAAAGTCCCGCCCATGACAAATACATTCGATAGCGATGTAATTGTGCTCGGCGGCGGGCTGGCGGGTCAGACGCTGGCTCTGGCGCTGGATCAGGCTGGCGTGTCGGTGACGCTGGTGGATGCTGCACCGCTGGATGACATGCTGGCGCCGGAGTTTGATGGCCGCGCCTCGGCGCTCGCCTATACCTCCTATCGCATGCTGGAAACCATTGGTGCCGCCGACCGAATGCGCGAGCATGTCCAGCGCATCGAGCATATTCTGGTCTGTGATGGTCGCCCCTATGGCGGGCCGCGTCCCGGTGGGCCCGGACCCAATACGCTGCATTTTGATCGCCGCGAAATTCACCCCGAGGACGATGGCGAGCCGCTGGGCTGGATGTGCGAGAACCGCCATACCCGTCATGCCCTGACCGCCTGTCTGAAAGCGTGCAAGGACATTCAGCTCGTCGCGCCGGTGAAGGCCGAGCGCTGGGCCCATATTCCCGGCGGGATCGAATTATTCCTCGAAGATGGTCGCGTTTTGAAAGCGCGGCTGCTCTGTGCCAGTGATGGTAAATTCTCGCGCTCGCGCCAACAGGCGGGCACACGCACGGCGGGCTGGGGCTATAATCAGTCGGGCATTGTCGCGACCGTCGAACATGGAAAGCCGCATGACGGCGTCGCCTATGAATATTTCCTGCCAGGTGGGCCGTTCGCGATCCTGCCTTTGCCGGGCAATCGTTCTTCGCTGGTCTGGACCGAGCGCACCGATATTGCCAACGCCATAATGAAACTGGATGCGGACGGCTTTCAGGCCGAGCTCGACAAGCGCTTTGGCGATTTTCTCGGCGCTGTGAAAGAGACGGGTCCGCGCTGGGGCTATCCCCTGTCGGTGAAATTTGCCGAGCGCTTCTATGAAGACCGGATCGCCTATGTCGGCGACGCCGCGCGCGGCATTCATCCGCTGGCCGGGCAGGGGTTTAATCTCGGGATACGCGATGCTGCGGCGCTCGCCGAGGTTCTGGCCGACGCCAAATCACTCGGGCTGGAACTCGGCTCGGGCGTGACGCTGCAACGCTATGCCAAATGGCGCAAGCTCGATTCCATGGGCCTGGTCGCCGCCACGGACCTGTTTAACCGGCTGTTTTCAAATGATATCGGACCGCTTCGGCAATTGCGCGGACTGGGCATCTCACTGGTCGACAGAATTCCCGCCGCCCGCCAGTTTTTCATGCGTGAAGCGGGCGGAGAGACGGGTGATCTTCCGAAACTGTTGCGCGGTGAGTCGCTCGTCGCTTAGGTTTTCAGCCGCGTTTTCGAACCGCAAAACCGGCGACCACTTTTGCTGAAAACGCTCTAGGCGACGCCAATGCGCGGTTCACCGCCGTCTTCAGCTTCTGAAGGTCCGAAGGCGCGATCAAGGATCGTTGTTGAATCCTGCGCCAGCTCTATCGCCTGCGTGATGTGCTCCAACACTTTCATATTGTTAGAGAGAACGCGCAGCGCCTCGGGCCGGTGATCATCGGCAATCTTGGTGCAGCGGAGCAGAATGTCCGCGCGCAATTCCATCAGCAGGTCTTCCAGCTTGTGACCGGTCGGATTCACATCCGATTTTAGAAAACGGGTCATGGCCGCCTCCTTTTCATCCACTTGAAGGATCATCTAAACAGAAACGCGTTAATTTTCGGCTGACAGGACATTCATTCCTGCGCTAGACCCGGTGAAATTCCAACACGGAGGTAGTCATGGCGGAGAAAATTGGCGCGCAAAAAGCAGTGGCAGAATTATCCGGCTGGGAGATTGTCGACGAGCGCGATGCAATCCGGAAAGTCTTCCAGTTTACCGATTTCAATGCGGCCTTCGGCTTCATGGCGCGTGTTGCGTTGAAAGCCGACCAGATGGACCACCACCCGGAATGGTTCAATGTCTATAACAAGGTGGATGTCTTGCTCGCCACGCATGATGCAAACGGCGTGACCACGCTCGATCTCGACCTCGCCCGTTTCATGGACACAATTTCCAGCTAGATATTGTCGGCTAATTGTCGTGAATGATGACCATGCCGAGCAAAATCTCGGCGCCTTCCTCTCCCAGCGCCTCGTCGGTCGCGCGCTGCAAAAGCTCGGAAATGCGGTCGGCATCCGGCACATCGCCAAATCGGTAATTCGCGCCGGTATACATGGCCAGGGCCGAGACATAATGATCGCGCAGGCGCGGCATCAGGCGCTCCGCCCTTGCCCGCAGGCGGTTGTCAGGAATTTCCAGACCGGCCTCGATATGCAAAACGCCGCGCAGCCGGAAATCGGCATGCACGGTGGCCGTCAAGGGATCGAGCGGCATGAAATCCTGCGATGAGGTAATCGACCGGTGACGACGCCCGCCACTTGGGGCTTCAGCCGCAGCGGCCCCATGGCCATCGCCGCCTTCCGAACTTCCACCCCCGCCACCCAAGGCATAGGCAGGTGAAACACTCAACAGGGCGATAGCGGACAGGGTCAGGACTGGATTTTTCATTCCACCCTCTTACCTGAGGGCCGTAAAAGAAGCGTTCGCGGGTCATCCATTTTTCGTTAGCCAACGTAAGCAGATCGTGAATCAGTCAACCGGAGCTCTCCATGTACAAAACCGCCGCCTTCATCGCCCTGCTATTGGCCGCGCCTTCCTTCGCCCAGAACGGGGAGCCGCGGACAGATTTCGTCGCAGGCGGAATTGCCGCCGTGCCGGACTCGCCGGGCGCTGACAGCTATCGCCTGATTCCGTTTGCGGCGGGCCGCGCCACGCTCGGTGGCGTCGTCTTCCAGATTGAAGGCCCGGGCCTCTCGGCCAGCCTGTACAATGAAGGCGCCATCGAAGCCGGCGCCTTTGTCCGCTATTATGGCGGGCGGGATGATGATACCGGGGATGCGATTGTCGATCTTCTGCCTGAAGCCGATAGCGGGATCGTCGCCGGGGGTTTTGTCCGTTATCTCGCGGGACAGGGCCTGTTCAACGATTTTGACCGCGTCTATTTCAGCGGCCGCGTCGGTACAGATCTGACGGGAGAATATGGCGGGGCGTTCTGGTCGGGGTCAGTGGCTTATGCAACGCCCCTTTCACGGACAACGCTGTTTATCGCAAATCTGTCCGTTTCCGGCAGCCCGGACGATTATGCGGATCGCCTGTTTTCAGTCGATGCGGCCGCTGCCGCGGCAAGCGGTTTGCCCGTCTACACCGCCGAAAGCGGCATTCAGGATATCGGCGTCACGCTTTTTCTCGACCAGCAAGTCACAGATGCCTGGTCGGTCACCGGCATTTTTGGCGCGAGCCGGTTGCAAGGGGATTATGCCGACAGCCCGATCGTGAGCCTGCGCGGTGACGACATGCAATATTTTGCCGGCCTTGGTATTGGCCGACGGTTCTAACGCGCCGGGCGGAGCGGCAGGAAATGGAAAATGGTGGAGCCAGGCGGAATTGAACCGCCGACCTCGTCATTGCGAACGACGCGCTCTCCCAACTGAGCTATGGCCCCGCATCACTTTGGTGTTGCGGATGATTAGGGCCGGGCCCGTGCGGCGTCAAGAATTTGCCCGAAGGGCCGGGTGGCAGATGCTGATGAGTCCCGCAATGGCTTGCGACCCACCCCGGATAGGGGCTAGAGCGAAACAAACGTCCAATCGGAGACACAATCTTGAACACGTCCTTTGTTGATGCCCTGATCATATATTTCATCAATCCCGTGCTCGGGATTTTCATGATCCTGCTGATCGGTTCGATCATTCTGAGCTGGTTGATCAGTTTCAAGATTGTCAATCCGTACAATCCGGTGGTCGGGTCGCTCTGGCGCATGACATCAATGCTGACCGAGCCGGTCCTGCGCCCGATCCGCTCTATCCTGCCACCTCTCGGCGGGCTGGATTTCTCACCCCTGGTGGCCATTTTGCTGGTCCAGTTCATCCAGGGCTGGCTATTGCCGCGGATCATGATCGCACTTTGAAATTTGCGCGGCCGACCGCGTCCGGCTTTGCCCTGACTGTGCATCTCACGCCGAACGCCAGTCTTGATGCGCTTGTCGGCGAAGCTATTGATGCCGAAGGTGGGGCAGTGCTGAAAGCCCGCGTCCGGGCCGTGCCGGAAAAAGGCAAGGCCAATGCTGCGCTCGTAAAATTGCTCGCCAAACGGCTCGGTCTTGGTAAAACCCGCCTGAATGTGACAAAGGGGAAAACCAGCCGGGTCAACGGTTCAATCTCGTCGGGATCGCACTCGATCTCCACCGTCTTGACCCGGCTGGTTTTCCCCTTTGTCACATTCAGGCGGGTTTTACCAAGACCGAGCCGTTTGGCGAGCAATTTTACGAGCGCAGCATTGGCCTTGCCTTTTTCCGGC
>BQJI01000173.1 GCA_021604625.1 Hyphobacterium sp. | reverse complement strand
GACCGGGATAGGCGTCTTCGAGATATTCCAGCACCGGGCGGGTTTCGGCGATGGCTGCGCCATTATCCTGCAGGACTGGCAGGCTGCCGGCCGGATTGAGCCGGAAAAGCGGTTCGGCGCGCAGCCAGGGGCGTTCTTCCGCGAGGTCAAAATCCAGTCCTTTTTCCGCCAGCGCAAAGCGCGCAGCGCGGGATCCGGGATCAAGGGGCCATTGGTGCAGAAGTCGCATGGGCGGACGCTATTGTGATTTTGTGCGGCGTTTAAGTCTCTTGCGCTGTATTCGCATCTTTTTCGGCGTGAAAGAAGGCGAGGCCGTGTGGCTCGGCTTTTCCGTGCGGATCGGGATGGATCAGGATATCGGCAGCCGGGTATTTCGCGATCAGGCGCTTTTCAGCGGCGACAACGATTTCATGCGCCGCTTCCAGTGTCAGTTTCGGGTCCAGATCCATATGCAATTGAATATGAATGAGCGGTCCGGCGGCGCGCGTGCGCACCTGATGGACATCAATGACGCGCTCATCGGCCTCGGCGATCTGGATGATTTTCAAGCGTTCTTCATCGGGTAATTCCCGATCGAGCAAATGATCCAGCGCGCCGCGTACAACCTGCCAGGCCGACCAGAACAACCAGATCGCAACGCCAGCGCCGACGATCGGATCGGCCACCGGCAAAGCCATGAAAGTTGCGGCGGCAATCCCGGCGATGACGGCAAAATTCGCGGCCAGATCAGCGACGTAATGCGCGCGGTCACCGGCCACGGCGACGGAGCCGGTTTGCTTGACGGCGCGGGTCTGAACCCAGACGAGACCGAAAGTCAGGATAATTGACAAGACCATCACGCCAATCGCCCAATCGCCATTCAAAACCGGGCGCGGTTCGACATAATGCTGCCAGGCTTCGCGCAGCAACAGACCTGCCGACAGGGCAATGAACATGGCTTGCAACAGGCTGGCAAAGGCTTCTGCCTTGCCGTGACCAAAGCGGTGTTCGTGGTCGGCCGGAGAGGCCGCATAGCGCACCGCGATGAAGGTGACGATGGAGGCGACAAGATCGAGCGATGAATCGGCGAGCGAGGCCAGTAGCGCGACCGAACCAGACGCCATCCAGGCGGCAAATTTCGTGACCACCAGAATCAGCGCAACTGTGACAGACAACGTGGTTGCCCGTCCGGTAATGCGGCTGGCTTCGCCGGGGTCAAGACGGCCCGGTCCGGTTTCGCTATGTCCGTGATCGTGTGGCATGGCCTCCTTAGACTTGATCTTATTCGCAGCGTCAAATCGCAAGTTTGCGACGGAGAGTGAGAGGCAGGCGCGTTACAAGGGGGCTGACCGGTTCCGGTGTGTAAGGAAAGGGCTTGATGATCCCTGAACCCTTTCCTGAACCTTTTCCAAGGTTCGTCTCCCCCGACGACCGGCAATCGGTCAGCACCGGCAGCCGAACGTTTTTCTTGCGTAAACCCTGATTGCTGCGCGATGATGCTGAAATGAGATATTCCATTTCCGTCCTCGCCTTCGCTCTGGTCCTTTCGGCCTGTGGTTCAACCAATAACCGGGCCCCCGCCTTTCGCGGCGGTGCGGGCGGCGATGCGGCCTATGGGCGCGGCCTGCAAGCGCTGGATGCTGGCAATATTGAAGCTGCGCACGGTTATTTTGTATGCGCCGCAGAATTCGGCGGCGGATATGAGGTGGCCTGGTATCATGCCGGCGCAACGGCGCTGACACTGGCGGCGCTTGGCGGCGACGATGCTGATGCCCTGCGCGGGTCAGGGGAAGCCTATCTGACAACGTCTGGCGAAGCAGGATGGGGTGCATCGCAGGCGGCTCTGGCCGAGCATTATCATGCGCAGGGCAATTCGGCAGAAGCGGTCTACTGGGCGATGCTTTACACCAATAATGTGCGCGAGATCTCACTCGGCCTGACCCGTATGGATTCAGATGTGCTGACGGCGATCCAGGACAGCGCGACCGAGGAAGAATTTACCGCTGCGCAGCTGCGCGCGTCGCGTTTCACCCCGACCCGTATTCCTGTTGGCCGACCCAGCGAGGAATGTCGTGAAGCGACGGTTGGCAATCGGGAGCGCACACGAGAAGAGCGGCCGCGTAATATACGGCCGCAACGCACCGAAGCGCCGGGACAGAGACGGCGCGACCCGAACCAGCCCTATTAGGGAAAATTCAGGCGCGATTGAATGCGGATCGTGTGCGGTTGGCGAAGGCGACCAATGACAGCATGACCGGCACTTCCACCAGTACGCCGACGACCGTCGCCAGTGCTGCGCCGGAATTCAGTCCGAACAGGCCAATGGCAACGGCAACGGCGAGCTCGAAGAAATTCGACGTGCTGATCAGAGCGCAGGGCGCCGCCACAGAGTGCGGCGACTTCAACAGCCAGGCCGCGCCATAGGCAACGAAAAACATGCTGTAGGTCTGGATCAGCAAGGGTGCCGCAATCATTGCGATGACCAGCGGTTGTTCCAGAATGACACCGCCCTGAAAGCCGAACAGCAAGACGACCGTCGCCAGCAATCCTATGGCGGAGGCGGGTTTTATCCGGTCGGAAAAGCGCTGAAAGCGACCTGTCCCCTCCGCCCCCGTCAACAAAAGACTGCGGACCAGCAGTCCGGCGCATAGGGGCGCAGCGACGAACAGGCCCGCCGACAGGATCAGCGTTTCCCATGGCACAAAAAGATCGGTGACACCGAGCAGGAAACCGACAATCGGCGCGAACGCCACGATCATGATGAGATCATTCACCGTGACCTGAACGAGCGTGTATTCGGCATCACCGCCGGTCAGGCGCGACCAGACAAAAACCATGGCGGTGCAGGGGGCTGCGCCCAGAATAATCAGCCCGGCGATAAATTGTTCGGCGTCCGCCGCTTCGATAAAGGGCGAAAACAGATAGCGAAAAAACAGGATGGCCAGCGCCGCCATCGTGAATGGTTTGATGACCCAGTTAACGACAATGGTAATGAGCAAGCCCTTGGGGCGATCCCCGATCCACGCGAGGCTGCGCAGGTCGATATTGACCATCATCGGGAAAATCATCACCCAGATCAGGACCGCAACGGCCAGATTAACGGACGCGATCTGAAGCCGACTCAAATACTCAAACAGGCCCGGGATAAAGGCCCCAAGGACAAGGCCTGCGACGATCGCGAGTGCGATCCAGAGTGAAAGCCAGCCCTCGAACTTGCCAATAGTGCCGGATGTCCGGGCGGATGTGTCAGTCATGTTTCACCAATCCTGCGGCCTTCGTCGCGAAGGACCGCCGTGCTTAATCTTGACCCGGGCAAATTCACAAAGCGGTTGATTCTGACGTTTCGGGTGATAGCGAGATACCGCAAAGTTCGGGATTGCCCTGACAGCAATCCTCCACGAGAAAATCCACGAGTGAGCGCGCTGTTTCGGCTTCAACCGAATACAAAATAGTGCGTGATTGCCGCGCTGACCGGATCAGCCCGCTCCGCTCCAGCACCTGAAGATGTGAGGTCAGCGTGGACGGAGGAATTTTCAATGCCTGTGCCAATGCGCCCGCGCGAATGGTGTCGGGGCGTGCTTTGGCGAGAGTCTGGAACAAGGCCAGCCGTGCAGGATGGCCAAGCGCCGAGAAGGCCGTGCTTGCGTCCAGTGATTTCATATTTCGAATATACTCGAAATATCGTATTATAGAAGTAATATTTGCAGCGTACTGCCCGCTGCAGGGTCAGTGACGGCGAAACACAGCGACTTCGCCGGCAATCAGTTCGTCCGGTTGCCAGTCGGCGGAATTCCGCAGCTGTTTGTAGAATTGCCGTGTGTGTTCGCTGGTGATGGCACCCAGGAAGAGTTTGCCACCGGGCTTCAGGCGCGTTTCAGCATGGCGGAAATGGGCAGCCAGAACCGGCAGGGAGGGTGTCTTGCTCAGCCAGACCGCATCAACCGTGCCTGCCATTGCCGACCCGCCCATGGTTTCAAACAGGCGCATACGCGCCGGGCTGCAGCCACGCAGCTGGCAAATGGATTCCACAGCGTCAGCCGATTGTGCCGGTGCGACGAGATGAAGAAAGGCGCCGCGATCCAGAAACGCCGCGGCGACACCGTCATCCGATCCGAGTTGTAAAACCTTGTCGCCGGGCTGGGTGACCGATGTCAGAAAATCTTCAAGTGCGCGGTCAAGCGGCCCTTTGCGCCATAGCGATGTGCGTTGCATTTTCCGGAACGGGGCCGAGACGCGCTGCAGCAGGCCGGGCGCAAATTCGGTTTCGATAACGGCCATGATCGTCCCAATCGTGTACAGTGTGTTAACGTTGGAACATTCCCTCGCAAGGCGAAGGCCAAGTCCTACCAAGCGGTTAATGCCGATCCGGCTTGCGCCTTTTGCGGGTGATGTGATCAATGCGGTATGGAGTATGCCTATGATCCGCCGGGCGAAGACATGAGCCGGCATGTGGTGGACCGCCTGATCGAGGAGCGTGCGCCGCGCCTGATCACACGTCCGCGACTCTGGGGTCTGATCCGGAGCATCGCCTATCCGCTGCTGGGCTATCGCAAGGCCGTGGCTATCGCAGATGCCGTGGCGGAAACTTCCAGCGAAGAGACGCTTCGCTGGGTCAGCGATTATCTCTATCTGAAGCCGGAGATCGAGAATCTGGATGCGGTGCCGGCGACAGGCGGCTGCGTTGTGATCGGCAATCATCCCGGCGGCATTGCGGATGGCGTGGCGGTCTGGGACGCGTTGCGGGCGCGGCGTCCTGATGTGTGCTTTTTCGCCAATAGGGATGCGCTGCGAGTTAGTCCGGGCCTGTCTGACCTGATCATTCCGGTGGAATGGCGACAGAATTTCCGCAGCCGCGAGAATGCGCGTGAGACACTTCGGTCTGCCTTGGAAGCGTTCAAATCGGATCGCTGTGTGGTGATTTTCCCCGCGGGGCGGATGGCGGAATG
>BQJI01000172.1 GCA_021604625.1 Hyphobacterium sp. | reverse complement strand
CACCGCCCATGCCCTTGGCGGCGGGAGTCAGTTCAAGTTCCGCGCCGAGGAAGGCCAGCATTTTGCGGCGTTCTATCGACATGGATTCCGGCATGATCAGCTTCAGGCGATAACCTTTTGCAGCGGCCACGAAAGCCAGACCGACGCCGGTATTGCCGGACGTGGGCTCGACGAGAACAGTTTCGGGCCCGATTTTACCGTCCGCCTCAAGCGCTTCGATCATCGCAAACCCGATGCGATCCTTGACGCTGGCGAGCGGATTGAAGAATTCAAGCTTGGCCAGAACGCGGCCTTTGGCACCATGTTTCTTCGCCAAGCGCCCCAACTCGACTAGCGGTGTATCGCCGATCGTTTCTACAAATGAGGAAAATACTTTCCCGCGTCCTGGCGTATTGGTCATTGTCGTCTCCCATTAAATTGCTGTGGCGTATGTAAGCCGTCTCTCGTCACATGCCAGCGATTCACCGATCACAAAAACGGGATCAGACCCCGGTCGAACCAAAACCGCCACTGCCACGGCCGGTTTCGTTCAGGTCCCTGACCGGTGCCCATTCAATATGAGTCACCGGTGCAACAATCATCTGGGCAATCCGCTCGCCGCGTTTGACGATGAAATCCTGTTGGCCGTGATTGATCAGATTGACGCGCATTTCCCCGCGATAGTCCGCATCAATCGTTCCGGGCGTATTCACACATGAGATTCCGAATTTTGCGGCCAAACCCGATCGGGGCCGAATCTGGGCCTCGTACCCGTCCGGTAAGGCCATCGCCAACCCCGTCGGTATCAATCGCCACTCGCCAGGCGGGATAATTACCGGTTCACCTTCCGGAACGGCGGCGGGCAGATCGAGTCCGGCGCTGGCGGTCGTCTGGTATTTCGGCAATTCCAGTCCGGCGAAATGTGCTAACGGAGAAACCTGAACGATGACGGGCATAATGCCTCCCTGTCTTGTTGTTTGGTCTAGTGGGTGGCCCGTGTCGCGTCTATGGCGTTGGCCAATTTCACGGCGATCTCGCGTTTCGTCGCGCGCGCCCATTCAACTTCGCGGTCGGACGTGATCAGCACGGCCGCATTCTCGTCACCGCCCATTACATCGCCCGATACATTGTTGGCGATGATCCAGTCGCACCCCTTGCGCAATCGTTTTGCGCGCGCCCGCTCCAGCAAGTCATGCGTTTCGGCTGCAAAACCAATCACCAGATCCGGGCGCTTCTCTGTGTGTTGGGACACGGCTTTCAGAATGTCAGGATTCTCGACAAGTTCCAGCGTTGACGACAAGGCTGCTTTTTCGGCCTTTAATTCGTAGAATTCAGCTGGTCTCCAATCGGAAACTGCCGCGACGGCTATAAAGACGGATGCGGGTAATTCAGATTCTACAGCTGCCAACATGTCGCGCGCGCTTTCGACGTCGATGCGGGAGACATCGTTCGGGCACGGCAGGCAGGTCGGGCCAGAAATCAATCTGACATCGGCACCATGCTCCGCCAGAACTTCCGCGATGAGATAGCCCTGCTTGCCACTGGAGCGGTTGGATAGAAACCGAACCGGATCTATGGCCTCCACGGTCGGGCCCGCTGTGATAATGATTGAAAGCCCTTCGAGCCGATTCATGCCGATGCTCGGGAGAGAAGCCCTTCGATTGCACTAGCGATAGCGGTTGGTTCCGCCATTCGTCCCGGCCCGAATTCGCCGCAGGCCATTTCGCCGTCATCGGGGCCAACGAACTCTACGCCATCGGCTTTCAGGGTCGCGAAATTGCGCTGAACGGCGGCGTGTTGCCACATGCGGACATTCATCGCCGGTGCCATCAAAACGGTTTTGTCCGTGGCCAGTAAAGTTGTTGATGCAAGATCATTTGCCAGGCCATTGGCGCATTTGCCCATCAGGTCGGCTGTTGCAGGTGCGACCACGACAAGATCGGCTGAGCGGGACAGTTCGATATGGCCCATTTCGGTTTCGTCGGTCAGGGAAAACAGGTCGGTATGGACTTTCTGACCGGACAGCGAAGCGAGGCTCAACGGTGTTACGAACTGTGCTCCGGCACGGGTGAGGATGCAGCGCGTACCGACCTGTCGTCGCGACAATTCCCGGATCAGCTCAAGTGATTTGTAGGCGGCAATTCCGCCTCCGATAATCAGGAGTATCGATTTCTCCGCCATTACGGCCTCCGTTTGTCCTATCCTAGCTCGAATACGCGCGCGAGGGGAGAGCAAAGCGCGTTATCGTTTCGGCCGACCTGACAAGGTGTGCATCATGTCATCCCTGCTTCAAAGCGCAGCAGCGCTCGCATGCTACAGAAAGCCTGTAATGGATGCGCCCGCAGCGCCTGCGGCGGCAGCAAAAAGTGCGTAACCCAGCCAGCGCCAGACCCGGCCTTCGCGTTGAAGCCCTGCCAATCGGTCAAGGCTGGCATTGTCCAGCTTTACCTCTCCGGCCCGCAGGCGCGCACCCGCTTCGGCCCAGTCCTCGATTGCATCCGGAAGTTTGCGGGCGCTGTCACGCAAACGTCCGAGATCTTCGATGAAGTCGGTCACAATGCCCTCCGGCCCGAGTTCGCGCTTCATCCATTTTTCCACAACCGGCGCGGATGCGGCCCACATGTCGTGTTGCGGGTTGAGAATGCGGGCGACGCCTTCCGATTGCACCATGGTCTTTTGCAGCAGGATGAGTTCCGGTCGCATGTGCATGTCGAAAAGATCGGTAATCTCGAACAATTGCAGCAAGACACGGCTCATGGGCACCTGGTCGGCGCTCTTGCCGAAAATCGGCTCGCCGACGGCCCGCAAAGCTGATGCAAAATCTTCAATCCGGTGGCGAGCCGGTACATATCCGGCGTTAAAGTGAGCTTCGGCGGCGGCGGTATAGTCACGTGTCAGGAAGCCATGGAGTATCTGGGCCAGAAAGCGGCGTTCTTTTCGTCCGATGCGACCCATTATACCGAAATCAACGGCCCAGAGTTGGCCGTCCTGATCTGCAAACAGGTTTCCCGCATGCATGTCGGCATGGAAGACGCCGGCCTCCATGGCACAAGTCAGAAATGCGCGGGTCAGAGTATTCGCCAATTCCTCGCGGTCGATACCGGCCGCATCAAGCGCATCAACATCGGTCAGGGGGATGCCTTGTATCCAACTTGTCGTGAGGACCCGTTTTGCTGACCGGCTCCAGTCAACTTCCGGAATTCGAAAATTCTCAGCCAGAGTCGCGGCTTCTGACAATTCCGAGGCGGCGGCAGCTTCCAGTCGTAAATCGGTTTCAAGCTCGGTTGCGCGGGCGACGGTGTCGACAAATTTGACGGGTTCCAGTCGCCGGGTGTCAGGAATGAGTTTTTGAACCAGTTGCGCGCCGAGCTGCATGGCGCGAATGTCTTTCGCCAGGCGACGCTCGACTCCCGGGCGTAAAATTTTCACAGCGACCGCGGCGCCATCATTTGTGATCGCATGATGCACTTGCGCCACTGAAGCGGCATTCAGCGGCTTGCCGAATTCGGTGAAAAAGTCCGAAACTTTTCCATCCAGCTCTTTTTCAAGCGTCGCGATCGCAATGTCCTGGGCGAAAGGCGGCATTTTATCCTGCAGGCGCGACAGGCCTCGTGCGAACCGTTCTCCAACAACATCGGCGCGGGTTGCCAGCACCTGACCAAACTTGACATAGGACGGGCCAAGCTTCTCCAGCGCACGCGCCAGTCGTTCGCCAGGATTGTCGGCTTTTTCGCGTCGCGAGAATACTCTGGAGAACGCGGCAATCGCTTTCACGGCAGGCGGAAATTTATCCTGATACTCACGCGGAAAGATGGCGTCGTATCGCGCCAGCGTAAAACCGGCCCGCATCAGGCGGGCGAATGAGGCAAGGGTTTGAAACATCGCAAACGGGTTTAGTGCGCAAGAGCAATATTGGCGAGCGTGGTATGCGGTCGCATCTGAACCCGGCTATTTTTTTCTTCGCAATCGATCAGCAAAACTCGATGCCAGTATACCGGCCGGCAATGCGACAAGCCCGACACCGAGTATTGCGACAAAACCAGCCAATACCTTGCCGGTGCCGGTGATCGGGTAGACATCACCGTACCCGACGGTTGTCAGGGTTGCGACTGCCCACCAGAGGGCACGTGGTACCGAACCAAAGGCCTCCGGCTGGGCGTCGGCCTCGACGACATAGAGCAACACCGCAGCAGAAAACAACAAGATGGCCGCCATGGCCAAAGTGGCCGCCAGTTGGCGTCCGGCATCCCTCACCGCCAGTCCGATTTCGCGAAAAGCGGGGAACATGGCGAAAAGTTTCAAGAGGCGGAATAGCCTGAACAGGCGCACCCATCGTGCGCCAGCCCACAACCCCGGGAAAGCTATTAACATTATGATTTCCGGTGCAAATGCCAGAAAATCGAAAACCGTCACCCAGCGAAAGAGATAACGCCGTCTTCCCACGACGCCAACAAATCGCCGGTCGGAGCCTGCGGCCCAGAAACGCAGGCAGAATTCCAGGGCAAAAAACACCGGAATCAAGGCATCCAGAACATTCAGTCGCTGTCGCAGTTCAGCTGGAATATCGGGTTCTGTTTGAATTGCCAGTAATACAAGTGAAGCGAGAATGATGCTGGCCACAATTGTGTGACCCAACGTGAATTTTCGCGAACCCGTATAGAGACTCGCCCAGACTCTTCTTTTCATTGTTCGCGCGACCATCAAAAACCTCATCTCCGCGACGCGTTGTTGCGACCTTCGCCTGAATCCGCATCGTTAACCATAGTGTTACGCGACGCAGATCAGATTTACGCGATGATTGACACCTCCCTTATCCCGCCCGTTGCGGTTTTTGCGCTTGATGGAGAAGGCGGGGCCGTTGCAGCCGGACTTGACGCACTGCCCGAGGCAGACGCCGGATCGAACGGGTTCGAATTTGTCTGGATTCAGCTTCAGAACGAAAACGCGGACGCCA
>BQJI01000171.1 GCA_021604625.1 Hyphobacterium sp. | reverse complement strand
CATAAATACCATTGCTGAGCGCCCGTCCCGATGCGATCGGTATGACGGGACAGGTGCTGACCGATTTCAACCGGCTCATCACCGTCGATGATGGTTCATCATCGACACCTACAATCGCCAGATCATCAGACGTCTGGTTATTGAAAACACGAAATTTTGCCGCTCTGTATCCGACCAGATCGCCGTGGCGATCCAGGTGGTCCTCGGCGAGGTTTAGCCAGATCGCCACATCACAGCGCAGAGAATGCACAAGGTCGAGCTGATAGGAGGAGAGTTCGAGCACAAAAATGGTCTGCGCGCGCGGCGGTTCCAGACCCAGAACGGCATCACCGATATTGCCGCCAATGCGAACATCACGACCGGCTTTTTTCAGAATATGGCCAATCAATGCCGTCGTTGTGGATTTGCCGTTTGTGCCGGTGATTCCAATGACGAGCGGGCGTCTGTCCGGCGGCAATTGGGCCAATGCCTTCGCCAGCAATTCCATATCGCCAATCACCGGCACGGCGTGGTCCTGCGCTTTTTTGACGAGCCGATGCGGGTCGGGATGGGTCAGTGGCACGCCCGGCGATAAAATCAGTGCGCGAATGTTTGACCAATCCGCACGATCCAGATCGACCAACGGGATTTTCGCAGCGCGGGCCTTCTGCCGTGTTTCAGAATTGTCGTCCCAGGCCAGCACTTCGGCACCGCCAGCCATAAGCGCTCGCACAGCCGTGATCCCCGTTCGTCCCAGACCAAAGACGGCGACGGCCTGATCTTCATATCCGGGGACAGGGATCATGCGTTCCTAGCGGAGCTTGAGGGTGGAAAGACCGATGAGCGCCAGAATAACCGCGATAATCCAGAAGCGCACGACAATGGTCGGCTCTTGCCAGCCGAGCTTTTCAAAATGGTGATGGATGGGCGCCATTTTGAAAACCCGCTTGCCGAACAGTTTGAAACTGGCGACCTGAACCATCACTGAAACGGCTTCCAGCACAAACAATCCGCCAATGATGGCGAGCACGGCTTCATGTTTGACCGCCACGGCAATTGTGCCCAATGCTCCGCCCAGCGACAGCGACCCGGTATCGCCCATAAACACCATGGCGGGCGGAGCATTATACCAGAGGAAGCCGAGCGAAGCGCCGAGTAGCGCGCCGCAATAAACGGCAAGCTCGCCCGTGCCGGGTGTAAAATTCAATTGCAGATATTCAGCGAAAATCGAGTTGCCGACGATGTAGGCAATAAAACCGAAACTGGCCGCCGCAATCATCACCGGCACAATCGCCAGCCCGTCCAGCCCATCGGTCAGATTGACCGCGTTGGACGAGAAAGCGATGACCAATGTCCCGAACACAAGAAACAAACCGAAGCCAAGCGGGATGAGAAGGTCTTTGAAAAACGGTACTGCGATCGACGTGGCATACCCGTCCGGCGTTCCCGGCGATTGCCCGAGAAGATGCGTCATCCACCAGACAGCCAGACCACCAATAATGAATTGAAGCACCAGCTTCGCCCGGCTCGACAACCCCGCGGTCGAACGCTGCGTCACCTTGCGATAATCATCGATGAAACCAATCGCCCCATAGCCGACCGTGACGAACATCACGACCCAGAGATAGGAATTGGTGAGATCGCCCCAAAGCAGGGTACCGACCACAATGCCAACCAGAATGAGGAAGCCGCCCATTGTGGGCGTGCCGGCTTTTTCGACGATATGACGTTCGGGACCATCCTCACGGATGGGCTGTCCGTCGCGCTGTTTCTTTTTCAGCCAGCGAATAAATGGAGCGCCACCGAAAATCGCAATCACGAGCGCCGTCATCAGCGCGCCGCCCGTACGGAAAGTAATATAATTCAATAGATTGAAGATAGTAATGTCTTCAGCATATGGTAGCAGCAGCCATTCCAACATGGTAGATTATCCCTGTCCCCGAGCACCGAGATCGTCTTCGGCGAGCATTCGGGCGATTCTGTGAACACCCGATGCATTTGATCCTTTCACAAACACGACATCGCCCGGCGCAATGTAGTCGGCGACAAGGTCTAGTAGTTCATCTGCCGTGTCGGCATAGGCGGCCAGACGGCCCAATGGCAACTCATCCCTTAGCGGAATTGTGCCTTGCCCGGCGAGGAAGACGGCATCGGTACGCGCCGCTTCCAACGGGTCCATCAACGACCGGTGCAGCGCGGCCGAGTCCGGACCCAGTTCAAGCATCTCTCCGAGAACGGCAATTCGGCGACCGCCTGCTGGCTCTGTGGCACCGAGAATTGACAGGCCGGATGCCATGGAGGCCGGATTGGCATTGTAGCTGTCGTCGACAAGGGTGAATGTGCCGCTGCCGACCTGACGTTGAAGCATTGCGCCCCGCCCGGCGCCCGCTTGCAAATTCGCCAACGCATCGGCCGTCGCTTCGGCATCAATGCCAGCGGCAATGGCCGTCGCAAATATCGCCGCCGCATTCCAGGCCCAGTGCGCCCCGGGAGCCGCGATGGAAAAACTGATATCCTTACCCAGAACATTGATGCGGCCCTTGCCGCCCGCCGGGCCGGTTTCATAATCGATGATACGAATAGCGGCGTTTTCGGCGCGGCCAAATTCCAGCATGAATGCTGCCGCACTGCTGCCGGCGCAGGCCATCATCCGCGCAGCAAACTCGTCATCGGCAGGGAATACAGTAACGCCGTCCGGATGCAGGCCCTCGAAAATTTCCGATTTGGCGTCAGAGATTGCCTCCATTGATCCTAGATTCTCGAGATGCGCCGGGGCAATCTTTGTGATCAACGCCACATGCGGCCTGACGAGCATGGATAACTCACGGATTTCACCGGCATGGTTCATACCCATTTCGAAAACAGCGCGATCGACGGATTTTGGCATCAACGACAGTGTGAGCGGCACACCCCAATGATTATTATAGGATTTTTGCGATGCATGCGCCGATCCCACGCTGCGAAAAACGGCCGCCAACGCTTCTTTGACGCTGGTTTTTCCGACACTGCCGGTGACTGCAACGCGGATTGCGTCCGAACGATCCCGCGCGGCGCGGGCCAGACTTCGCAAACCGTCAAGCGTATCGTCAACGACCAGCTTGTTGCCCGGACCGCAATCGGCGCGGGATACCAGAGCCGCAGCGGCACCGCGTGCCATGGCGTCCGGTACAAATTCATGGCCGTCGCGCTGGTCCTGTAAGGCGACAAACAAGTCGCCGGGTTTCAGGCTTCGCGTATCAATCGACACACCGGTTGCAGACCAGTCTGTCTGATCGTCCAGCGCACCTGAAGTTGCCGCTGCCGCTTCACCCGAAGTCCAGAGCGGATCTGTCATCTTCCGCCTCCCAGTTCTGCGACCGCATTGCGGGCTTCTTCCCGATCATCGAAGGGATGAATGACCGTTCCGATTTTCTGGCCGGTTTCATGCCCCTTGCCGGCGAGCAGCAGCGTATCACCGGCTTTCATTTGCTGCAGGGCGGCGCGAATAGCGTGCGCCCGATCGGCGATTTCCTCGGCGCCCACCGCGCCCTCAAGAATTTTCGCGCGAATGACGCCCGGATCTTCCGAGCGGGGGTTATCGTCGGTCACGATGACATGATCTGCTAGGCGGGTCGCAATCTCGCCCATGGGTTTGCGTTTCGTCGGGTCGCGATCCCCGCCGCACCCGAAGACAATGAATATTTTTCCGCGTGTGTGTGGCCGGGCGGCCCGGATCAATTTGTCGAGCCCATCCGGCGTATGCGCATAATCTACCAGAACCGGTGAGCCGTCCGGTGTATGAGCGGCCAATTCCAACCGGCCCGGCACGCCTTTCAATTTACCCATAGCTACAATAGCTGCGTCTTTCCCGACGCCTGAATTTGCCGCCAGCGCGGCGGCACCGATGGCGTTGGCAACCTGAAATTCGCCCACCAATGGCAATTCAATCCGCCGGGTTTTGCCATCCACTTCAAGATTGAGAAGCTGACTGGCAGCCTTGGGTATAATCTCCCGAATCCGCCAGTCACGGCCCCGCCACCCGACCTGAATCACTTTCAGGTCCCGGGCTTCGCATTTCTCGACAACCTGCTCGCCCCAATCGGAATCCACATTGATGACGGCCGGAGACCCCGGCGCGGCGAGCTCCAGGAAAAGTTTCATTTTGCTGGCAAAATAATCGGCAAAATCGGGATGATAATCGAGATGATCCTGCGTCAGATTGGTAAAGCCGGTGAGCGTGACCCGCACGCCGTCCATGCGCTTTTGCTTCAAGCCGTGACTGGAGGCTTCCATGGCCAGATGGCTGCAACCGTCGGCGGCCAGATCATCCAGCGCCTTGTGAACGGCGGCCGCATCCGGCGTCGTATATCCGGTTTCAACCCAGCTATCGCCGCGCGCTACGCCCAGCGTACCCAGGCTCGCACCATCAAGGCCCGCGCCGCGCCAGATCTGACGCAGGAAATCAACGGTCGAGCTTTTGCCATTTGTCCCGGTGACGGCCGCAATTGTCGCGGGCTGACGCGGATAGAAACGCGCGGCAATCGCGGCAAAACGCGCTGCCGGATCCGGATCGGTGAGCGCCGGAACAGAGCCCGTATCGACACCCGGTTCTGTCAGTATGGCGGCGGCACCGGACTCAATGGCCTGGGGAATGAAATCGCGACCATGCACGGTCAGTCCCGGCAATGCCGCAAAGAGAAAACCGGGCTGGACTGCCCGGCTGTCGAGGGTCAACCCGATGATTTCGATGTCGGGCCCGGTCAGGCTGGCCGGCGATATCAATTCGGAAAGCTTCACTCGTTCGGTCTCACCACAGGTTCAGGGTCTGGCGTCAAGGCGGCGCGTACCAATGCCGACCGGGTCAACGGATCATGCTCCTGCTCGACCCCGAGAATCGAGGCGATGCGCGTAATGATTTCGCCCGCTGCGGGGGCTGCCGTCCACCCGGCGGTTGCATATCCGTATGTGGAGGCATTGCCCTGCGGTTCATCCAGC
>BQJI01000170.1 GCA_021604625.1 Hyphobacterium sp. | reverse complement strand
AGGAAATCGAGGCCCTGAAAGCTTCAAATCTGGATCTTGCCGAGGAGATTGGCGAGGCTCAGTCCAGACTGGATACCATTGCCGAAACAATCCGTGCGGAAGCCTCCCACAGGGAGGAGACGCTGACCAATGAAGTCCGGGTGCTGGAAGATCTGGTGAAGCGAATGGGTGCCGGCGAAACCAGCCTCAAAGCCCCGATAGCCACCGATAGTAGCGCTTCAGTGGACATTGACATTGTGCGTGACGCGCTCGC
Organism: Hyphobacterium sp.; assembly: GCA_021604625.1. Lineage (GTDB taxonomy): Bacteria > Pseudomonadota > Alphaproteobacteria > Caulobacterales > Maricaulaceae > Hyphobacterium. Next base: position 4,791 of record BQJI01000170.1, on the reverse strand, counting down.
CGCCAACCGGGTCGACCTCTATCTCCAGCCCATCGTCTCCTTGCCTCAGCGCAAGACGTATTTTTACGAGAGTTTTTCACGCCTGCGCGATCGCGCCAACAATGTCATCGCGCCCGCTGCCTTCATTCGCGCCGCCGAGAATGCGGGATTGATGGCTGAAGTGGACAATTTGCTGCTCTTCCGCTGCGTCCAGATCGTCCGCCGTTTGACGCAATCGGATCGCCGTATCGGCATATTCTGCAATGTCTCGCTCCGGTCGCTGGCGGATGAAGAATTCTTCCCGAATTTTCTCGACTATATGCGCCGCAATTCCGATCTTGCGAGTTCGTTGATCTTCGAGGTTTCGCAGGCCGCGTTTGAAAGCCGAACGCCCGGGGCGGCGCGCAATATGGGACGTCTGGCCGATTTCGGGTTCCGCTTTTCTGTCGATCAGATGACGGATCTCAACAGCAATTTTTCCGATATGCAGCGTGCCGGTGTACGATTTGCAAAAGTCGAGGGTCAAAGACTGGTTTCGGCCATTCGCAATGAAGAACCGATCGCCGGTCTGGAAGCGGGTGCCTTGCTGGCTGAGGATATTCCCAGCCTGTTTGCGAAGTTCGGCATGGATCTGATCGCTGATAAAATTGAACAAGAACAGACGGTTGTTGAGCTGCTCGATATTGATATCGGGTTTGCACAAGGCCATTTGTTCGGCGAGCCACGCCCGGTTCGCGATGAAATACTTGATGAAACGGTGCCGCAGCCGATCCGCCGTTCGGCCTGATCGCTACTTGCATCGCTGGTGTATTTCGCTAGGCAGTCGCCATGAAGTCCGCCTCACATATCAGCAGAATTCTCGACCGTTATTCCGGCATTTTTTGTGATGTCTGGGGCGTGATCAGGGACGGGCATGCCATATTGCCTGACGCTATCCCGGCACTTCAGAATGTGCGGCGACAGGGCAAGCCGGTTATCCTTGTCTCCAATTCACCGCGACCAGCCCATGATGTTGCCCGCCATCTCTCGCTGATGGGCGCGCCAGACGACGCCTGGGACGCCATTGTTACGTCCGGGGATGCCACCCGATCTGCCTTGGCCGATGCCGCGCCGGGCCCGTTTTTCAAGATTGGCCCACAGGGCGGTGATGATCTTCTTTACGACGGGCTGGATCTGGAGTTTTCCGATGCTGAAAATGCGAAAGCCATCTCCTGCACCGGGCTTGTCCACCACCTTGGCACGGAACCGGACGACTATCGGGACTTGCTGACCACATTTGCCAAGCGACAACTGCCGCTGATTTGCGCCAATCCGGATATTGTTGTGCAGGTCGGCGACGAACTGGTCTGGTGTGCGGGAGCGTTGGCGCGATTGTACCGTGAACTGAGCGGTAAAAGCATTATCGCCGGGAAGCCCCACAAACCGATCTATGAGCTTGCTTATCAATCCCTTCGCGCAGCCAAGTGGGATGGTGAGCGCGGCTCGATTCTGGCGATTGGTGATGGCCCGGAAACCGATCTTGCGGGTGCTGAACGCATTGGTATTGATGCACTTTTCATTGGCGATGGTATTCTGGGGAGCGGATTGTCGGGCTCCGGGCTTGATGCTGCGCAAGCCGAACTGGCATCCTACGATGTATCAGCACGCTGGTATGCGTCGCGCCTCGTCTGGTAAGCCGGGTGGACAGCCACACACGCTTGCCGTCTAAAGGCAGAAACCCACAGGAGCCAGAGGCAATGGATAAAGCCCCTATTCCGCTTGAAGATTTCCATCTCGGCCAGTCTGCAGAACTGACCCGCATTGTCGACGATGAAACCGTGCGCGCATTTGCAGAAGTCTCCGGTGACCACAATCCCTTGCATCTGGATGAGAGCTTTGCGCGGCGTACGCCCTATCGCGGGCGAATTGCGCACGGGGCGCTGATCGCCTCTTATCTTTCTGCGCTGCTCGGGAATGAATTGCCTGGTCCGGGATCTATATTTGTGAGTATGGATCTGGGTTTTCGACATCCGGTGCGTATTGGCGACACGGTCATTTCCCGCGCCGAAGTCACAGGAATAGATCTGAAAACGCGGATGATCGAACTGGCCTGCACATGCCGGGTCGGCGACACGGAAGTGATGACGGCGCGCGCCTCGGTTATGGTGCGGACGCGCAAACGAAAATCGGCAGACTAGCGGAACAGTATGCAGATCGTGACCGGTGCATCCGAGATTGAACTGCCCCCCTGCGCACTTGCGCTGGGTAATTTCGATGGCGTGCATGACGGACACCAGGCCGTGCTCAAGACCACGATCGAAATAGCTGCAGCACAGGGTATCGAAGCTGCGGTCGCCGTTTTCGATCCACACCCACGTCGGTTTTTTCAACCTGATACGCCGCCATTCCGGTTGATGGACGCTACCCAGCAAGCCGATGCGCTGCGTGGGATGGGCTTTGCGCGACTACATGTTCTGCACTTCAACCACACGGTCTCACAGATGACGCCGCGCGAGTTCGCAGAAACTTTTTTACGTGGTTGGGCCAATGCCCGACAGGTTGTTGTCGGGGCGGATTTCGAGTTTGGTAAAGGTCGAAGCGGCGATGTTTCCAGCCTGAAAGGTATTGGCGAGCAATTGGGTTTCGTCGCCACAGGGGTTGGACTGAAAGCCGATGGTGCGGAGAAGATATCTTCCAGCCAGATTCGGCAATTCCTGTCGTCTGGCGATATTGAAAACGCCAACCGCTTGCTGGGCCGGCAATGGGCTGTTCGAGGGATGGTCGAACAGGGAGATCAGCGGGGCAGGACCATCGGGTTTCCGACCGCCAATATATCCCTCGGGGAATATTGCCGCCCGAAATTTGGTGTTTATGCCGTTCGGTTGTTGGTTACTGGCAAATGGTTCGATGGTGTCGCGAATGTGGGTGTTCGCCCGACTGTGGGCGGCACAGTTGAGCGGCTGGAAGTGCACATTTTTGATTTTGCGGCCGATATTTATGGCGAGACCGTCGATGTGGAGTTTATGGCTTTCCTGCGTCCTGAACAAAAGTTCAATGGACTCGACGCGCTGAAAGCGCAAATTTCAGAAGATGCGCAGGCAGCACGTACCGTCTTGGGCACGTCCTGATAGACTGGCGGTGGCCGGGTAAAAATTTGAAGGTGAGTTGATGTTTGAGCGTCGGACTTCGCGAACTATACCGTATGTCGGATTTGCAATCGCTGTGCTTGTAATCGCGCTGGATCAAGCCTCCAAGAGCTGGGTTCTCTATGGACTGGACCTGATCAATCAACCTGTTGGCGACCGTGTCGAGGTGTTTCCATTTTTTCATCTGACCATGGTGTGGAATCGGGGCATCAGCTTTGGATTCCTTCAGGCACAGGCATTCTGGCAGAGCTTGCTGCTGATATTGTTCTCACTGGCGGTATCGGGCCTGCTTTCAACATGGATGATGAAAGCTGCGCGCTGGATACAAGCAACCGCCTATGCCTTCATCATCGGCGGAGCGATCGGAAATGCAATTGATCGCGGGATTTATGGTGCTGTTGCTGATTTCCTTGATTTTTCAAGCCTCCCGCTTCCATTCGGGTTTCAGTTTGGCTGGGTTTTCAATGTGGCGGATGTCGCCATCAATATCGGTGTGCTATTGTTGATTATCGATTTGCTTTTGAACGATCGTAATACGAGGTGAGGGCTGGGCTAGCGAAAGCGCCCGTCTTTGGTTAGAAACCCGAACGAAGTCTATTCTGGAGTTTTCATATGCGTCAGCGCCTGATCACGCTTGCGATCCTGACCGTCTCTGTTGCGGTTGCCGGATGTGCCGGAACCCGCACCCGAAGCGCGGAGCCCGACGAGTTTCGCGTCGTGACCATCGCGCCGCTGACGGTGCCGCCGGAATACAATCTGCGACCGCCGCGTCCAGGTGAGCCTCGCCCGGAAGAAATCTATCCGGACCAGGCTGCACGAGCGGCGCTTTTTGGCGCTCAGGGTGAATACACAGGATCTGATGGTGAAGCCTTGCTGGTTGCCCGCGCGGGCGGCGGTGAGTCCGATCCATTCATTCGCGCCATTATTGATGGCGAAACAGCGGCTGTGGTGCGCAAATCGACGGCCTTCAGCAATCAAATCCTGTTCTGGCGTGAAGGCACAGAAGGCATTGGCGACAATGCCGTGACGATCAATGCCGAAGATGAAGCCGAACGACTGCTCCTTATCGAGCGGGTTACCGGTGGCGGCGACGTCGAGATCGAGCGCGATCGCGGCGGTTTCGGCAAAATCCCGGGTCTCTAGGCTCACGCAAATTCGAATTCAGGCGGCGGTGCTTCGGCTCGCCGCCTTTTTTCTTACCGCAGCATTGGCTTGACCCCTTGGCTCGCGTTCAAGAGGCTGCGGCCATGACTGTCATCCGCCGACTCAGCCCCGAAACCGTAAACAGGATTGCCGCTGGCGAGGTCGTCGAGCGGCCGGCCAGCGTGGTCAAGGAATTGGTCGAAAACGCGCTCGATGCCGGCGCACATCAGATTGACATTCATGCTGAGAATGGCGGTTTGGCCCGCCTGACCGTCACAGATGATGGTGAAGGCATGGATCAGGACCGCCTCGCGCTCTGCGTCGAACGCCACGCGACGTCGAAATTGCCCGTGGGCGATGATGGCGACGATGATCTTCTCAATATCGGCACGATGGGTTTTCGCGGTGAGGCGCTTCCCTCTATCGGATCAATCGCTCGCCTGACGATTACGACCCAGGCCCGGGGGTCCGACAATGCCTATTCTCTGACCGTGGAAGGCGGGCGTCAATCGGTTACCAAGCCCGCGCCCGCTTTCGGTACGGG
>BQJI01000169.1 GCA_021604625.1 Hyphobacterium sp. | reverse complement strand
GCGGTCATGTTCGGTCCAGGCGCGATAATCGCGGCCCCAGACGCGCGTCGGTGTGCCGATAGCATTGGCGATGGCGGAGATGCGATCTTCAACCTCATCGCGCTGCGGGCCGATGATGGCACGCGCGCCCTTCTTCAGAATTCCGGCCTTTTCGCCCGCAATGCCGGCAAGGTCTGTACCCAGGAATTCGGCATGGTCGAGGCTGACCGGGGTGATGACGCTGACCTGTGGCTTCGGGATAACATTGGTGGCATCAAATCGCCCGCCCAGCCCGACTTCCAGAATCAGGCGATCAGCGGGCGTTTCTGCAAACAGCAGAAAAGCTGCCGCCGTGGTGATTTCAAAGAAAGTGATCGCTGCGCCGTCATTCACCGCTTCACAGCGCTGGAAAGCCTCGGTGAGACTAACATCGTCAACGGGCCGCCCCGCCAGCACTATGCGTTCGTTGAAGCGCACCAGATGCGGCGAGGTATAGACATGAACGCGTTCGCCGGTGGCTTCGGCGATGGCGGTCAGATAAGCGCAGACCGAGCCTTTGCCATTGGTTCCGGCGACATGAATGACGGGTGGCAGACGAAGATGCGGATTGCCGAGCTTTGCCAGCAAAGTTTCCAGCCGCCCGAGCGACAGGTCGATCTTTTTCGGGTGAAGGGCCGCCAGCCGGTCGAGCACCGGCTGCAAAGCGTCAGTCGCCGGCATAGTCGGCAGGCGGTGTATTCTTGCGCACCGCCGGGACGTTGGAACCACCGCGCTTCATCAGGGTCCGCAGCATGCGACCCAGCGTGTCGCGCATTTCATGGCGATGGATCACGCGGTCAATCATACCCTTTTCCAGCACATATTCAGACGTCTGGAAGCGTTCGGGCAATTTCTCGCGGATGGTCTGTTCGATCACACGGCGTCCGGCAAAGCCGATCATTGCGCCGGGTTCTGAAATATGGACATCCCCGAGCATGGCATAGGACGCGGTGACACCGCCCGTCGTCGGGTCGGTCAAGACAACGATGTAGGGTAGGCCCGCCTCGTTGAGGTCCTGCACAGCCAATGTCGTGCGTGGCATCTGCATCAGGGAAAGACAGCCCTCCTGCATGCGCGCGCCGCCCGCAGCGGTAAAGGCGATCAGGGGTGTGCGACCTTTCAACGCGGCATTGGCAGCGGTGATAAACGCCTCGCCTGCGGCCATGCCAAGCGAGCCACCCATAAAGGCGAAATCCTGCACCAGCACGGTCGATGGCACGCCGCCAATGGAACCCTGCCCGATGGACATGACATCATCGCGGCCGGTTTTCTTGCGGGCTGCCGACAGGCGGGAGGTATAGGGCTTGTCATCCTTGAATTTCAGCGGATCCCTGGGAACGTCCGGCATGTCGAGCGTCGTCCAGTCGCCGTCAAAGGTGAATTTGAAGCGGTGGTCGGGGCCGATGCGCATGTGATGGCCAGCGGGCGTGACAAACATGCCGGCTTCCAGATCCTTGTGGAAGACCATCTCGCCGGATATCGGGCATTTCATCCAGAGATTTTCCGGCGTGTCCCGTTTAGAGAAGATTTTCGAGACACCCGGAGGGGTCAGTCGTTCCAGCCAGCTCATGACAATCCTGTTCTAGCGTGCAGCGCGCAGGGCTGCGGATATTCCGGAAACCAGTTCTAACGCAGTTTTCGTGCCGCCGTCATGGTTTGCGTTCACAATAGCGCTTCCCACCACAACCGCATCGGCACCGCCAGCAGCAATTTCAGCCGCTTCTTCGGGGGTTCTGACGCCAAATCCGACGGCGACCGGCAGGCCGGTCGCTGTCTGCACGCGCTTCACCGCATCGGACACATCTGTGGCCGCGCCCTTGCCCATTCCGGTGACGCCGGTGGTGGAGACATAATAGACAAAGCCGGACGAACCTGCTGCGACCGCTTTCAGCCGGTCATCATTCGTCGTCGGGGTGGCCAAACGGATGATGGCGATATTGACGTTTGCAAGCGCCTCGCGAAGTTCGGTGTCTTCTTCCGGCGGCAGATCCACACAGATCAGGCCGTCGACACCCGCGTCCGCTGCGGCTTTCGCAAAATTTGCATAACCGAAATGATGGATCGGATTGGCATAGCCCATCAGAACGAGCGGCGTGTCGGGATGTCTGGCGCGAAAGGCAGCCGCGAGGGCGAGCGTGCCTTTCAGCGTCATGCCGTTGTCCAGCGCACGCAGGGCGGCCGCTTCAATCGTCGGGCCATCCGCCATCGGATCGGTAAATGGCATGCCCAGCTCGATCACGTCGGCCCCGGCAGCGGGCAGCGCGTCGAGCAGGTCTGCCGTCTCGCCATCCCCGGCCATGATGTAGGTGACGAAACCGGCGCGGCTTTCAGCTTTCACACGCGCGAATGTGGCGGAGAGGCGGCTCAAAGTTCCACTCCCAGCGTCCTTGCGACCTGAGGGACGTCCTTGTCGCCGCGGCCACACATATTCATCAGGATGATACCGTCCGGGCCGAGCTCTGCCGCGAGGTCGCGGACACGCGCAAGCGCATGGGCAGGTTCGAGCGCCGGGATAATGCCTTCCAGTTTCGAGCAAAGCTGGAACATGTCCAGCGCTTCGTCATCTGTGGCAGAGACATATTCGGCGCGCTTCACATCGTGCAGAAAGGCGTGTTCCGGGCCGATGCCGGGATAGTCCAGCCCCGCCGAGATGGAATGACCTTCGATGATCTGACCGTCCTCATCCTGTAAAAGATAGGTGCGGTTACCGTGGAGGATGCCCGGCTCGCCACCATTCAGGCTTGCGGCATGATCGGGTGTATCGAGCCCCTTGCCCGCGGCTTCGACACCGATCAGGCGGACATCCTCGTCCTCAAGAAAAGGATGGAACAGGCCCATCGCGTTGGACCCGCCGCCGATGCAGGCGACGGCGGCATCCGGCAATCTGCCAATGCGGTCGAGCATTTGCGCGCGCGCTTCGCGGCCAATCACCGATTGGAAATCGCGGACCATGGCCGGATAGGGGTGCGGCCCGGCGACCGTGCCGATGACATAGAAGGTCTCGTCAGGATGGGTCACCCAGTCGCGCAATGCCTCATTCATGGCATCTTTCAGCGTGCCGCGACCGGCGGTGACGGCATGGACTTTTGCACCGAGCAATTTCATGCGGAAGACATTCGGCGCCTGACGCTCCACATCGGTCGCGCCCATGAAGACTTCGCACGGTAGTCCAAAGCGCGCTGCGACCGTGGCGGTGGCAACGCCGTGCTGACCGGCACCGGTTTCAGCGATGATGCGGGTCTTTCCCATGCGTTTGGCGAGCAGGACCTGGCCCAGACAATTATTGATCTTGTGCGCGCCGGTATGATTGAGCTCGTCGCGCTTGAGCCAGATCTGCGCGCCGCCGAAATGTTCGGTCAAACGCTCGGCAAAATAGAGCGGGCTGGGGCGTCCGACATAGTTTTTGAGGAAGTCCTCGAACTCGGCGATGAACGTGGGATCGGCCTTGGCGGCCTCATAAGCTTTTTCGAGCGCCAGGATATTCGGCATCAGGGTTTCAGCGACATAGCGTCCGCCAAATTCGCCAAAGCGGCCCTGTGCGTCGGGATATTGGGAAAAAGCGTTGGGTTTGGTCATTCCACTATCCGTTCAACGCGCCCGCAAACGCTTTCATCCTGGTCGCCGATTTCTCACCCGGCGCGTTTTCAATCCCCGAAGAGACATCCACCGCCGCCGCGCCGGAGGCCTCGACAGCGGCGCGGACATTGGCGGCATCCAGCCCGCCGGACAAGAGCCAGGGCGTGGTGATGTTCAGCGATTTGAGCAGCGCATAATCATAGGTCGTGCCCCACCCGCCCGGACGCGATGCGCCCTTTGGCGGTTTGGCATCGAAAAGGATCATGTCGGCGATACCGTCATAGGCTTTGGCGGCCGTCAGATCATCGGCGTCAGCAACAGGCAAAGCCTTGATGATTTTCGCGCCCGTCAGTTGCCGAGCTTCGCTGACACGGCCGGATGTTTCCGCGCCATGCAGTTGAATCCAGTGCGGCGCGAAGGCCGTCTTGATCGCGGACAGCAAATCATCATCGGCATCCACCGTGACCGAAACCGATTCCATATGACCGATCGCCGGCCTGAAAGCATCTTCGGCGTCTGCGGGTGTAATGTGTCGAGGGCTGGACGGGAAATGCACAAAGCCGGCCCAGCGCGCGCGCACGTCCAGCGCCGTCCAGACAGCATTGCGGGTCTGCAGGCCGCAGAATTTTATGTCGGTCATGCTTCGCCCCATCAGAGATCAAATGCACTCAGAACAGCGTCCGCGTGCGCAGCTCGTTCACCACCTAATCGGTGCCAGTTTTCTAGTAAATCTCTGTAGGCCATAGGCCGAAAAGCGACCCGGCCGCCGGCCACGGCAGCACCAAAAACATCTATTTCCGCGTGATGCGCGGCTTTGTGTTCTGGCTTTACGGTCCTGCCATCCGGCCACTTATTTGGGCTAGCATACAAATATACCAGAATGGGAGATAGCCCAGTTCGATCTGCCTCTGCAGCCAGTCCAAGCGCATGTTTAATCAATTGAGCGCCGTCGAGATGGCGAAACGCAATTTCGCCATCTTTCAACTTCCTTCGAAGCGCGTTGTACCCGTCCAACCCCTCCCAGACATCACGATCGAAAGCGTCAGAGAATACGGGCACACTTTTCGAACGGAAGGGTTCGTAGCGTTTGGCTTCGATTCCGGTCAAGTCTGTACTCGTTCTGATCAATGCATCAAGGCTTGGGTGGCGACCGCCGCGCCAAGGGAAACGGACTTCGGTCTCCAGCGTGACGGTCAGAACATTTTGGGAAGTTTTGGCCGATCCGATTGGAGCAATCAGCTTTTCTGGTCGGTCCAGAAACCAGCCGAAAACATTCGCCACAAGCGCAGCAGAGGATGCGGGATTGCCAAATTTCCCCGAGCGAATTTCTCCGCCCGGTGCAGCTTCATAAATTTTCAGAATGGAGTCTCTATGCAGATGCGGCAGTAATGCCTCTACCGCTTCCGGTGGAAACACAACCTATTTCGCCGATGCGTCGACCCGCTCGCGCAATTCCTTGCCGGTCTTGAAGAAAG
>BQJI01000168.1 GCA_021604625.1 Hyphobacterium sp. | reverse complement strand
ATCTGGGTGCGCGCGGAAACGAAACCCGCGAGGAATTACCGCTCTATCGCGTCGAGAACCAGCCCTACATCCATTATCGCAAGGGCGCGGTGATCATGTATGCCTTGCAAGACTATCTCGGTGATGAAGTGGTCAATGCCGCGCTGTCCCGACTTGTCTCCGAATTCCAGTATCAGTCAACGCCGTATCCGACGACGCTCGATTTCCTGCGAATTCTGCGCGAAGAGGCTGGCCCCGAACACGAGCAGATCATCCATGATTTCTTCGAACGCATCATGGTGTTCGATCTGTCCGTCACCGAGGCTGAAACCAGCGAACTGGAAGATGGTCGGTTCGAAACCACCATGACAATTGAGGCGCATCTGTTCGAGGCCGATGGCGAAGGTAACGAAACTGAAGAGCCGATTGACTACGAGATCGACATTGCGGCGTTTTCGCGCGGTCTCGATGGTGCCATCGAGGGAACGGACCACATCCTTCATTTCCAGCGTGAACGTATCAATCAGAACGAGATGACTTTCACTTTCACCACCGACATTCGACCAGCCTGGGTCGGAATTGACCCGTATAACAAGCTCATAGATCGCGATTCCGACGACAATCTCTTGCGGCCGGAGTTCGAGGCGGCGGAGACCGGCGACACAGATGAGGACGAGACGATCGAGGAAGAAACCGCCGGCCTTACGACCATGGCCACTAACGGATAGGGCAGGGCGAACGGTGTTTGACGGCGCTGATCGAGAAATTGGTCTCGATCGCGCCAATGCCGGGAACGGGGTGCAATTGCTCGCGCATGAAGCGCTCATAGCCGTCATGGCCTGACACCACGACTTCGAGGAGATAATCCTCACCGCCGGACATCAGGTGGCACTCGATCACTTCATCAATGGCGGCGATTTTCTGTTCGAATGTTCGCACGGTTTCTGTTGAGTGATCCTTCAATTTGATCCGTACAAATGCCGTGACCGACAGCCCGCACGCCTTCCGGTCGATCTCCGCAAAATAACTCCGGATCAGTCCGGTTTTTTCCAGTGCCCGCACCCGTTTGAGGCAGGGTGAGGGCGACAGGCCCACCATATCCGCCAGCGCCTGATTGGTCAGACGCGCGTCAGCCTGCAACGCCATCAGGATTTTTCGATCCAGTCGATCCAGCATTCTCATGGCAGAATCTGCCTTTCATCGTGTCATCAGAGGCATAATACGGCAGCACATGCCCCGATGAAAGCGCTATTATGGCGTCAAATGGGAGATCGACATGGATGGATCCGGCAGCCTGACGCGCGAAAAGGGCTTTGCAACGCGCGCCATTCACGAGGGATATCACCCCGCCGATGAAGGCGGCGCTCTGACCCCGCCCGTACATTTCACCTCGACCTTCACCTTTCCGGACGTTGAATCGGCTGGCGCGGCTTTTGCCGGCGAGCAGCCGGCGCACATCTACAGCCGCATCTCCAACCCGACGCTGGACCTTCTGGAACGTCGCATCGCCTCGCTTGAAGGCGCGGAAGCCGCCGTTGCGTTTGCATCCGGCATGGGGGCGATCACCGGGGTTCTCTGGAGCCTCGTGAAGCCGGGCGATGAAGTCCTGGTCGACCAGACGCTTTATGGCTGCACACATGCCTTTCTCAACCATGGCCTCGCCAAATTCGGCGTGCGCATCAGCCATGTGGATATGACCGATAGCGCCGCCGTAGACGCCGCATTGAAAAGCCGCCCGGTGATTGTGTATTTCGAGACGCCAGCCAACCCCAATATGCGCCTCATAGATATTCGCGAAACCGCCGCCAAGGCTCATGCCGTGGGCGCGCGCGTCATCGTCGACAATACCTATGCCAGCCCCTATTTGACCCAGCCGATTTCTCTGGGCGCCGATATCATTGTCCATTCGGCGACAAAATATCTGGGTGGGCATGGCGATCTTATCGCCGGACTGGCCTGCGGCACCAAAGAGGTCATGGAAGAGATCCGTCTGTTCGGCCTCAAGGACATGACCGGCGCGGCCCTGGCCCCGTTCAATGCCATGTTGATTCTGCGCGGATTGAAGACGCTGCCCCTGCGCATGCGCGAACATTCCGCCAGCGCCGGTATTGTCGCGCGCTTTCTTGAGGCCCGTAAAGAGGTCAGCATGGTGGCATGGCCCGGCCTCGAAAGCTTCCCGCAATATGAACTCGCTGCGCGCCAGATGCGCCTGCCGGGTGGGATGATTGCGTTCGAATTGAAAGCTGGAAACGGCGCCGCGATCACGTTCATGAACCGGCTCAACATGATCCAGCGTGCCGTCAGCCTCGGCGATGCGGAAAGCCTGATCCAGCATCCGGCCTCCATGACCCATTCAACCTATACGCCCGAAGAGCAGGCCGAACACGGCATCACACCGGGCCTTATCCGCCTGTCTGTCGGTCTGGAGGATGTCGAAGACATTCTCGGCGACCTCGCACAAGCGTTATCTGCCTGACAGTCCTGTCACTTGCCGGTCATCTGACCTCGCACTAATGTCCCGGCCATCAATAACGGATGGTCCGGGGAGGCATTATGTTCCGTACAATTGCCGCGCTCACAGTCAGCGCGCTCGCTTTTTCTCTCGCCTTTGGTCAGGACGCTGAAACGAGCGGCGATGACACAGCTGCTGAAGCGGGCCCCTGGGACGTGGCAGCGCCGCCCATGCCGACGCGTTTCATCCCTATCCGGGTCGAAGAAGGCACATGGCTCAGCCTCGATGTCAGCCCCGATGGTCAGACCATCGCATTCGATCTGCTCGGTGACATCTACACAATGCCCATTTCCGGTGGCCTTGCGACCAACATAACGTCTGGCTTGCCATGGGAAATCCAGCCGCGTTTTTCGCCCGATGGCTCGATGATCGCTTTTACATCGGACCGCGCGGGTGGCGATAATATCTGGATCATGGATGTTGACGGTGAAAACCGCCGTCAGGTGACCGATGAAAGCTTCCGCCTTCTGAACAATCCGACCTGGCATCCGTCCGGCGAATTCATTGCGGCTCGCAAGCATTTCACCACATCGCGTTCTGCCGGTGCCGGTGAAATCTGGATGTATCACCTTTCGGGCGGCTCGGGCGTGCAGCTTGTCGAGCGCCCCAGCGAAGCTTTCCAGAAAGAACTGGGTGAGCCGATTTTCTCGCCCGATGGCCGCTATGTCTATTACACCCAGAACATCACTTCGGGCTCGACCTTCATCTATGCGCAGGATTCCAACACCGATCTGTTCAACATCCTCCGCTATGAGCTGGAAACCGGTGAGATTACCACGGCGGTTTCCGGTGCGGGCGGTTCCGTGCGCCCGGCCCCGTCGCCGGATGGTAATTTCATGGCCTTTGTGCGCCGCGACCGGTTGCAATCCCAGCTCTGGATCAAGGATTTGCGGTCCGGCGAGGAGCGCATGATTTATGGCGATCTGGACCGCGACAACCAGGAAACCTGGGGCGTTTATGGCATGTATCCAAATATGGACTGGACCCCGGACGGCGCATCCGTCGTGTTCTGGTCAGGCGGTCAGATCAACCGGGTCAACGTTGCCACCGGCGAAAATGCCGTCATTCCGTTTCAGGTCGACGATAGCCGCGAAGTCATTGATCCGCCCCGGCAATCTGTCGAGGTGGCACCAGCGACATTCGAGACGCGCATGCCGCGCTTTGCCAGTGTTTCACCGGATGGTTCGCAAGTCGTGTTTGAAACCCTCGGACGGCTCTATATTGCCGATACGAATGGTGGCTCCCCGCGTTCATTGACACGCAATGATGGCAGTTATCGCGAGATTTTTCCGTCCTGGGCGCGCGACGGCCGATCCATTGTCTTCGCCACCTGGGATGACGAAAATCTGGGCACGATCCGAACGGTCAATGCCGCAGGGCGCAGCGAGCGCACCATCACGTCGGAACCTGGCCATTATCGCCGGCCGGTCTTTTCACCTGATGGCCGCACCATCGTATTCGAAAAGGGTTCAGGCGGTTTCCTGACCGCGCGTGAATGGTCGGAAACGACCGGTATTTTCGCCATCCCCGCATCGGGTGGCGAAATGCACCACATCACTGATTCCGGTTCTGAACCGCAATTTGGTGCCAGCAATGACCGGCTCTTCCTCTCGGTCTTTGAAAGCCAGCAGAACCGGCTGGTAAGCGTCAATATGAATGGACTTGATCAACGTATTCACGCGCAATCGGGCATGGTATCGGACTACCGCGTCTCCCCAGATGGTCGCTATCTCGGCTTTCGCGAGAATTACGATGCCTATGTCATGCCCATGCCGCCGGGACCGCAGGAAGTTGGCGCCGGCATGTCGGCCAACGCATTGCCGGTGGTCGAAGCGTCATTGAATGGCGCAACCTATCTGTCCTGGTCTGGCGGCAGCGAGCGGCTTCACTGGACTATGGGCCCTGTCCTTTATTCGGCGTCTGTCGATGACATGATCCCCGATAGCCCGGCTATGGAGGGCGAGGAGCGGGAAGCGTTCGCACCCCCGGAAACAGGACAATCCCTGTCCATCACGGCCAATGCGGATATTCCCGCAGGCACTGTGGCGCTGACAGGTGCTCGCATTGTCACCATGGCAGACGAGGATGGCGGCATTATCGAAAACGGTGTCGTCATTGTTGAACGCAATCGCATCCTCGCCGTTGGATCAGTCGATGACGTTGAAATCCCGGCCGGTGCCGCGACAGTCGACGTTACCGGGCGAACCATTATTCCCGGCCTCATTGATGCGCACGCGCATGGGCCTCAGGGCACGGATGATATCATTCCGGAGCAGATCTGGCCGGCCATGGCACATCTGGCGTCCGGTGTGACGACGATTTTTGATCCGTCCAGCCGGGCCAGCCAGATCTTCGTCGCAGGCGAATACCAGCGTGCGGGACTGCAATTGCAATCCAGGACCTATTCAACCGGAGAGGTGGTGTACGGCGCACGTGCACCCGGCTTCTTTGCCCGCATCGAGGATGAAACCGACGCTGAAGAACATGTTTTTCGGCTCGCTGCTCAGGGTGCCCACGGCATCAAGAATTATAACCAGCCGCGCCGGGAACAACGCCAGCAAGTCGTAGCAGCCTCGCATGAGGCCGGCGTGATTGTCGTGGCAGAAGGCGGGTCCAATTATCATATGGACATGTCGCTGGTGGCCGAC
>BQJI01000167.1 GCA_021604625.1 Hyphobacterium sp. | reverse complement strand
GGCTCGCTGCGACACGCATTGGCAGGAGCGGGGCATCGCGCCTCGACGACCGTGGCGGGGTATGCCCTGGGTCGCGCGCGCCCGGATGGCGCCGTCCACCAGACACCGAACGCCCTGATGGCGGCATGGGGCAGTGCCCGCCCTCCCGAAAGCGGGACGCTGGTGCAGGATCGCTCCGCACGGGTTGAACCGGATTTTGGACAGCCAGCTGACTTTCAAAGCGAGTATACGACATCTGAAACGCAGACCGATTTGCCGTTGGGCGTGGCGCGCGCGCAATTGCACGAGACCTATGTCGTCGCACAGACGCAGGACGGCATGGTGATTGTCGATCAACATGCGGCCCATGAGCGCCTCGTCTATGAACGCATGAAGGCCATGTTGGCGAAGTCCGGCGTTTCCAAACAGGCGCTGCTCGTCCCCGAAATCGTGGATCTCGATGCCGCAGAAGCGGAACGCGTTCTGGCGCGCGCCGATGAACTGGCCGAGCTGGGCCTGGTGGTTGAAGGTTTTGGTGCGAATTCAGTGGCGGTGCGGGAAGTCCCGGCCTTGCTTGGAAAGCTCAATGTGCAAGGCCTGATCCGCGATCTGGCCGATGATCTGTCGGAATTTGATGCGGCATTATCGCTCAAGGAAAAGCTGGAAGAGGTTGTCGGCACAATGGCCTGTCATGGCTCGGTGCGGTCGGGCCGACGCCTGAGCGGTGAAGAAATGAATGCCTTGCTGCGCGAAATGGAGGCGACGCCCCATTCCGGACAATGCAATCATGGTCGCCCGACCTATGTCGAGCTGAAACTGGCCGATATCGAGCGACTATTTGGGCGGCGTTAATTCCGCTTCAAAAACACGACCTTCGCGGCGCCCCAGACGCGTTCATCGACGGGGTCCCAGCCAGGAATGACGGGACTGTCTTCGTCGGCGGCGATTTCAAGCACTGCCAGCGCATCATCCGTCACCCAATGACCATCGATCAGGCCGGTCAATGCTGGCGGCGCCAGTCCTTTGCCATAGGGCGGGTCCAGAAAAACGAGGTTGAATGGCGCACCGAGTTTTGCGGGTTTTTCGCCAAGATCAGTGGCAGATCGGCGATGCAGGCGGGTATTTCCGAACAATTGCAGCGCTTCTATATTGTCGCGGATGGCCCCGCGCGCGCTGGCATCATTATCCACGAACAAACAGAAGGCACCGCCGCGACTCATGGCTTCAAACCCCAGAGCGCCCGATCCGGCGAACAGATCCACGATGCGCGCGTCCACCAGTGATGGTGCCCAGGCGGCGTGTTCCAGCACGTTGAACAGCGCCTGACGCGCCTTGTCGGACGTTGGCCGCGTATTGGCGCTCTTGGGGGCGTTCAGCGCTCGTCCTTTGAATTTGCCAGCAACGATGCGCATGTCAGCCCTGTGGTTTCAGGAAATGACCGCACTGGTCTTGCAGGACTCGTTCCGGCACGGGTTTGACGTCGCCGGGCTGTAAATTACCGAGCTGAAACGGTCCGTAAGAAATTCGGATGAGACGGTTCACCGTCATGCCGACGGCGGCAAAGACGTTACGGATTTCCCGGTTCTTGCCTTCACGCAAGGACACATTCATCCATTTATTGCCGCCCTGTTCGCGCTCGATTTCCACCTCCATGGGCCCGTATTTTACGCCTTCTGCGGTGATGCCTTTGCGTAATTTGTTCAGTTCGACCTCGGTGATGCGTCCGAACGCTCGTACCCGATAGCGCCGCGCCCAACCGGTCGATGGCAATTCCAGCGCGCGGGAAAGCTCACCATTATTAGTCAGGAGCAACAGGCCTTCCGAATTGAGATCAAGGCGGCCGACCGAGATCACGCGGCCCAATTCTTTCGGCAGTTTCTGGAAAACGGTGTCGCGCCCTTCCGGGTCCTTATGGGATGTTACCAACCCTGTCGGCTTGTGATAGCGCCATAGGCGGGTCTTTTCCGGCTCGCCCACCGGGCTTCCATCAAACATGATTTTGTCACGCGCGGTGACGTTGAGGGCCGGGCTGTTCAACACCTTGCCATTGACGGTAATGCGACCGTCCGCAATCAGTTGCTCGGCGCCGCGACGACTGGCGACACCAGCCCGCGCCAGCACCTTTGCGATGCGTTCTCCAGATTTTTGTTGATCTGCCAAAGCTTGACCCTTCTTCGCTTCACGCATACGCCGCGAATGTCATGAGCGAAGCGCGCGATCAATCCTTTATGCAGTTGGCACTGGCCGAGGCGCAAGCGGCGGCTGAAGCTGGCGAGGTTCCGGTAGGCGCGGTGATTGTCGATCCGGTCACCGATGCGGTGATCGCGGCCGCCGGAAATGCGCCGATCGCCGGTCATGACCCAACCGCCCACGCCGAGATTCGTGCGATCCGTCTGGCGGCTGAAAAACTGGGTAATTACCGGTTGTCCGGGCTGGAATTATTCGTGACGCTGGAGCCGTGCGCCATGTGTGCTGGGGCGATCAGCTTTGCCCGTATTGGCCGGCTTGTTTACGGCGCGCCGGACCAAAAGGGCGGGGCGGTTGAAAATGGCCCGCGATTTTTCGAGCAACCAACCTGTCATTGGTCTCCGGAATTACAGTCGCGCATCGAAGCGGATGCCAGCGCATCATTGCTGAAGGCGTTTTTCAAAGCCCGGCGAGGAGATAAATAATGGCTTTCGATCCTGACCTTGCTGACCGCATGGAGGCTCAACTTCGCGCACTGGGTGCCGAGCCGATTCGCAAATCCATGTTTGGCGGTATCGCCTTCATGGTGAAGGGCAATATGAGCTATGGGACGTCGCGCGAGGAAATGCATGTGCGTGTCGGACCGGACGTCTATGAAGCGGCTCTGGCGATGGATAATGCGTCACCGATGGTATTTACCGGCCGACCGATGAAGGGGTGGGTAACGGTCAGCGACCCGTCAGACCTGACCGATGCAGAAATCGCCGGTTGGGCGAAGTGCACGCTCGATTTTGTCAGGACTCTGCCGGCGAAATAAGCCGATTTTCAAGTCCGGTTTTAACGTCCGGCCATTCATCTCTCAACACGGAAAACCAGACGGTATCTCGCAAATCGCCGCGCCAGGTTCGCACTTGCCGCCGCAAGGTGCCTTCATGGCGCGCGCCCATCTTCAACATTGCCGCCTGGGACCGTTTGTTCAGGCCATGAGTTTTAAGTTCGGCGCGTTCAGCGCCACACTCGAACAATCGTCCCAGCATTGCCAGTTTGCTGGCTGGATTGACCTCCGTACCCCGCGCATTTTCGACATACCAGGTCCAGCCGACCTCGGCGCGCTGGTTTGCGGGAGAGATGACCAGAAAAGCGGAATGTCCCACCATTTCCCCGGTGGACTTGCGATAAATGGCGTGGCTGATCTGACTTCCGGTTTCCTGTGCCGCGAGCATCAGGTCAAACCAGGCATCGAAATGCTCACCATCGCCGCGCAACGTTGTCAGTGACCAGATTTCCGGATCGGCGGCCAGCGGTCGCATGGCGTCCCGGTGAGCTTCGGTCAGGGGTTCCAGCCGAACCCATTCGTTTTCGAGCATGATGGGAATCAAATTCATTTCGCGCGGGTCTCAACTGAGCAGAATGATGCCGCGTACCACATAGGTCAGGCCAATGCCTGTCACGATCCATTTCGTATATTTGCGGAAATTCGCATCGCTCATCAGATTCAGAACGCGCGCGCCCAGCGTGGTGCCAATAATGGCCAAAGGTGCCGCGGCCAGCAGCCATTGCCATTCTGCCAGCGCCCCACCGGCCAGTGCAGGCGCGAGATAGAATGCGATCTTTGCCGCATGAGCCGCAACTTGCGTTGCTGCTTTGGTCGCGACGATTTCGCGGCGATCCATGCCGTCAGCGACGAAAAATATATCGAGCAGCGGACCGGATACACCGGCCGCGATATTCAGCCCGGTGACTGTAAAGCCGCAAAATGCGGCATGGGTCGGCTTTCGGGCATCGAGATTGAGATATTGTCGCGGGATCCAGATCAGGCCGGGTACGAGGCCGAGGACGACAAAAAGCCATGGTTTGGAGACCTCGAACGCAAATCCGATCAACAGGCCAAAAGCCAGCACTGAGCCAACCAGATAAATGCCTAGCACACGCCAGGCGATATATTTGCGCAAGAGAATTGCGCGCCAGCCATTGGAGACGCTCTGGATGGCGCCATGTGTGACCATAGCCGCCGAAACCGGCAGAAGCAGGGCAAGGACACCCATCAGGATCAACCCGCCGGCCATACCGAACACGCCTGAAATGAATGACGTGACGAGGGCTGCGACAATTATGACAGGCCAGATCATGCGAATCTTTCTCCCAAAAAGATTGCCCCGGCTATAGTCTTTATCGGAAATTATTGAAATTGCCGGGATCGGACCAAGGGGGAATCAAATGGAATTTTCGTATTCACCGCGTTGCCAGGAATATCTGGATCGGGTTCGCGCTTTCATGGATGCGCATATCTACCCGAATGAAGCGACATACACCTCTCAACTTGCCAGCTTCGGGGAGAATCGCTGGCAGGTCATCCCGATCATCGAAGAATTGAAGGAAAAAGCGAAGGCAGCCGATCTGTGGAATTTGTTTCTGCCCGAGTCAGAAAAAGGCGCTGGATTATCTAATCTCGACTATGCTCCGCTGGCTGAAGAAATGGGCCGGGTGTTGTGGTCGTCGGAAGTGTTCAACTGTGCCGCGCCCGATACCGGAAACATGGAAGTTCTGGCGCGATATGGAACGCCGGAGCAGCAAAAACAGTGGATGGAACCGCTACTGGCCGGGAAAATCCGGTCGGCCTTTCTGATGACCGAACCGGAAGTGGCGTCTTCGGACGCAACCAATATTCAGTGCAAGATCGAACGCGATGGCGATGAATATGTCATCAATGGACGCAAGTGGTGGTCGTCCGGTGCGGGCGATCCGCGGTGCGCCATTTATATCGTGATGGGCAAGTCGGACCCGGATGCGGATAAATACCGTCAGCAATCCATGATCCTCGTGCCAGCGGATGCCGCGGGCGTGACTGTGAAACGCCATTTGCCGGTCTTTGGCTATGATGATGCGCCGCACGGCCATATGGAGGTCGAGCTGAAAGATGTGCGGGTTCCGGCGACGAATATGTTGCTCGGTGAAGGGCGCGGATTTGAAATCGCTCAGGGTCGCCTCGGGCCGGGCCGTATTCACCACT
>BQJI01000166.1 GCA_021604625.1 Hyphobacterium sp. | reverse complement strand
CAATTTTGCTGAAGGTGGCCGAAATGCTATCCCGCTGATTCCGGGTGATATTGCTGCGGCCATGGCGACGATGGGCGAAGGTGTCTTGCCCGTGCTGCTCGTCCTCGGCCTGCTGTCGCGATTTGCCGCGAGCGGACTGATCGTCATGACGTTGGTGATCCAGATTTTCGTGTTTCCGACGAATGCGCATTTCTGGGGCACGGTCGCATTGTGGCTGATCCCGCTTCTTTATCTGGTCAGCCGCGGATCGGGCGCGCTTTCCCTGGATTATGTCCTGTCGAGACATCTCGCCCGCTAACCCCCAGAGCGGTGCTCTTTATTTGGCCTCAGCTTCCAAACCGGCTAGGACGCTTTCAACATGCATTTATCGGGGCAGGGCGATGAAAGTCTTCTTCAAGAAACTCCAGGGCCGTTTACGGGATCCGCGCCAGTTTTCTGTCGCATCACCGGATCGCCTGTGCCCCATCTGCGGCTATGAAGGCCGGTTTCTGTCGCTGGGCACGCCGCCACGATGGGATGGCCGCTGCCCCAATTGTTCCTCCCGGGAACGCCACCGCCTCTTGCATATCTGTCTGGACCGCGAGGGTATTGATCTGACCGATGGTCGTTCGATCCTGCATTTTGCACCCGAGGGTTATTTCAAGAAAATGATGGGCGACAGCCCGGCCTACCACACGGCCGATCTGGTGCCCGGCAAAGCGCGCCATGCCATGGATATGGCCGAAATGACGTTTGACGATAACAGCGTCGATGTGGTGATTGCCAATCATGTGCTGGAACATGTGCCAGACGACAAAAAGGCGATGCGCGAAAGCCTGCGTGTGCTCAAACCCGATGGCCTGGCGATTTTCACCGTGCCGCAGAACTGGGCGCGCGAAGACACGTACGAGAACCCGGACGTCACTACCGAAGCCGATAAATACGCCCACTATGACGATGCCAGCCATGTTCGCTATTACGGGCGCGATTTTTCGGATCGGGTGCGAGAGGCCGGTTTCGAGGTCACGGAATGGCGTTTGACGCCGGAAGAAGAACCGAAATACGGCCTCTTCAAGCAGGATATTGTCTATCTCTGCCGAAAACCCGCCTAGCCGCGTTCAAACACCAGATAGACGCTGACCGGAAAGACCGGCGTGATCGCCTCAAGTCCGGCAATCTCGGCCAGGGCCGTTACCGCATCATCCAGACCGAAATCGCGGGCATCAATCAGCGCCGGTTCGCTTGAGATGACCAGGACACTGTCAGCCCCGTTCCGGATCAGGCGCACATTCGCGTAGACCGACCGCGCCACGCCGCGCAAGCTGACGGTCAATTCCACTTCCATGTCCAGATTATCGCCGACCTCCAGAGCCGCGAACGTCGCGGGATCAAGATTTGCCGTTACCGGCACCACCGGAAACTGGCTCGTTTCAAAGAAAATGTCGCGCAAGCGCTCATTGCGGATATCGACGAGGGTCTCGACGCTGCCTGCATCCACCTCAAGGCGCGCGCCCCCGTCTTCCGACACAGTGCCGGAAAGGTCTGAAAAACGACTGACTTCAACCACATCACCGTTCTTGACGCTGATGAAGCTGATATTCGATGCCGGGCCATTCAATTGCCACATATCATCCGTAACCGGCGCATCTGCACTGCAGGCAATGAGGCTGGCGGCAAAAAACATTGCGGTGAGCGCCTTGATCATGTCACAGCCTTCCTGTTGCCTTGCATGGCGTAGCTTAACCCGAGTCTAGGACGAATATCGTGATTTTCTACCGCAATGTTGCTGTGGTCATGCTGACCATCGCCGTCTGGCAGATCGCCAACGGCCTTCTGAACGTCGCTCTGCCGCTGACCATGTCCGACGCGGGCTGGTCCGGGCTCGCCATTGGTGCCATTGCGTCCGCTTATGCCATCGGCTTCATGGCCGGGGCCTTCTATGCGCCCGCGCTGATTTCACGTATCGGCCACATCCGCGCCTTTGCTGCAGCTGGTGGGCTGGCGGCTGCTGCGACTCTCATCCTCGGCATCGATACGAATGCCTATCTCTGGTTCGCCTTGCGTCTGGTCTTTGGGGCCAGCGCCGCCTGTCTGTTTGCGGTCGCGGAGAGCTGGATTGCCGACGCCACGCCATCGAAAAGCCGGGGCGGCGTTATTTCCGCCTATCAGATTGCCGGACGCGCCGGCATCGTCATTGGCCCCTTCCTGATCGCCAGCGGGCAGGAAGGTATTGGTGGGGCTTTGTTGATTGCAGGTGTATTCCTTGCTCTGGCCATCACGCCGATTTCGGCAACCGGCAAAGCCCAGCCGGCCTTGCCTGATCATCCGCCCGGCTCGCCGTTGGACGTGTTGAGAATTGCTCCGGCGGCGGCGCTCGCGGTCTTCTGCGCAGGCCTGGTCAATACCGGGGTTCTGGCCTTCATCCCGATCTGGGCGGGGCAGCTGGGCGTGGAAAATTCTGATGCCAATGGCACGGCGGCCGCCGCCCTGATCATGGGCGTGATCTATGCCGCCTCGATGGCCAGCCAATGGCCGGCCGGGAAGATTTCCGATCATTTTGACCGGCGTCTGGTGATGGGCGCTCTGGGTGCAGGGTGGGCTGTTGTTTCGCTGGTTCTCACCGCATTCGTCGATCCCGGTTTTGTCCTCGGCATCATCTTGATCGGCCTGTGGGGTGCGACGTCGCTGGCGCATTACGGCATAGCCGTGGCCCACGCTGCAGACCGGGCCGAACATGGCCAGTTGCCGGCCATGGCCTCGGGTTTGCTGTTGGTGTGGGCAGTCGGATCGGTGATCGGACCGCTTGTCACCGGCGCGCTCTATGCCAGTGTCATGGGCATGCGCGGCGTCTTCCTGTTTTCCGCCATTGTCGGCGCGCTCATGGCCGCAGCGATGGTTCTGCGAAATCGCAGCCGCGCCGCCGCCACCGAATCGGATCGGGAAGAATTTGTAAATCTGCACGCGACATCAGCGGCGCTGGCGGATTTCGAGACTGGTGAGACAGAAGAATAGGCCTCTGCGTTCGGAAGGAGTTTCGCGCATTGCGCCTTAACAGGCGGGTGTTATAAGCCGGTACATCCTTCCGCCTGAACGCTGATTCTCCACGCGAGGCTTCAATCCATGAATATCCACGAATACCAGGCCAAAACCCTTCTGAAATCCTTCGGTGCACCGGTCGCAGACGGCGGTGTCGCCATGACCCCGGCAGAAGCCGAATCGGCCGCCAAAAACCTTCCCGGACCCTTGTGGGTCGTGAAAGCCCAGATCCATGCCGGTGGCCGTGGTAAAGGCAAATTCAAGGAAACTGCAGCCGGTGATCAAGGCGGCGTTCGCCTCGCCAGATCGACCGCAGAAGTTCGCGAATTCGCGGCGCAAATGCTGGGCAATACCCTTGTCACCAAACAGACGGGCGAAGCCGGCAAGCAGGTCAATCGCATCTATGTCGAAGACGGCGCGGATATCTCCCGGGAGCTTTATCTCTCGGTGCTCGTTGATCGCGCCACCAGCCGCGTGGCCTTTGTCTGTTCCACCGAAGGCGGCATGGATATCGAGGCGGTTGCCGAGGAAACGCCGGAGAAAATCCACACCATTCACGTTGATCCGGCCGCCGGTTATGCGCCTTATGTCGGTCGCAAGATCGCGGCGGCGCTCGAACTCGATGGTGCGCAAGTCAAGCAATGCGTCAAACTGATGGGTCAGCTTTACAAGGCGTTTGTCAATTCCGACATGGCGCTCCTGGAAATCAACCCGCTCATCGTCAATGGCGACGGCAATCTGCACGTGCTCGATGCCAAGGTCGGGTTCGACAATAATGCCATGTACCGGCATCCGGACATCGCCGAATTGCGCGATCTGACCGAAGAAGACGACAAGGAAATCGAGGCCTCCAAATACGACCTCGCCTATATCGCGCTCGAAGGCGATATCGGCTGCATGGTCAACGGTGCAGGCCTCGCCATGTCGACCATGGACATCATCAAGCTTTATGGCGCCGAGCCAGCCAATTTCCTGGATGTCGGCGGCGGCGCGACCGAGGAAAAAGTCACCGCAGCCTTCAAGATCATCACCGCCGACCCGAACGTCAAAGGCATTCTGGTCAATATTTTCGGCGGAATCATGAAATGCGACGTCATCGCGCGCGGCGTCATCGCGGCGGTGAAAGAGGTCGGCCTGACGGTGCCGCTCGTGGTGCGGCTGGAAGGCACGAATGTCGAGGATGGCAAGCGCATCATAAATGAAAGCGATCTCGATGTAATTGCCGCTGATGATCTCGATGATGCCGCGCAGAAAATCGTCAAGGCGGTGAAAGGTTAGGTGGTCGACGTGCTTCGAGGCTCGCTCCGCTCGCACCTCAGCATGAGGTTGAATTCAGACCTCACCCTGAGGTGCTGCCTCAGGCAACCTCGAAGGGCGGGGTCATTTTGCGAGGTCATCGAATAATGACCGGCCTGTTCCAGATACTCGTCATGGTCGTTTTGCCGGTTGCCGTCGGCGGCTATGCGGCGTGGTTTTTCCGCGCGCGCCTGTCGGCCATGCGCTGGAATATATACGCCTTCTCGCTGATGATCGGCCTGTTGATGCCGGTTCTGATGGGATTGCTGGTGGCGCAGGCTCTGATTGGCCGCGTCGAGAC
Organism: Hyphobacterium sp.; assembly: GCA_021604625.1. Taxonomy (GTDB): domain Bacteria; phylum Pseudomonadota; class Alphaproteobacteria; order Caulobacterales; family Maricaulaceae; genus Hyphobacterium. The sequence continues at coordinate 621 of BQJI01000166.1, read as the reverse complement.
CGGCATGACCCTGGCGATTCCGATGATTATGGGCGTTTCTGCCGGAACCGGCTGGCTTGCCGGCGCTTTGATGTTCCGCTTCAACGGAGAGGGCGCATGACCGACCGCTCCGATTTCACCTTCTTCCACGAACACCGCGTGCGCTGGGCCGAGGTCGACCCGCAGGCGATTGTTTTCAACGCCAATTATTTCGTATTCGTTGACCATGCCGTGACCGAATATTTCCGCGCCAATAGTCTGATGTGGGACGACACGCTGAAAGCCGGGTTTGATTTTTTCACCGTCAATGCCAATTGCAATTTCCGTAGCCCGGCGCGGCTGGACGAGCTGATCCAGATCGGCTTTCGCTGCAAGCGCTTTGGCACGTCCTCTGTCGATTATGCCTTCGGCATTTATCGCGGCGATGAATTGCTGGCCGACGGCACAATGACTTATGTCTGCGCAGACGCGAAAACGCGCCGCCCGATTCCGCTGCCCGATGTCTATACAAAAACCATTCTGGCGTTTGAACGCCATCCGATAGAAACAAAACAAGCTGCCTGAGGTTCAACTATTATGGCCGTACTCGTCGACAAGACTACCAAAGTGATTTGCCAGGGCCTGACCGGCCGCAATGGCACC
>BQJI01000165.1 GCA_021604625.1 Hyphobacterium sp. | reverse complement strand
CCTATTGATGAGCGGCGTGGCTTCTTTGGCAATGCTGAGCGCGCCTGCAGTGGCGCAAGACGCCGGCGCAACGCGGTCAAACGACCGTGACGTCGTCACCGTCACCGCACGTCGCCGTGAAGAATCGCTGCTGGATGTGCCGATCTCTGTGACGGCATTCAGCGGAACGCAACTTGAGCAGGTTGGGGCGCAGGACATCACTTTCGTGGGTCAATCCGCGCCGAACGTTACACTGGAGGTCTCGCGCGGGACCAATACGACGCTGACGGCTTTCATTCGCGGTGTCGGTCAGCAGGACCCGGTGGCCGGTTTTGAAGCCGGCGTCGGATTGTATCTGGACGATGTCTATCTCAATCGCCCGCAGGCGGCAGTGCTGGACGTATTTGATGTCGAGCGCATCGAAGTGCTGCGGGGTCCGCAAGGCACGCTTTATGGTCGCAACACGATCGGTGGTGCCATCAAATATGTGACGCGCCGTCTGGACACCGAACCGTCTGCGAATATCCGGGTCAATGCCGGCAGCTATAACCAGATCGATCTGATCGCATCCGGTTCGGCACCGCTTACGGATACGTTCCGGGTTGGCGGAGCAATTGCCCGGCTGACGCGCGACGGCTTTGGTTCCAACCTCATTACCGGTGACGAGAATTACAACAAGGACGTCACGGCGCTTCGCTTCTCTGCAGAATTCGAGCCCAATGACCGGTTTTTCGTCCGTTTCACGGCCGATAATATCGAAGTCAATTCCAATGCGCGTCAGGGCCATCGTCTGATTGCAGACCAGTTTCCGCCCTTCACCTATCCGGTGCTGGACAATGTCTATGACACGCGGGCGGGGCTGAATGTCGTCAATCAGGAAGTCACAGGTTCGGGCGTGTCATTGATGGGTGAATACCAGATCAATGATCAATGGACGGCTCGGAATATTCTGGCCTATCGCGAGGACTCCTCGACCAGCCCGATCGACTTCGACAGCCTTCCTGAAGCCGATCTTGATGTGCCGGCGATTTACGAGAACGAGCAATTCTCGGAAGAATTCCAGCTTCTGTATGAAGGTGATCGCCTCGCAGGTTCGATGGGTTTTTACTATCTTGATGCCAATGCCGGTACGGTTTTCGATGTGCTGCTCGGGACAACCGGCGCTCTCATTAACCTGCCGGGCCTGAATGCGCAGACGTTCGGCAATGTCGACACCAATACCTGGTCGGTTTTCGGTGATTTCACCTATGATGTTTCGGACGTCGTGAGTGTCTCGGTCGGCGGCCGGTATACGGTTGACGAACGGTCCTCACGCGTTTTGCGCCGGACCTATATTGGCGGCTTCTCGGAATTCTTTGGCGGCACGCCAACGCTGCTGGCCACGACGTCGGATTTCAATGGTAGCGAAGAGTGGACCGATTTCAGCCCACGTGCGTCGATCAGCTTCCAGCCGGACAGCGTCAATAATTTCTACCTGTCCTACAGCCAGGGCTTCAAGGGCGGCGGCTTCGACCCGCGGGCCCAAACGACCGCAACGCCGGATTTCGATCTCAGCGGAACGGTGACGCCGGACGAAGTTTTCCAGTTCATGGTCTTTGAACCGGAAGAAGTGGACAGTTTCGAGGCAGGCTGGAAAGTCCAGCACCCGAATTATCGCCACGCACTTTCGATTTTCTATGCTGACTACACCGATGTGCAGGTGCCCGGATCTGTGGGTGTCGATACCGATAATGACGGGATCGCGGACACGTTCACCGGCGTGACCACAAATGCCGGTGCGGCGACAATGATGGGTATCGAGTTTGAAGGCGCGGCAACGCTCGGTGACGATGTTTTCCGTCCTGGCGATTCCGTCAATCTGGCCTGGACGCTTGGCTATCTCGATGGCGAATATGATCAGTTCATCAACGCTTTCGGTGTCGACATTTCCAATCAGGTGCAAATTCAGAACACGCCGGACATAACCGCCAGCGCGACATTGGGATATGTCACGCCGGTCGGGCAGGGCGATCTGAATTTGCTGGCCATGGTGTCCTATCGCGGCGATTCCTCGCAATTCGAAATTCCGTTTGCGATGCTCGACCAGGAAGCTTTCGCGCTCTGGAATGCGAGCGCCGTATGGGATTCCGAAGATGGTCGCTGGCAGTTCGGGATTCACGGCCGGAACCTGGGGGATGAGCGTTACCGGGTGGCCGGATATGACTTCGTCAACAATGCGACGTTGGCACCCGAACTCGGCCTCGAAGGCACATTGACGGCTTTCTACGGCGACCCACGCACGGTGACAGCCACGGTTGCGTTCCGCTACTAGAGGGGCGATGCATCTGCCGGTCAGCGGGACTCCGAGCTCGCTGGCCGGCGGTTTTTCAAACGTGTAGTAGCGAGGCTATCCCATGAACCGGACCTTTTCCGTCATCGCCGCGCTGGTTGCCCTTTTGGCGCTGATTATTGGCGTTTTCTGGTTTCAAAACATGCGACCGCTGACACCATCGGAAACCGTCGATATGGGCACGACACCAGAAATTCCGGACTCGCCTTACTGGACTGATGAAGATCGCTGGGTGGAGGTTGGGGGCTTGCAGGTTCGGGTGCGGATGTCCGGACGCGAAGGCGCACCGGCCCTGATTCTGGTGCATGGATTTTCTGTTTCGCTTGAAAGCTGGGATGCGTGGGCCGACGATTTGTCAGCCGATTATCGCGTCATCCGCATGGATTTGCCAGGGCATGGCCTGACCGGACCCGACCCGGAACAGCGTTATACGGTACCGCAAACGGCAGAGTTTATTGGCAATGTGATGGATTCCCTCGGCATTGATCGAGCGACTATTGGCGCGAATTCGCTGGGCGGACTCGCTGCCTGGCGGTTTGCGGCCAATAATCCGCACCGCGTGTCGTCGCTCATCCTCGTGTCTCCCGGTGGTTATTCGATCAATGGAGTGACCCAGGAACCAGTCGCGGTACCGGCCGCGGTGGAGGCGTATTTGCGCTCGGCCCCGCCGGCCTTCGTTTCCGCTGCAACCGCCACACTCTATGGTGACCCCTCGCGCCTGGATCCAAGCGTGCCGGAGCGAATTTCCGCGCTCATGCGTCATGGCGAGAATGGCGCGGCGATGGTCGCACGGCTGGAAGTTTTCACGCTTCCCGATCCGGAAGCAGATCTGGCGCGGGTTCTGGCACCGACATTGATCCTGCACGGCGAGCGGGACGTGATGATCCCGGTCGATCATTCCCGCGCAATGGCTGCCGTCATGCCTGACGCTAGGCTTGTCACATTTGAAAATCTGGGTCATGTCGCACATCAGGAAGACCCGGCGGGCACGCTGATTGAAGTTCGCGCCTTTTTGAATGACGGAGAGTTTGAATGAGCGAACAGGACCGGCCCGCGGATGTGGTTGTGGCACCTTCCAATGGCTACCGCGTTGTGGTCATGCTGTTGTTGTTCGTGATTTATGCGTTCAACTTTCTCGACCGCCAGATCATATCGATTCTTGCCATCCCGATTCAGAGTGAGCTCGGCCTCAGCGACCGGCAACTCGGTCTGCTCGGCGGTATCGCATTTGCGCTGCTTTATTCGACGCTGGCCGTGCCGATTGCGTGGCTGGCAGACCGCAGCAATCGTACCTGGATTATTACCGCCGCGCTCAGCATCTGGAGCGGATTTACGATCCTGTGCGGCTTTGCGCAGAATTTCGGGCAACTTTTTCTCGCCCGTGTTGGCGTGGGTGTCGGCGAAGCGGGCGGCGTCGCGCCCTCCTATTCGCTGATCGCGGATTTTTTCCCGCCGCAAAGTCGGGCGCGAGCGCTGGCTTTTTATTCTCTGGGTATTCCGATTGGATCGGCGTTCGGCGTGATTGTCGGATCGCAAATCGCCGGAGGTGCCATTTCGGACAATCTCGACTGGCGATCCGCGTTTATCGTGGTCGGTCTCGCAGGGTTGGTATTGGCACCGATATTCCGACTGGTTATGCGGGAGCCGTCCCGTGGTCGACTGGATACGGTCAAACCGGATGCGACGGCGCGAACGCCGCGTTTTCTTGAAGTTCTGGGCGTGTTGTCGAAAAAGCCGGCCTTCTGGCTCTTGACGCTGGGGGCATCCTGTTCGTCGATGATGGGTTATGGCGTTTTCTTCTGGCTGCCCTCCTTCTTTTCGCGCACCTATAATCTCGACATTATCAATACCGGCTGGATGTTCGGTTCTGTCCTGTTTTTTGGCGGCACAATCGGCATCATTCTCGGCGGCGTGATGGGCGATATGATGGGCAAGCGCGGTGTCGCGGCCTATGCGCGGGTACCCGCTTTTGCTTTCGCCCTGACGACACCGCTCTACATTGCCGGCGTTCTCGCACCCAATGCCGTTCTTGCCGTGGGCCTGTTTATGGTTCCAACCGCATTGGGACTGGCCTGGCTCGGGCCGACGCTATCAGCGTTCCAGAATCTCGTTCCGGCATCGATGCGGACGACTGCGTCCGCGATTTTTCTGTTGGTCAACAATCTTCTCGGGATTGGTGGCGGCGTTTATGTATTGGGCGAGTTGTCCACGCTGTTAACGCCAATGTTCGGGATCGAGGCGCTTCGCTATTCAATTGTCATCGGATCGTTGATGTATCTGGTTGCCAGCGCCCTCTTCTTCCTCGCGGCTCCGCGATTGAAAAAGGATTGGGAAGGGTGAAGGCGTTCCACAGCCGCCTGCACCACCGCGCCGGAGCCCGCGTCAATCCTTTGCACAAATGACGGGTTCGCCTTGACAATCCTGCTGGTTGGTACCACGTGTCCATGTATGGAAACGCGTCGACACCTTGCTGTTTTGAAGGCTTGCCCGATCGCAGGCAGTTAGCCCCGGTCCCGGACGCATAGCGACCTGGCCGGGGGATAACCGGCATTTCGTTTTCCAAGTGACGACAGCCTGACGCGGCTGGACCATTAAATTTCAATCGATCGACGCAACGAATACCGTTCGGATTTGTTGCTCGAAGCTTTTCGGGGAGACGCCAGATGGTGTCCAAGACAAAAAAATTGCGCAAGCCAGCGATCACGATTTCACAATCTGATTATGACAAACTGTCTCAACTGGCCGAGGCGCTTTCATCCCGCAATGAGGAACTGGCCGACCAGCTCTTTGGCGAGCTTGACCGTGCGCGTGTCGTGGATGATCAGCGCTTGCCTGCGGGCGTCATTCGAATCGGATCCTCGCTTCGTTTCAAAAGCGATATCGGTGAGTCCAAGGACGTCACACTGGTCTTGCCCGGCGAGGCTGACATCGAGACAAAAAAAA
>BQJI01000164.1 GCA_021604625.1 Hyphobacterium sp. | reverse complement strand
AGGAAGGGGAAAATATTGAGCAGCCAGCCAAATACATTGAACCCGCTTGGTGCAGGCGCAACTTCAAACTCGACATCATTCTGACGCAGGATTTCATATAATTGCTCGTCAGCCACCGGGAAAACAGTGGTGACGGGATTGGCGCCGCGGGAATAAATCCGGTCGCCGTCAATCGTGACCTGGTTGATCTGATCGTTCTCGATCCGCTCGACAAAGCGTGAATACTGGATCGTCTCCGCCGCAGGATTGCTCTGCGTGGGTTGAAGCAGATTAAAGAGCGCCACCAGCAGGAGGATCATGATGGCCCAGATCATCAGATTGCGTATATTCATCTCGTTTTCCGTCGTTAGAACGTCATCTCTGTCCCGATATGGGGTATAATGGCGGTTAATGCGAGCCTTGCGCCGTTTGCTCGCGCAGTTGTGTTCGAAACCCTGCCGGTGGCTGATCGCCGAACAGATTGCGACATACCAGCTCGTCTGCCAGCCAGCGACCGTCCTTGCCGCTTCCAATGGTCAGTCCCGGGACTGAAAAACCGCCCCGCGCATCGTGAAGCAGGGGCAGACCCGGTCGTGCAATGGCTGGCACATGATCAAGATCGCTGGATGACAGGCCCGCCGGGTAGGCTTTTCCCAGCAATGTGATGTCAGTATTGACGTCGCGCACAGCCAGACGGCCATCCCAGATCAGATTATCGGCGACACGTTTTCGCAAATCCAGCTGCGCAGAATTGTCGGCCCTGCCCGTCACAGCGCCGGGATCGCGCACCAGAAACCAGTCCTCCGTGTGCCGGGTCAAGGCGACGCCCGCCACTGTTGCCGGGTTTTGCGCCGCCAGCGCAGCTCGCAATCGCTGTGCGCTATCGCGCCGGGGGGCAGGATCACCGCTCACGGCGGCGCGGGCGGCATCGATCACATATTCACCGATATCGGACGGTGCCGACAGAATTTGATGGCGCTGCAAATGAACCCCGCCCCAGGGCTGCAAGGTAGCCGATTGCTGGAAAATTTGGCCGGCGCGACGCTGTTTTTGCAGGCGCTCGCTGCGCAGGGCATCGGCAAGGCCGGCAAGCCGGTCAATGTCGAACCCTTCGTCTTCCAGACGCATCAATGTCTGGCGATTGCGTACCCGCGTGAAGGCAGCGTTCTCGTTCGACGGGTCGTCCAGCCAGGACTGCCGCTTCGACACCAGCCATTGCCGTAACCGGGCGCGGCGCGCGTCCAGCAATGGACGCATCAGCGAAATGCCGCGACCATCCGGCCAGAGCGGGAGCGGGCTGCGCTCTCCCATTACGGACAGCGCATCGCCATCACCGCCGGACTGCAGGCGCATCCACAACGTCTCGGCCTGATCGTCCTGCGTATGCCCGAGCAGGACGGTTTGCGCACCGAGTTGTGCGGCGATCGCGGTAAAAGTGTGCAAACGAAACTGACGCGCGGCGGCCTGAATTCCGGTTTGCGGCTTATCACCCGACCAGCATACGATACGGGCCGGAAAGCCCGCCCTGTCTGCCTGATCGGCGGCAAACCGGGCGTCGTCGGCGCTGTCGGCGCGCAATCCATGATCAATGATGACAGGCACAAGCGGCGTATTTGACCGCTTGGCCCATTCGGCTGCGATCAATAGCAGAGCAAGCGAGTCGCCACCGCCAGACAATCCCAGCACCAGCGGTTGGCCTGCCAATGGCCGCAGTTTTTCCGCGACGAGGCCGGGGTCGAAATCCAGCGAGTCTAGCGGCACCCGGCCCGCAGTGATTCGCGTTCGGCCCGCGCCGTCGCATTGGGTCCGGCGGACGGGAAGTCCCGAGAGAAGCGCGACAATGTCTGGCAGGCCTCATCATTGCGCCCGAGCGCACCGAGCGAGGACGCCAGGCGAACCATGGCGTCCGGCGCGACAGAACCGTTTCGCGCCGTGCGCAAAGAGGTCAGATAGGCGTCGGCGGCCGTGGAATAATCGCCACGAACATAATGGGTTTCGCCGAGCCAGAACCAGGCTTCATCTATCAATTCATCTTCCGGGAAGTCCGCAATGAAACCTGCAAAATCTTCCTGCGCGCCATCAAAATCACCGTCGAGCAGTTTCGATCGCGCCTGTCCATAGGCCTGATTGGCGCTGACAGCCGGCGCCCGGTCCGCGGCATTGGCAATGTTGCTACCAAGTGGCTGGGTGGCCGCGGCACGCTCGCTGGCAAAAGGGTCGCCCGCATCGGTCACGGCCAGCGAACCGCCGGTCAGATCACGGGGGCCTGCTCCATTCGGAGTCAGGGAGCCGCCGGATTCCACAACCGGATCGACGGGATTACCGTCCTCATCAAATTGGGGTCTCGGCACCGAGCGGAGACTGACCATCTGGCTTCGTAGCGATTCAATCGCGCGGTCTTGCGCTTCGAGACGCTGGCCGAGGCGGCGGTTCTCGAATTCCAACCGCTCGGACTGACCCGTGGCTTCCTGAAGCTGGTATTCCAGATCGGCAATGCGCGTCAGCATTTGATCATTGCGGGCGATTTGCCGGGCTTCCATGTCGGCGATCTGGGCTTCGACCGCATCGAGGCGGCGCGCGAGTTCGCGGCGGGACTGAGCGTCCACCGGCGCGCTGACAAGGGTCAAGGCAATGATAGGAAGAAGAAATCGGATCATGGGTCGAACATCCCTGTCTCTGGCTTTATCGGGCCGGGATACGTGATTGAAGGGGCGAAAATACGGCGACCAAATTAACAAAGAAAAACGCCCGCAGCGAATGACTGCGGGCGCTTGTCTGGATTGAAATCCGTGATCAGCCCGTGACGCCGCCTTCTATCATGGTGGTGGCATTGCGGTTGAGTGACCAGCAACGCTCGCTGGATTCACGGCAGGTCGGACGCTCCTTGCCGTAGGAAACCGTCCGGATCCGCGACGGTGAAACACCGAGGCTGACCAGATAATCACGTGCGGCATTGGCCCGGCGTGCGCCCAGAGCGAGGTTGTATTCGCGGGTGCCGCGTTCATCGGCATTGCCGGCGATCAGGATACGGGTGCGCGAATAGGCATTCAGCCAATCGGCCTGGCGGCGCAGGGTTTCCCGCCCGGCGGATGTGAGGGTCGAACGATCGAGATCGTAAAACACACGATCGCCTGCGGTCGCCACAAAATGGGCTTCCGTTCCAGGAATCGGCCCGGCGGGTTCGGTACGCGGCGTTTCCGTTCGCGTTGTCCGAGGCGGCTCCGAGGTGGGGCCCTGAGTGGTTGTCGGCGGCGGCGTGGACGCGCATGCTGCCAGTGTGGCGGTCATGCCCGCAATTATCAAAAGTTTGAAATTCATCGGTGTGCTATCCCTTCTTCACCGGGTGATACCAGCCCCCGGAATTTCGACCGTTACGCACAAATACGTCGCTTTCGAGACAAAGTTTGTGCCACTGCAATGCATCTGTCACCAGTTTTCGCTTTTTACGCTAGTGCCAACAACCCTATTCGATCAAGGGCGACCAGGCCGGATCAGACGACTGACCATTAATTGGCATGCGGCGCAAATTGAATCCCGCCAAATCAACGCTCCAGATTTCGTATTCCGTTCCTTCACGTCCGCGATCACCGCGCGTGAACAGAATAACCCGGCCATTTGGCGACCAGGCCGGCGTATCCACATAGAATCCCTGATAGAGAATGCGTTCTTCCCCAGAACCATCTGATGCCACGACGCCGAGCGAAAACTGACCATTTTCCTGCTTGACGAAGGCAATCAGATCACCGCGCGGCGACCAGACCGGTGCCGTATAGCGACCGCCGCCAAACGACATGCGCTGCACGTCACCACCATCGGCATCCATAACATAGAGTTGCGATCCACCGCCGCGACTGGACGAAAATACGATGCGGTCACCGTCCGGCGAGAAGCTCGGCTCGACATCATCAGCAGGGTGAGTGGTCAGGCGGCGAAGATTGCGGGACCGCAGGTCAAACAGGTGAATATCGTGTCCGGCCTGAAGTTCGATCGAGACCGCCAATTGTTCGCCATCGGGCGAGAACCGCGCCGACAGGGACTGACCATCCGGATCAATCCGGGCGAGCCCGGCACCGCCGGACGCAAACAAGGCTTCCTGACGACCACTTTCCAGATCATAAACATAGGTCGTGGCTTGCCCGTCGAGGAAAGACACATAGGTAATCTGCTGGGCGCTCGGCGAATAGTTCGGCAAGAGCGACCAGTAGGATCGGTCGGTCAGGAATGACGGATTGGCGCCATCCTGGTCCATGAAGGCTAGACGGCGCATGGGCTCGCCGCGCGGGCCAATGCTTTCGGAAACGTAGACAATGCGTGTATCGAAATAGCCGCTTTCGCCGGTCAGACGTTCATAGACAGCATCCGCAACGCGGTGCGCCACGCGGCGCCAGTTTTCCGGCGCGGTGACAAATTGCAGGCCGGTCAATTGTTCCTGAAGGCGCGTATCCCAGAGGCGGAAACCGACGAGTAGCCGACCATCCGACTGGCGTGTCACCTGACCGATCAGCAGAGCGTTGGCATTGATCACCCGCCAGTCCTGAAACCGGGGGCGAAGGTTGAAATCCTGAATATTTTCGATGAAGGCGCGCTCATCGACCGATGTGAACAGACCCGAGCTTTCAAGGTCCGCGGCGATCACACCGGCAATATCCGCGCCGCGGGACTCGCGCGCACCATCATCGATGAAAGCCGGAATGGCGATTGGCGTGGGGTCGAGGTGGCCGCTGGAAATATCGACCTGCAAAGGTTGCTGGGCGAAGGCGCCAGCCGAGAAAACAAACAAGACAAGACTGCTGAAAAGGCGGATAATCTGGTTCATGGTGTCGTTGGGCTCCAAAAGCTCAGGGACAGGTTAGCATCAAGTCTCGCTTCGAAAAGTGACATCTATGCGGCGCCATATGGAATAATATTCGGCAGGCAGGCGATACGGTGCGCAATCAATGATCGCTGCAAGTGCCCGGTCGCGCGCCACGCGCCAGTATCGATTGTCGGAACGATCTATTGCATTGGCATTCAGTTCTTCGGGTTGACCATCGAGCGTTCCGTCCCGATTGAGACGAACCCGCACCATAACAATCAAACGTTCCGGATTGGGCGCATCAACCGAGCTGCGAAAGCAACGCTGCGCCTGACTACGGATGCTGTCGGCCAGCGTAACACCAATGGCTTCGTAGGAACTTGCGCCCTGCTGAGTCTGGTTGGACGGCGCATTGGATCGTTCTTCATCTATGGACCCGGCGAGGTCGTTGAGCAGCGCATCAAAGGAATCGGCCTGGCTGGACTGGGTCGGCTGGGGCGCTTCGCGGCGTGGCTGCGGGGTTGGCTGCTGTTCGGGTTCGGGCGTGA
>BQJI01000163.1 GCA_021604625.1 Hyphobacterium sp. | reverse complement strand
CGACGGCGGGCGGTGCGGACAAGGTTGAGTATTGCCTTTCCATCGGAGCCGATGCAGCCGTGGATTACAAAGCGGCGGAGCGTCTGGACAAGGCGGTGAGCGAAGCGATTAGCGGCGGCGTGGATGCCTATTTTGAAAATGTCGGCGGTACGCACTGGACGGCCGCGCTGGAAGTTCTGAAACCAAAGGGCCGGATTGCGGCCTGCGGCATGATCCAGCGTTATAATGATCCAGGCGCGCAAATCACCGATAATCTGACCTATATCGTTGGCAAGTCGCTACGCATTGGCGGGTTCATCGTGTCGGATCATTTTGATCTGCTACCCGCTTTTATCGGCGATCTCGGCGAGTGGATGGCGGAAGGCAAGGTCAAGCCGCGCAATACGATTATGGACGGAATTGAAACCATGCCTGCGGCCTTCATTGGCCTGTTCTCGGGTGCAAATACCGGAAAGATGCTGGTGAAGGTGTGAGCGAAGACCCCGAAAATCGCGAAGCGGTCGATGACACGCTGGAAGACGCGTTCGGGGTCAATCTGCGCGCCTTGCGCACACTGGCGGACCTCGTCATTCGGCCAAACGCCGTTTTCAAGTCCTATGCCGCGAATGACCGGGTCACCTATACGCCGAGTATCCGGCTGTTTGTCGGCCTGATTGCCGTGCAGATCCTCATTTCAGTGATATGGGGCGGATATGGCGGTATATTACTGTCCCAGTGGCAGCAGCCGAACGTCAATGTTGAGGCGCTGGAAAGCCTGTTCGGCGCGCCGCTGGAAGTTGTGGCTGAACATTACGGCAATGCGGCTCCGTTTCTGCATGCCACAGTTGTTGGACTGTTCACGGCCTTGTCGGCGTTTCTGGTTGGCGCCTTCAATAGATCGCTGGGTTGGGTTGCCCGCCTGAACATCACTTTTGCGGTGTTGTCGGGTGGGACGATTGTCGGGCTGCTGGTGATGATTATCGCCGCGCTCACCGATAACCTCGCTTCAATCAGCTGGGCACCGTTCATCATCTTTTTTGCCTACTGGTTATTCTTTGTGCGCGGCGCGCCTGGCGTGCTGGCAGAATCCCGAAAAGGTGCGGTTCTGAAGGGCGCGCTGTTTTCGGTTGTGACGATGCTTTATGTGATGTTGGCCGGGTTGGTGATGGCGTTGATCGCCTTCATCTACGCCTGGTTCATGATCCAGAATTCCGGCGGCGCTTGATCCCTGCGACAGCCGAGTTGACCGTGTTCGGACTTTAAAGCTGATCACTGCGTCTTGAATGAAGTCCGTCGCGCGACCACACCCAGAACATAGCCACCCGCAATGGCCGCAATCACTTCGGGCCAGGGCGTGGTGATTCCCAAGGCCTTGGCGGCAGCAAAACCACCGATTGCAGCGAGAATCGGGGCCGGCAGAAGCCGAATCATCTGCAGGGCTTTGGCGGGGCTGAAAGGCGTTTCATTGCGGATCATAATGATTTGTTAACCGCAAAAGCCGTGCCGGACTGCAAAAAACAGCGGAAAACTGTCCAAATTCCTTGTTGCACAGGCGAATTCCGGCGGTTTGGCCTTGCTTTGTGAGCCGTCCGCGTCCTCAATTGGGTGGTCAACAGTTCTGTTGCGCTCCTAAGGCATCCGCCTGAAGAGCACTGATTCAACACTCTGGGGGAGACCCAAAATGAATAAATCCGATCTCGCCAAGGCCGTCGCTGACTCCACTGGCATGTCCAAAGCACAAGCCGGTGAAGCCGTCGACGCAACGATTGAAGCCATTGTCGGCGCCGTTAAAGGCAAGGACAATGTTCAACTCGCAGGCTTCGGCACATTCTATCCGAAACACCGTGAAGCCCGTCAGGTTCGCAATCCGCGCACCGGCGAGACAATGATGTCGAAAGCCAAAACGTCGGCGGCCTTCCGCCCGGCGGCTGGCCTGAAAGACATCTAGTCCAGCTTCAACTTTCGTTGATTGAGCGCCGTTCAGGGAGACCTGGGCGGCGTTTTCAATTGCAGGCTGGCTATTGTCGCGCCGTCACCTTATCTGAGCGTGATGGACAGTCATGATACCCTGCCGCCCGAAGGCGATTTTCCAAAAGCGCTGGGACGGGTTTTCCAGCTTCTCCTGTCGGATGATATGCGGCGGTGGCGTCCGCGCATGGTGCTGGCACTGGTGCTGACTTTGGTGGCCAAGATTTTTGCGGTTGCTGCACCGCTTGCTTTCGGTAGCGGCGTGAATGCGATTGCCGAGCGTGCGGCTGATGCCGCTATTTGGGGGTTCGTCGGAGCGTTCGTTTTATATGCGGGTGGTCGCTTTCTGAGTGTCGGCGCGCCGCAATTGCGGGATGCGTTTTTCGCGCCGGTCAGTCAGGATGCGCAGCGCCTGACCGCGGTCCGCGCGTTTGGCCATGTCCAGCGTCTATCGATTGGTTACCACCAGACCAAACGTACAGGCGCGCTCAGCCGTATTATTGATCGCGGCGCGCGAGCGATAGATTTTTTCCTGCGCTTCTTCGTTTTCAATATAGGACCGACCGTTATCGAACTCCTGCTGGCGGCCTCGGTCATGGGCATTGCCTATGGGTGGGAATTTCCGGTTATCGCGATTGCGACAGTCGCCGCCTATGCGATTGCCACCCTCGTGGTCACGGAGTGGCGCGTCAAACTGCGCCGCGACATGAATGATGCGGACAATGAGGCCAGTGCGCGGGCGGTCGACGCTTTGATCAATTTCGAAACCGTCAAATCCTTTGCCGCTGAACGTCGGGAGACGGACCGCTATGATGAGGCGTTAACCCGTTATGCCAACGCAGCAACGCGCTCAATGAGCTCGCTATCGCTGCTGAACGGGATGCAGGCGCTGGTCATGAATCTCGGTCTTCTGGCCATGGCGCTAACTGCTGGCTGGAAAGCCTGGAACGGGGTGCTCGGGGTGGGCGATATCGCTGCCGTTACGCTGATCCTGATGAATATCTATCAACCGTTGAATATTCTGGGTTGGGCGTATCGTGAAATCCGGCAGGCGGCGGTTGATATGGAGCGATTGTTTGAAACCCTGGCGCTTCAACCCGATGTCGCCGATGTGCCGGACGCCGTTGCCCTGGAGAACCATGGCGGAACGGTCCGGTTTGATAATGTGAGCTTCGCGCATGACGGGCGCGAGCGGTCCATCGATGACTTGAGTTTCGAGATACCGGCGGGGAGCTTTACGGGCGTCTGCGGGCCATCCGGTGCCGGAAAATCGACGCTGCTCAAACTGCTTTTCCGATTTTACGATCCGGAAGCTGGAACGATCGAGATTGATGGTCAGGATTTGCGGACCGTCACGCAGGATTCGCTGCGCGCGACGCTGGGCCTGGTGCCGCAGGATGTTGTTTTGTTCAACGACACGCTACGCGCCAATATCCAGTATGGCGATCCCGGCGCGGATGATGCCGCATTGATGCAGGCGGCCGAACTGGCGCGTCTGGGCGATTTTATCCGCATTCTGCCGGACGGGCTGGATACGCGGGTCGGTGAACGCGGGTTGAAGCTTTCCGGCGGCGAGAAGCAACGTGTCGGCGTCGCGCGCGCGATTCTCAAAAATCCAAGATTGCTCATCCTTGATGAAGCCACATCGGCGCTTGATTCCGAGACTGAGCGGGAGGTTCAGATCGCATTGGCCGAAGCCGCCAAGGGGCGCACAACGCTGGCCGTGGCGCATCGATTGTCTACCATAGCGGGGGCCGATCAGATTCTGGTAATGGACGCTGGCCGCATTGTTGAACGCGGTACACATGCCGACTTGCTGGCACAGGACGGCTTATACGCGCAGATGTGGCGACGACAGGCGGAAACTGCTGCTGATGGCAACGTCATATAGCGTCCGGCCATGCCGAACTCGCCCATGGTAATTATGCGACCGTCGCTTTGGCGCAATGAGCACAAGTATCAGCAGGCAGGCGATGTTGAGCTCTTGATTGCCGTCTCGTGATTTCGATACCATGCTGGCCAAACGCTCAAGACATGGATCGCAGATATGTCGCTGAATGCCATTTTCGGTTTTCTCATCGTCGTCCAATCAGGTGGTATTGTCCCTAATCCGCCGTCTGAGATATGTGCCGCAAGCGGCGACCAGTCCCGCGCAGCGTTTCATTGTGACCCCGCTGACGCCAACAACATTGTTCCTGTCAGCGGCAGCGCGCCTTCATCGATTCTGGTCCGGACTTCCGCCAGCGTTCCGAATAGTGCGGTGAATGTCGGGCGGGATAATGTCACCTTCCCCGGCTTCAACCCGGTGGAGCAAATGCTCGTACAAGCGATAATAAATGTATCCTCTATCGCCGATCAGCTCGATCTGGCCGCTGCAGGCGAGATCGATGCTGAAACGGCGAGTGGTCGTATTGACGCGGCGCGGAATGCGCTCGTTGAGACTCGTACCAGATGGCGCGGGGCGGCGTCCGAGCAGCGTGCCCATGCCCGCGCCCGACAACGGGCCGATCTTGAACGGTTTAACGCGCGTCTGGACCAGGCAATCACGGCTTTTGAGATCAGCGAGTATCGCGATTATGCCATAATCCAGCGCCTTCGCACGCCGCCGAATATTGCAGACTTTCTGCGTGAACCTCCGATCGAGACGTTCACAGGTGTCTACAAAAGCGGATTTGAAGCGAGTCATTTTTATCCACTCGAAGGTGGTACTGGACCATGGTGGCTGGAGGCCGACGGGGATCGCTGGGAGACGCTGCAGTCCTATCTCGTGCGGCGCCCGGGGCGAGGCTCTACCGTCACTGTCATGCTTGGCGTGACGGGTTGGCGTGATACAGATGGCGGGTATGGACATCTCGGAGTGTTTGATACGTCCATCTATATAGAATCCATCGAGACAATACGCGCCATCACGCCGGAAGAATTCGATATGATTGTAAACCGGAAACCGTAAAGGCGACCCATATTTCGGGCGTCAGATTATTGTCATCACCCAAATTCGGTTCTGGCCTTGATTTGGATTCCGACTGACCGGATAGCGGTCTATTGACGGCGTGCAGGTCTTACTCGGTGATCTGCGCCAGCCACATTTCAGTGATCCGAGCCGATTGCGCAATCCAGCCTGCGGCCTGGTCCGACGACGTGCGACCATCACCATCACCATTGACCGCAAGCGCAGCGAATTCTGCAGCGTGGGTTTCGATGCCGCGAATATAGTCGGGCCAGTCGGCACCTCCTTCGGCGGGCCGTCCCGATGCTTCCAACATCTCCAGCTCACGATTGATGGCGTCAATCGCTGACGCATAGTCAAAGCGTAAGGACGTGGCGGTGAAGACTTTTGGCGGCGTCTCCATACGCGCCATTGTGCGATAGACAATGAGATAGGGTGGCAAAACCTCGAAATTCATATTGGGTCGTGCGCCGTCGATCCAGGCGTTCAGGAGCAAATTGTCACAATCCATTTCAG
>BQJI01000162.1 GCA_021604625.1 Hyphobacterium sp. | reverse complement strand
CCATGGACGATATGGCGGATGCCGCCGACGACATGATGGACGAGGCCGAAGGCGAGGCTGAAGACGTGATGGACGGCGAAGGCGAAGGTGGTGACGGCGACGATCACCGCTAGTTTTCGACGGATATAATCAAGGATGCGCCGCTGTGGTTTCCACAGCGGCGTTTTCTTTAGCCGAACGCCTTTTCAATGGCCGATTTGGGCTTCACCGCGCGCACAAACAGCGTCGCGATAATGGCAATCAGAATGCGCGAAACGATGGTGAAAAACAGGAAGGTCAATTGTTCGTCGCCAATAAAGAGGCGGACAAAATTGTTATAGCGACTGGGAATGCCGGTATGGGTCATCCAGTCTTCCACATGGTCGGCGCCGTTGAGGATCAATTCCATGATGTCGGGCAAATAGAGGCTCAAGCCAATCCACATGGCCGTGGCCAGCACGAAGGCCAGCACCAGTGTTGCACTGACCGATCCGATACGTCCCAACAAAAACATGACTGTTTCCTTCCGGTATTTTCCGAGCTGATCCTAACACGCCTGCATGAACCATGCCTGTCAAAGATCGCTTTCGTGCAGCAGGGTATAGGTGAAACCATTGCCGTAAATCTGTTTCGCGCGGCGCGCGAACGTCATCAGGACATCAAAATCGGTCGGATCGGCGATGACCTGGCACCCGGCGGACCAGCGATCGACCTGCGTTGAACGCCGGACACGGTTGGCGCGATGGATGTTGATGCCGGTCGCATTTGTGAAAATCTGGTCCGACTCCCGGTCAATCGTGCCGTCCTGATTGCGGTCGCGATATGTGGTCAATTTGAAACCGGGCTTCTGGCAAATTGCATCATACTGGCCGTTGTGTTTCCGGATCATGTGGGAGGACCGGTATTGGCTCTCTTTCAACACTGCCGTGCCGTCCGGTTGGGACAGGTTCTTCAGATGCGACAGGCCGGGATCAGTGGTGCAGGCAAAGGCGTAAAAGGCCCAGTCGCCGTGTGCGGCATCCTTGTAGGACACGGTCAGCCAGTCATCGAATGAATTGGCCTTTGTTTCGGCCGAGCGGACACCGACAATGTTGAGATCAAACCCCTTGGCATTGTCGAAAATGCGGTAGTCCTTCTGCTTCATGGCGGCGTGGATTGCAGCGCGGTCCGGTCGGTTCATGGTGTACTCCTGTTTGAAACAAAACGGCCAGCCCGAGGGCTGGCCATCTCATTATCCTTGAAGAAGGTATGGTGCGGATTATTCAGCCGGAGGCGTCGGAGGGGTCGGCGCATCGTGGCCGCGACCTTCAAGGATAGAAATGGTGATCATATTGCCGTCCTGGGACCAGCCGTCTGTCTGCCAGCTGCCGCCGACATCCAGATTGTCATCCCACGGTCCGCAGGTAGATTCCGCGCCGGCTTCAGCGGGCGGAACAACACAAAGCTGGGCGCCGTCATAGGTCCAGGTCGCGCCGGTAATGCCGCGGCTGTCGGAATAGCTGCCATCGGCGTCAAAATAGACATCAAAGCCCTCGCCCGCATCATTGACGATAACGCGAACGGTATTGTCGGCGCCGTTGAAGTCCGTTGCGAAAGCTGCACCAGACGCCATCAGGCCAATCGCGGTCGTGGCCAAAATCAGTTTTTTCATGAATTTTTCCTGCACTTAGCTTGCGCCCCCCGGCGCACTGCCAGCAGTTAACCATGAGTTAAGCGGAATAAAAAGCCTGAATCGCGAGCCCGTCATGCTGCACTCGCGTAAAAAGCGAAGGCAAAGCCTTTGTCAAGCGCGTCACATTCGCGGCGAAACAAGGGCCAAACAAGGCCCGCAATGCTCAGCTATCATTCAGGCCGGAAGGGGCAATTTCCCAATTGTGCGCTCCCGGCTGTGGTATCCGGTTTCGGCGTTTTCGTTTCGCCCTCCCTCGCAGAGGCGGAAGCAAAGGTCCGGATACCGCAGCTTTCTCACCCCCTCCTTGAAGCGGAAGAATTGGTGCGATCTGACCCGGGGGCGCACGCTTTTTCCTGATCAGCTTTGACGCGCGAGCGGCAATCGCATCACGGCGCGCAATCCGCCCAGCGGGCTTTCCGACAATTCGACCTCGCCGCCATGGCCCCGGGCAACGTCGCGGGCGATGGCGAGACCAAGACCCACCCCTTCACGGTTCATATTGCGGGCTTCATCGAGACGGGCGAAGGGCTTGAAGGCTTCTTCGTAACTGTCGGGCGGAATGCCCGGCCCGTCATCATCGACGGTGATTTCCATCCGCCGGTCGAGCCCGCGCACCGAGACTTCGCATTGGGTGCCGTAGGCGCAGGCATTGGCAATCAGATTGGCAATGCCGCGTTTCAATACGCCGGGGCGAATATTTGCGTGCAGATCCGGTTCTGCCTCCAGTGAAATCCCGGGATCAGCGCGGCGGGCATCGTCGACGGTTTCGGTCACCAATTGCGATACATCGGCCTCGATCGTGTCCTCACTGACCTGCCCGCGGGCAAAGGCAAGGTATTCGTCGAGCATGTGCTCCATCTCGCTGAGATCGCGCGTGGCATCGTCGCGCTCGGTGCTTTCCGGCATCAGGGCCAGTTGAAGCTTGAGGCGGGTCAGCGGTGTGCGCAGGTCATGACTGACACCGGCGAGCATGGAAGTCCGCTGATCCAGATGCAGGGTGATGCGGCGGCGCATATCGATGAAAGCATGCGCGGCTTCGCGCACTTCGCGCGCGCCGGCGGGTTTGAAATCGCCCGCGTCCTGGCCCCGTCCGAACAGGGTCGCCGCCTCGGCCATGCGGCGGATGGGTTTGACCTGATTGCGGATGAAAATCACGGATATCAGGCTGAGGAGCGCGGTCGCGCCCAGCAGCCACAACAGGAAGATATGCCCGGTCGTTGCAAAAACCCGCTCGCGCACGGCGATAAAACGCAATACGCCGGTCTCGGTCTGGACGCGGATATCGACATAGGCGGGATAGCGCGTGGTATCGAACCAGACATCGTTTTCCATCGCCGCTGTCAGCGAGCGCCGCAAGGTACGGTCGAGCGTGCGGAAAAAGGATGAGCGCCGCGAGGTCGGCAATAATTCATTGGCGCGGAATTCCACCGAGAGCTGCATGTTGCGATAGGCGCTATCGGCCATGATCTCGAATGTTTCGGTATTGCCGCCTTCGCGCTCGAAGACTTCCGTCATCAGGGCAACATCACCGGCCACGCCTTCGGACAGGCGCTGGGTGACGGTCTCCCAGTGCTCCTCGAAAAATGCCCAGGCGATCAGGCCCTGCATGACCGCGACGGGGACCACGAATATCAGAAGGGACCGGCCAAACAGGCTTTTCGGCAAATATCGTTTTAACGGTCCCAAATCAGCGCGGCCCTAATCCTCGAAAATCGCATCAGCGATCAGCTTATATCCCTCACCGCGAATGGTCTGTAAATGAACCGGTTGGCGCGGATCGGATTCGATCTTGCGGCGCAGGCGGGTCATCTGGACATCGACGGCGCGTTCTCCGCCCCCGGTCAACTCGCACAGATCATAGCGCGAAACCGTCTGGCCCACATCGCGCGCCAGCGCTTTCAACAGGGTTTCCTCGCCGCCGGTGAGACGCAGGCGGGTTTCGCCATCTGTGAGCGCGCCATTGCCGAGCTCGAACTGGAAACGGCCAAAGCGGACCTTTTTATGCTCGGCCCCGGCGGGACGCGCACGGCGCAGAATGGCATTGATGCGCAGCACCAATTCTTCCGGCTCGAAGGGTTTGGCCAGATAATCATCAGCGCCCAGCGACAAGCCCCTGATACGATCTTCGGCTTCGCCACGCGCGGTGAGGAGCAGGATCGGCGTGTCGCGGTTTTCGCGCACCGCCTCGGTCAGTTCGAACCCGTCCATGCCCGGCATCATCACATCCAGTACGATGAGATCGAAGTCCATGGATCGCATACGAGCCTGCGCCTTTGCAGCATCCGCTGCGGTTGAAACACGGAATTTACGCTTCGACAGGAATTTTTTAAGCAGGTCGCGGATGCGGTCGTCATCATCCACCACCAGAATGTGGGAATCGGAAATTTCGGTCATGCTTCGTCCTCACCGCTGACTGCGGCGGCTTATAGCCGTCTATCACGAAAAAGCGGGATCACTTATCCCGACGAAGTCTTTCGCGCCGCCCAGAGATAGGCAATGCCGGTATAAAGGCTGAGCGCCGCTGTCAGCCATAGCAGGAATATCCACGCCTCATAGGCCCAGGTGCTGGCGCCCTGCACCAGTACGATCAGCGCGAAAAACCAGCCAATGGCGATCATTTCGACCGCGGTCTTGACCTTGGCGGCATAGGAGACCGGCACCGGATTGTTCTCCTTGCCCAGCCTGGACAGGCGGATCACGGTCATGACCACATCGCGGGCAATAATGGCGGCCACCGGATAGGTCACCAGCCACAGACCGGACCAGATGCCGAAAACGATCAGAAATGCGCCGACGAACACCTTGTCGGCAATCGGATCCAGCAACGCACCAAAAGCGCTGACCTGACCCAGTTTTCGCGCTGCCCAGCCGTCCAGCCAGTCGGTCGCCGCGCCCGCGAGGAAGAACGCCAGCGCATAACTCCACCAGCGGATCAGCTCGGCATCGGTGTCAGATGTCAGCCCCCACCACAGGAAGATCGCACCCAGCGGCCCGGCGATGAGGCGAAAAGCGGTCAGGATATTGGGGATCGTGAAAATCATTGCTGAAACCAGTCGTGAATACGTTTTGCCATTGCCGCAGAGACGCCCTCGACACCTTCAAGATCGGCGAGCGCAGCGCGTTCGACGGCCTTGGCAGAGCCGAAATGAGCCAATAGCGCTTTTTTGCGCGACGGGCCAATACCGGGAATGGAATCGAGCGGGTTTTCCCGCATTGCCTTTTGCCGTTTGGCGCGGTGGCCACCAATCGCGAAGCGGTGGGCTTCGTCACGCAGGCGTTGGAGGTAATACAGCACCGGATCATTCATCGGCAGTTTGAAGGGGGGCTGACCGGGCATGTAGAAGGCCTCGCGTCCGGCATCGCGTTCCGGCCCCTTGGCGATAGCGGCGACGGGAAGATCGGCAATGCCCAGCTCCTCCATCACTGTCATGACGGCGGACAATTGCCCTTTTCCGCCATCAATCAGCACCAGATCAGGTACGGGCGCGCCTTCATCGCGCTCTTTCAGCATGCGTGAAAAGCGCCGCCGCATCATTGCCGCCATCATCGCGAAATCATCATTGGTGGCGGCATCATCGCCCTTCATATTGAAGCGGCGATAATGGGTTTTCGAAAACCCCTCCGGCCCGGCAACAATCATCGCGCCCAGCGCATTCGTGCCCTGGATGTGGGAGTTGTCATAAACCTCGATCCGGGCGGGGGGCTCGTCCAGCTTGAAGACCTTGGCGACGCCTTTCAGCAATTTCGCCTGTGTGGCGCTTTCC
This sequence comes from Hyphobacterium sp., assembly GCA_021604625.1. Classification (GTDB taxonomy): domain Bacteria; phylum Pseudomonadota; class Alphaproteobacteria; order Caulobacterales; family Maricaulaceae; genus Hyphobacterium. The sequence continues at coordinate 81 of BQJI01000162.1, read as the reverse complement.
GACAGGCGGCGTCCCAAAGCCTCGCGGGCATTGGTACGGGTGCGTTCGACCAGTTTTTTCTTCTCGCCGCGCTGCGGTGTC
>BQJI01000161.1 GCA_021604625.1 Hyphobacterium sp. | reverse complement strand
CATCGATCAGATGCACTTCGCTCGTTGTATGACCGGATGTCGCGATGGCGATATAGCTGTCGCCCTCGGTCCGGCCGACATTGACGAAAAACCCGTCATCTGCCTCGTCAAAAACCAGCGTGTTCTGTGCATCGTTGCGACCCTGTCGGAAGACCTGTTTCGATCGGCCATTGGCGTCGCGCCAGACCCAGAACAGGGTTTCGGAATCATTCGCCCAGGCAAAATCGCCGGTGCTTTCATCCGTCAACGTTGCAATGTCTTCACCTGTCTCCAGATTACGGATCCGGATTTCGTAATATTCAGATCCGCGATTATCGACGCCATAAGCGAGCCAGCGATGATCGGGACTGTGGTCCACATCTCCGAAATCGAGAAAGTCCACATTCTCGGCTTCGGCATCGCCGTCCAGAAGGATTTGCTCGTCGCCGGCCTCACCGGTTTCAGGATTGACCGGGCGACGCGCATAAACCGGATACTGCCCGCCTTCGCGAAAACGCGTGTAGTATTCGAACGCGCCATCGCGATCGGGAACCGAGGAATCATCTTCCAGAATACGGCCGCGAATTTCCTGGAAAATTCGCTCCTGCAGGGCCTCGGTGGGTGCCATGACATCCGCATAATAGGCGTTCTCGGCATCGAGATGGGCCCGGATTTCGGGATCCAGAACGGACGGGTCGCGCATGACCTCCTGCCAGTTGTCGTCGCGAAGCCAGGCATATTCGTCAGTTCGGCTTCGGCCCAACTGGTTGATCGTCAGCGGTCGTTGAGCTGCAGATGGCGGGCTGATGGATTGGGCACGGGCGATCAAATTCATGGATGTCGTTTCTGTTGTGGCCGGGCTGACAGGGTCAGTGCCGGACGGTGCGGAAATTTCCGGTTCGCTGCAGGCTGAAAGGAGCGCAATGGCGGCGATGCCGATGAGGGCGGAATTCTGGAGGTGTGTCACTGGATTCTCGTTTCTCGGTTCGAATTATCGTTATTATTGCTTCGGGATTGGTGCTTCGCCAAGCGCGCTATCAGTGCGCGTCAAATCTGCCGTCTGACCGAGAGAATGGGTGTGAATACCGCGATCAAAGCCAGGACGACGGCCAGGCCGATCATGGGAATAATGACGGATTCCCGAGGGCCGAAGGCGGCGACGACGAATCCCATCATTGCGGCTCCGGCCGGCATGCCGCCAAACAGACCCAGTTGGTAGACCGACATGATGCGCGCCATCATTTCGGCAGGGGCATTTTCCTGAACCACAGCCCGGCTGAGTGATATCGCAACACCGGCACCCAGACCCCAGAAAAAATCGAGCCCGTACAAGCCCACCAGCGGGATGGGCAAGGCCAGTCCGCCCAGGCTGATCACGGTGACAACCTGCGCCAGCATCACGGCGCGGCCAGGGCGTTCGATATGGCCAAATTTTGCCAGCAAGGCATTGGCGATGAAGGCTCCGACCCAGAACAGCACCAGGAGGCTGGATAAAGTCCCGTAACCCGCACCGTAGACGTCGCGCACAAGGACCGGGATGACGACAAAAAATGCCCCTCCCACAACGAAAAATCCGACGGCGACCATCACGGCGGTCATGGAACTGATCACGGGTGACTGCAGCACGTTCTTGAAGCCGTCATAGAGGTCCTGGAATGCGTGTGTAGCTGCACTCCGTCGGGCTTTCAGTTTTGGCAGGCCGATGGTCGCGATAACGCCGATCAGGAAGCCTCCGGCCTGCGCAAACAACAATATACCCGGCCCGGTCCAACGGGCGAGATAGCCGACAGCCATGCCGGTGATCTGGCCAGCGAACTGGACCAATGAGGCAATCACCACGGCTTGTTGCAGCGTCAGCGGCTTACCGGAGCGATTGGCTATCTGAACAACGCCATTGATAGCTGAATCGCGGGCCGGCAATACGAACGCTCCGCATGATCCAATGGCGAAGGCATAAATCACCAGCAGCCAATAGGTCAGCCCGCCTGAAATGAGTAACCCACCCAGAATGGCCGCCAGCGTCGCTGCCAGACCGTAGAAAATAATGAGAATGCGCCGGCGTCCCCGACGCTCTGCCAAGACCCCGGCGGCCGGTAAAAACAGCAACATCGGCGCGGTCAAGGCCATCTGTGCCAGACCGAGCCTTTCGGGCGTTTCCTGGAGTGTGAAGTAGACAATTCCGGGGAAAAGCGTGGTTTGCAGACCGAAGCCGAAAAACCAACCGGCGACTGTCACCAGATAGGCCCCGAAGGGTGCCGCCCGATTGCGTTGGTTTTGAATTTCCACACAGCCCCCCGGCACATGAATTCACGGCAGATTGGGCAGGCCAGGAGCCAAGTGCAAGGCGACATGGCACCGCATACGCTTGTTTAACGCCTTGAAGGGCATTTTCAGCGCTCAACAGGTGTAATCATGAATGACGCAGAACCTCTCACGCTGACACAGATGGCCGCTCAACCGGGTCGGGCCCGTGCGGCCATTGCTCGGCGACTGGCGGATATTATCTGCCTGCCATCCAGCGTGATCGGCCCGCAAGAGCGTTGGATTGTCGGCGACCTGTTGTTCGAAATCCTGCGCAATAGTGACGCCAAAATCCGTGTGCGTTGTGCCCGCCGCCTGGCAGAAATTGGCGATGCGCCTGCGAATATCGTTAAATTGCTTGCGGCGGACTCCATTGAAATTTCGCAGCCACTGCTGGAACATTCAGAGGCCTTGTCAGATTTTGACCTGATGGAAATTTCCAGAATGGGAACGATTGACCACCGGGTCGCGATTGCCTGCCGCGAAGGCGTGTCCGAAACCGTGACAGCTGCCCTCGCATCCGTAGGGGAGCCGGCCGTGGTGGCCGCTTTGTTGAAAAATTCCGGCGCACGGCTGGCACCGCCAACTGTCAATCACATTGCGTCCATGGCTCAGGACGAACCATCCTATATACCGGCCTTGCTCAAACGATCGGAATTGCGGCCCAGATCTGCATTCCAGCTTTTCTGGTCTTGCGACCACCAGAATCGAAAACTCATATTGCAGAGGTTCGCCGTTGGTCGTTCGCTGATGATTGAAGCTACGGAAGATGTGTTTGCAATGGCCGCAGATGAGGGCTGGGCGGACCCCCTTGTTAATCGCGCCCTGAAATTTGTCGATCGTCGGCAAAGGAATCGTGATGCGTCCGATGCCAGCGATTTCGGGTCAATGGAGGGTTTGATTGCAGAAATTGAATCGCGCGGTGCCAATGACGAGCTGATCGGGGAGCTGGGCCTCATTGCCAGTGTTAGCGATGCTCTGGCCGTGAAAATCTGCAACGATTTTGGCGGTGAACCTGCTGCTATTCTCTGCAAGGCAACGGGTGCCGAACGGGAAATTCTGAAACGGCTGTGTGCGGGCATTGAAGGCATGTCCCGTTCCGGCGGCTTGGAACGTGCTCTGGCCATATATGACGGATTGTCGGTCGAAAAAGCCCAGACGGTCCTGCGTTATTGGGACTGGTCAAAAGCCGGTGACGCGCGTCAATAACCCCAAAAATATTCGTGTGAATGAATCCGCGTGAAATGCTGGCCAAGGCGGAACTGCAGGGTTAAACCCTGACTCGGGAAGCCCATTGCGGTTGGTTTTGCGGGAGCGCACATGATCTATGGAGTAAGCCTGAGTCTGGTTCTGGCGCTACTTTGGTGGGTTCTGTCAGGCTACGACAAGACAATCCTTTTGTCATTCGGAGCGATCAGCGTGATTATTACGATGGTGCTGGTCTTCCGGATGCGCATTCTTGATCGTGAAACGGCTCCGTTTTATCGACTGCACACATTGGTACCCTATTATATCTGGCTCGGCGGCGAGATCGCCAAATCTAATGTCGCGGTGCTCAAAGCAGCGTTGAAGCCCGAAATCGATATTACGCCGCGACTGGTTCGCGTGCCGGTGCAGGCGGAGACCGATTTGTCGCGGTGTGTATTTGCAAATTCGATCACGCTGACGCCTGGAACCGTGACAATCGAGATCGAGGATGACGCCTTTCTTGTTCATGCGCTTGATTCCGCGTTCACGTCGCCCGACGGATTTGCTGAAATGAATCAGAATGCGTCGCGCGCCACGGATGGAGTGCCGTCATGATGGGGTGGGTGAATTTGATCAGCCTGCTCGCCATGGCTTTGGCGATGGCGATTATGCTGGGACGGTTATTTGCGGGCCCGACATTGTATGATCGTGTTTTGGCGGCGAATTCCTTTGGTACCAAAACTGTGCTTTTACTGCTTATTTTCAGCCTGTTGGTTGGCCGCGCCGATGGCGTTGATATCGCTTTGCTGTATGCGTTGATCAATTTCGTGGCCACCATCGCGATCCTGAAATTCTTTCGATATCGATCCCTTGAAGTCGCTCTGGCGCAAATGTCTCTCCGTCGTGCCATTGATGGAGATGACGAATGATGGACGCGCTGTCTCTGGTTCGCGATTTCGTCAGCATCGCTTTCATGGCGGTCGGGATTGTTTTTGTTCTGGCGGGCGCGATTGGTGTCGTGCGTTTGCCCGATTTTTATACCCGCATGCATGCCGCAGGCGTCACTGATACGCTGGGTGCGGAAATGATTGTCTTCGGGCTGATGATACAGGCAGGGTTTACGTTGCTGTCTGCCAAATTATTGCTGGTTGGATTTATCCTGTTCCTGACAAGCCCCACCGCAACCCACGCAGTCGCAAATGCAGCACATCGTGCGGGGCTGAACCCGCTGCTCTCACGCCACCAACCGCCTCACCCGGGCGACGATCCCGAAGGGGGGGCAAAGCCGTGACAGAGTTCGACTGGACCCAACTCCTCGATTATTCGCTGATGGCCATGTTGCTGGCGGTAGGCATCGCGATTGTACGTTTGAGAAACCTGTTTGCGATCGTCATGCTGATGGGTGTTTACAGTCTGATTTCTGCGGCCTGGTTTGTGTCGCTTGATGCGGTCGACGTTGCATTCACGGAAGCGGCCGTCGGTGCCGGCATTTCAACGGTTTTGATGCTGGCCGCCATGTTGTTAACGGCGCGGGAAGCCGAGCCGGTCAAGGCAGGTCGACACTGGGCTGCCCTGATCGTGGTGTCCGTCACCGGTGCAGCCTTGTTCTACGCCGTCGGTGATATGCCGATTTACGGCGATCCGAATTCCGCTGCCAATGCCTATGTGGGCATGGATTACATCACGTCGACGCCGAATGAAATCGCGGTACCGAATGTTGTGACGGCGGTGCTCGCCAGTTATCGGGGGTTCGATACTTTTGGTGAAACGGTTGTGATTTTCGCGGCCGGACTGGGCGTCATGCTTCTTCTTGGCCTGAACGCGGCGAAGAAGGAGGCTGGTAAATGAAACCGCATCTGGTCCTTCGCGTCGTCTCCAAACTGCTCATACCGCTGATCGTGATCTTCGGTCTTTATGTGCATTTTCATGGCGATTACAGCCCAGGTGGCGGTTTTCAGGCCGGTGTGATTATCGCCGCAGCCGTAATTTTGTACGCGCTGATTTTCGGCGTTGATGCTGCCAAGGTTGCTGTACCGACCTGGTTTGTGAAATTTCTTGCAGCATTCGGCGTCCTTCTCTACGGCGGAACAGGCG
>BQJI01000160.1 GCA_021604625.1 Hyphobacterium sp. | reverse complement strand
CAGCCGTGCAAAACCCGGTTTTGGCGATGGTCGGTCATGCAACACACCATCGACCCTGAATCGGATGCGCAGCCGGTCGCGGAAAGGTTCAATGTGGATGTCGGAGGCGCGCGATTGCATGGCATCGGCGAACAGGTCGTTCACGAGCCGCACGACGGGGGCTTCGCTTGCGAGATCCTTTAAATCCTCGCTGTCCGTAAAGCCGTCATCGGTGAAGTCATTGGCCGACGTGTCCGATCCGTAGAGGCGAATATGTGCAGCCTCGATGTCGGCAAAAGCGGCGACTTTCAGTTCAACGGGCTTGCCTGCTGCCAGTCTGACGCCTTCAGCGGCGGACGTGTCCGTTGGATCGGCAACTGCGACGATCAGGCATTCATCGTTCTCCGCAATCGGTATAGCGGCGGCATCCTGTAGAAACCGTGCGGAAATGCCGCCCGCTGTGAGCGGCTGTGCCGGGAAATCTGCCGCCTGGATGCGGTCAAAGCCGGTGAAGCGGGCCAATGCGTCGGCGATGGCTGCATCCGAGGCCGAGCCGAGTCGCTTCACGGCCCGTGCCAGTCGGTCGCCGGTTTCGGCTGACAGTCGACGCGCGCGACCGATGTCTGCTTCTGTCAAACCTGTGATCGTTTCGATCCAGCTGGTTTCAATCTGTTCGTCCATCAGACTACCCGGTTTTTAGCGATGGCGCGCAAATGCTGAACGATCATTTCCGGGTCATAAGCGGCGTTTGCGGCGACCAATTCGCTCCACTCATATAGCCGCGGCATGCCGATAGGGTTGGCGGTCAGGACTTCGCGTTTCAAAAACGGAAATCCGCGCGAAATCAACTGATCCCAGAAGAAGTGGCAGGGATTCATTGGAGCGCCCGCATCCGCCAGTTCAAGCATGCGCAATAACAGTCTGCGATGGTCTTCGGGCAGATTCTCATCGGCCAGCAAGTCATTCTTGCGCACCGTTTCAGCAAATGCCGTGACTTCCTGCCGATATGGAAAGAGCGCAGCACATTCGAGGCCGAATTGCTGAAGCTGCCCGGTCAGGCCGATTTCCACCTTGTTGATGATCCAGGACTTGGATTGGACGTGCCGCCATCTTTGCCACAGAGTATTCACCCCGGCATTCTGCAAAGCGGCCCGGTGAAAGAACAGAAAATAGCTTTGCAAATGCCAGCGCGTATCCCAGCTGTCGGTCATGCCCCAAACATCTGCGGCATCTGCACTTGCCCGTTTCAGCAGCGGTTTCAGGGGCTGGAACGGGCCATAAATGCTGTCATTCACGAAAATGAGTGAATTCAGCGCGTCATAGTCCGGCACCAGCAACAAGCCATCGCGATAAGCGCCAAAATCATATCCGCGATTGCGGCGCCAGGCGACAAGCCCGCAATGCGGCAGGGCGCGCTCGATTTGGGATTCGGGAAATTCCGGACTGTTTGAAACCAGAATGACGGTACGATCTGCAGCTTTCAGTGCGCGCATATGCTCGATCAGGAAATCATGGACTCGTCCCTTGAGGTCCCACGTTACCAGAACAGCTATATCTTTTGCGGCATCGAGATCATCGGCGCCCGCCCAGGTCTGTCGAACCATGGATTTTGGCCCGATCGCCGATGCGATCGCCCAGGATGTTGCCTGCGCAACATAATCCTTGCGTTCCCGTTGGTCGAACACCCAACGCCAGGGCCATTTGACCCATCGCACATAACGCCGCCAGTTCACGCGGTCGCCTCCCTTTTTCGCAATTGTTTTTTATAATTAGCGACAAGTGCGTCTATTCGCGACCTTAAATCACTGTCAGTCACTGACGCGTTTTCAAACTGCTGGATCAAATCCGGGAGAATTCTTGATTGCTGGGCGTGAGGTAACCGCATGGCGGCCAATGCGAGATGAAAGTGAGCATTCACGCGATCTTCGTTCGATGACAGCTCCGCCGCGCGTGCAAACCATTTTGCTGCGATGGCCGGATCCGGCTTGATGTTGAGGCTGTATATTCCCAGTGCAAACGCTATAGACGGCGAAATTTGAGGATCATTTGGGTCCAATTGCCCCAGAATTCTTGCGGGCTCATGCGCGGTCTCCGGCCGCGTTGAATTGAGGGCGTCGATCAGTCGGCGTTCCACCGGGTCTGCCTGGCCCTTTGCTTTTCCGGCCTTGCCTTCAAAGACCTCTTTTTCGTCGATGTCCGGCATGGCGCTCGCCGCGAGCTCGTACCACGGAGCTGCGAGGGCATTTTCCCCCTTCGCCGTCAGGCTTTCACCCATCCCGCCCGCCGCATAGCCCTCGACGGGCGTTAGTCCGGACCTTGCGGTCCGCTTTGCTTCAAGATGCCCGCGCACCTGAGGCGCAAGCCGGGACACAGAGTCAAATCGCCCTGTCAGGGCTCCCGATGCATATGTATGGCAGGCAATGCGCTGCCATTCATCCAGCAGATGTCCTTTCATTTGACCGATGACGTCCAGAAGGATGGATGTGGCGCCGTCGGGTCGGGTCGTTGCCGTCAGCTCGGCAAGCGCGAGCCTGGCCCGCAAGCTGACCTCGTCGGTTTCGCGGCAGGCCGCATACATGGTGGAAAAGACGATCTGAAGCGTGTTCGCGATCCGCGACGTCGCCCGGAAAGCGCATGTTGCGTCGTCGATCTTGCCGAAATGCTGATCGATGCGCGCAGAATAATAAAGAGCAATGGAGAGCGAAAACGGATGATTGGCAGCGAAACGTCGCAAATGTCGTCGCTGACCTCTATTCGTCACGCGAAATTCAGTATTCAGCGTGTCACCCAGTTTGAGATTGAAGCCGTAATCCTTCAACCACCGCGCGGACAGGCGGTCTCTGATGTCTCTGGCTCGATCCCATTGCGCGGTATGAACGTATTCCTTGAGCAATCTGACCGCGAAGGCCGCGAACAGTGTGTGGTCGCGACCGAGCGCGTCCAGCCTGTCTGACAGATAGGCCTGTAATTGCGACCGGTCAGCCGCGGCGTCAAAATCCACCTTGAAGAGTGATCGGGACGCAGCCGCTCGCAGTGTCGGTCCGTTTTCCTGCACGACGACATTATTGTAGCCAGCGCGCCGCAGGGCAGCCTCCAGCCCGGCTTTCGAATAGATCACGATATGATGCCCGGCGGTAATGACGGGGAGAAGCGCATCCAGGCCAGCATCGGCTTTCACGACTGCCGCATTTGGGGTTGTCAAAAGCAAAACGCCGTCCGGTGACAGAGCAGCGGTGAGCGCGGCCAGAAACGCGTCCGGTTTCTTGACGTGCTCGATGACTTCAGACGAGAGGACGCGATCAAAGGATTGATCTGCCATTTCATGGTCGGGACTGAGATAGGCTGCGACATGGTTGTGGCCGAGATCGCGCGCGCCGGTACGCGCCAGGAAGGATGGGTCGATATTGGCCGATGTCCAACCCAGGCCACGGCTGGCGAAATCAACTGAAAACCCATACCCACCGCCGACTTCGAGAAATGAGCCGGCGCTGTCCATTTCAGCCCAGGCCAGGGGCGCAATCATGGCATCCAGTCCGGCCCCGACTTCCAGATAGAATTTTCGGGCGAGATCGGCATCCCGGCGGCTTTCATACTCAAAAACCTCGACATCGGGATAATGCAGGCTCCCGCAATTTTCGCATTGGTAGAGCGCATATCGTTCGCGCGGTTTATAGGGCGGGTTGGCGTCTATGCGTTTCGGCATGAGGCCAGCGGTCTGGCAGGCCGGGCAGGTTAATTCCCGCCATCCGTTTTCACGCCATACCATCCATTGTTCCGCCCACAGCTTTTGCGGGTTGCGGTGGAAATATCGGCTCGGTCCGATCTGAAGGGCATGCCGTTTGAACACGGAAAAAGCCTTTTAGTTCAACTGTTGAACAAATGAAGGCAAAGAATAGGCCAGATAGCATCCGGCTGCGAGACCCGGCCCCAGCGGCACAGCTGAATCTGCGTGTGCTTGTCGTCCCAGAACATGCCCGATCGCCACAATCAGCAAGGTCGCGCCGGCTCCAATCGCAACGATCCACGGCAAGGCATAGAGGCCGGCCCATGCACCGCCGGCGGCCAACAATTTCGCATCTCCCATTCCCAGGCCCTCGCGCCCGCGCAAATACCTGTAAACCACTGCGATTATTGCCAGACTTGCGAAGCCAATTATCGCAGCGAAAGCGTGCATCAGAGCGGCTTGCTGACCCGCGTTAAAGAACGTCACGAGCAATCCTGTCGGGATCAATCCGACCGATACAACATCCGGAATCAAGAAGGTTCGAATGTCCACCAATGCGCCGAAAAGGAGCATCCAGCCAAACAGCACCGCCAACAGCGTCGCCCATCCATCGAAAGCGATAACCGCACTTATTGCGATGACGAGCGCCGCAGCCTCGCCGATCGGGTGCAACCCGCTAATGTCGGTCTTGCAATTGCGACAACGCCCCCGCAGGATGATGAAGCTGACGATCGGAATGAGCTCCCACGGCGAGAGTTTCTGACCGCAATGGGCACAGGCCGAGCGACCGGATACAATCTGTGACCAATCCGGCCAGGCCTTTGCAGATGCCGTGATGAAGCTGCCAACGAAAGCGCCAGCCAAAATCAGAAAGACATCCAGATAACCGTCGATCAATTCGTTTCCGGTCGGAGGAGTTCCATGCGTTGGCGAATTTCATTGGTTACCGCGGCGGCCTCGTCATCGGAGGTGATGACGCGGGGGGTCAGAAAAATCAGCAATTCCGTGCGCGTTGTGGTGATGGATGTCTGGCTCAACAGATCGCCGATCAGCGGGATTCTGTCGACGCCCGGAATACCATCGCGCCCGCTATCGCGACTTTCGTCGATCAACCCGCCGAGTATGACGGTCTGGCCAGATCGGATGGAAACGGTTGTTGAAAGCGAACGGGTTGAAATTGTCGGCGTCAGAGAGCTGGCTGACCCGCTCGCGACGTTTGAAACTTCCTGCTCGATTTCCATTGTTACCATGCCAGTTGAGGATACGCGCGGCGTAACGGTCAACAGGACGCCGGTGTCGCGAAACTCGACATTGTTAACCACAGGCGAGTCCGGATTGATGACCGAGTTGGATTGTCGCGTGACGATGGGGACTTCGTCTCCGACCTGGAAAATGGCGGTATGGTTGTCGCGTACAAGTACGGTCGGCGACGAGACAACCGTCAGATCCGTGACCCGCGACAGGGCGTCCAGAGCGACCCGGGCGCTATCGCCGGTTTCCATCATCAGATTGAACCCCGGGAAGCTTCCATTGGCATCGAATCCGTCGACACCAAACCCGCCACGGCTGCTGTCAGAGACGCCGTCAATGCCATCGCCATCGAAGAAGAATTGCACGCCGTAGCGAAGCGTGTCGTTCAGCGTGACTTCGGCAATAACGGCTTCAATGACAACTTGAACGGGGGTCCGGTCGATGGCCTGAAGGGCCCGCTCGACCAGCGCCTGGCCTGATGGCTCCGCGAGTACAAGTATGGCGTTGTTGATGGTATCGGCGATAACCCTGATTTCACCGCTGGCGCGCGCGCTGCGCGTTCCTGTTGATGATGCGGTTCCGGATTCCAGATCCGGCGCGACACCGCCCAGTGATCCACCGCCCAGCAATTCGTTCAGCAATGCAGCGGTT
>BQJI01000159.1 GCA_021604625.1 Hyphobacterium sp. | reverse complement strand
GGGCTGTCTTTTGGAAGCATCCGCTTGACCGCAAGTTCTACCACGCGTTCCGGGTGCTTGCTGCCCAGAATTTTTTCTGGCGAGGTTTCCTTGATACCGCCCGGGTGACCAGTATGGCGATAATAGCGCTTATCGTCCATTTTCTTGCCGGTGAAACGGATCTTTTCAGCGTTGATAACGATGACATGATCGCCGGTATCAACATTTGGCGTGAAGTCTGGGCGATGCTTGCCGCGGAGGCGCGTGGCAACGAACGCAGCAAGACGGCCAACAACAGCGTCCTGAGCGTCAACGATAATCCACTTGTTTTCTACCTCCGCAGGTTTTGCGGTAAAGGTCTTCATGGTGTGTCTCTCGTATTAAAAGCCGTTTACCGGCGTCATGAAGCGCGCGGGATAGGCCGGTCTTCGTTTGCGGTCAACATGTATTTCAGAATGTAGCAAAATCAATAAGTTAAATAGGCGGTATTATAATACCTCATAATATTGACGTGCCGTTACGACGCTATCATTCTGCTGTCAACGCCGTCAGAAATACAGAATACATTTTACGGAGCGCCAATGTATAATCGCCGTCAATTCCTGGGAACCGGCGCAGCCGTAACCGCAGCATTTTCCGGACTGGCGTCACTCACCGCTTGCGGCCAGAACAACGTCACCCCGACCCGTCCTTTCACGTCCGACCTTATCCCTGACACGGCGGCCCTGCTCGATCTTCCACCGGGATTTTCCTATACCGTCATCTCCACCGAGGGCGAAGCCATGCATGATGGTCTGATTACGCCTGGTGATTTCGATGGCATGGCAGCATTCGACATGCCGGACGGCATCACACTGGTGCGGAATCATGAATTGCGAGCCGGGCAGACCGACCGGTCGCCCTTTCTGCCATCGGGTCGCGGCATTGGCGCAATCAATGCGGAACGCCTTTATGATAGAGGGGCGGATGGAACGGGCATTCCCGGAGGAACGACAACACTGGTTCTTGACCCTGATACGCTGGAAATCCGCAACCAGTTCCTGTCCCTGTGCGGCACGTACAATAATTGCGCGGGCGGACCGACGCCGTGGGGAAGCTGGCTGACTTGCGAGGAAACGACCTACCGCGCCGGAAACCAGCTGACACGTGATCATGGCTATGTGTTTGAAGTTCCTGCCAATGCACGCGAACTGGTTGAGGCCATTCCGTTGACTGATATGGGCCGCTTTCGACACGAGGCGATCGCCGTCGACCCCCGCACCGGCATTATATATCTCACTGAAGATGCCTACGACATTGCCCTGTTCTATCGATTCATTCCTGATCGGCCGGGGCAACTGGCCGCGGGCGGGCGATTGCAGGCATTAAAAATTATCGATCGCCCCGGTTTCGACACCCGTAATTGGGACGAACAACGATTTGCCACCGGCTCGGGTTTCGCCGTGCTATGGATAGATGTGGAGGATCGGGACAACCCCGACAGCGATCTTGCAGAACGACACATCGCCATTAGCGCGGCGCATTTCACCCGCGGCGAAGGCATCTGGTTTGGTGAGAACGAGCTTTATTTTGCCTGCACAGACGGCGGTGCCGCCCATGCCGGCCAGATATACCGCTACACCCCCTCTCCTTTTGAGGGACAGGACGGCGAATTGCATCAACCTGCGCGCCTCGAATTGTTCCTAGAAAGCCCGGGCGATGAAACCATGGGCATGTGCGACAACATCACAATTGCGCCATGGGGCGATCTTATTCTTGCCGAGGATGGAGAAGGTGAGCAATACATACGCGGCGTGACGCCAACGGGTCGCATCTATACTATTGCGCGCAATGCTTTTAACGAAAACAATCGATACAGCGAGTTTTGTGGACCATGTTTCTCTCCGGACGGCAACATTCTCTTCGTCAACGTTCAATCAGCACCATCGCGAACTTTTGCCATACGCGGTCCCTGGCACGTCTTGGCTTGATCGCCAGCGGCGCGCTTGCGCTTGCCGCCTGTGAACCGGTCACCGACACATCCGAATTTGTTGATCTCGCGCCAACAGAACGCGATAGCAGTTATCTCGAACTGGTCTCGACCGGCGTGATGGAACGCATCGAAAGCGACGGAGCCGCATCTGTTGCCTTCTTGCCGGATTCCAACACGGCATGGGCCGGCCTGATTGCCACAGCGGCCAGCGAAGGCGGGATTGATCTCTACGATGTGGATGGTGAATCCGTATTCCGCATGACCGGTCCACGTTTGTGGGGACTTGCCAGCGCGCCGGGCTTTCAGTTGCGTGGTGAAAACCTGCCACTACTGTTTGGCGCCGACCGCGACACAAATCTGGTCCGCGCCTACGCCTTGCTCCGATCGGGCCCGGAACTGATCGAAGCACCGGTAGAGCCCATTGGCCCGTCTGGCGACATCGCGGCTGTCTGCGGCCTGGGTGAAGGGATCGGCTATGTCGACCTGATGGTTTTATCACGGGGAACCACGGGAGAAATCTGGCGCATATCCGATACCGGCGGCGATTTGATTGGCGCAACGCGGCGGGCCCGTTTCGATCTTCCTTCACCGGCCCGGACCTGTACTTCGGGCAATGGGTTTATTTACGCAGCCGGCCCCGCTGGGGGCATATACCGCCTCGCCGATGATGGCACCGTGGAGGGCCAGGTCGACGGTTTGGCAATCAGCCTTGCCGCTGGCGAATTTCTCGGTCGACCCGTTCTGATTTTGACCGATGGAACGTCCGAAACCGTTGAAGTTCGCGATGGCCGGACTCTGGCCCTGATTGGCGATGTCATTATTCGAAACGGGTTTTCTATTCCCGGTGTCGACGAGCCCGGAGCATTGGCAGTATCAGATGCATCATTCGGCGGCGCTGCCTACCAGAGTGGACTGGTCGCCGTCGCTGATCAGGACGACGGGCGTGTTCGCCTCATCGCCCGCGAGACCTTCGCGCGCGGCATCACGGTCGTGGATTAGGCGCGTCGCGTTTTCCAAGCGGTCATCACCGCCACACTGAACAGACAAATCGCCCCGGCCTGATGCGCCAGCGACAGGCTCAGCGGTGCGGCGTGAACAAGCGTAATGATCCCCAACACCACTTGTAATGCCGTCCCGCCAATAATCCACATCGCCGCGCGTCGCAGACTGGAATGACCGGATCGCCACAGGCCAAACGACAGCAATGTTGCTGCAATAACAACGAAGTATCCCGTCCATCGATGATGCAATTGCACCGCAGGCCGGCTCTCGAATGCCGCTTGCAGCCAGCCGACACCGCCGAGATATCCGTCCGGAATAAACTGACCTTCCATAAGTGGCCATGTCGTAAAAATCCGGCCCGCATCGAGGCCGGCAACAAAGGCGCCGAGCACAATCTGGAGAAACACCAAACCACAGAAAGCCGCCGCCCATGGCGCGAGCCTGTCAATGGCACGCGCACTTACGCCGAAACGCGCTTCGAGCGCCAGCCAGATCGAAACTCCCAGAATTATGAAAGCCATACCCAGATGTGTCGCAAGCCGGTATTGGCTGACATCCAGTCGGTCCACCAGACCGCTTGTCACCATCCACCAGCCGATGAAGCCTTGCAGCCCACCTAGCGCCAGCAAGACAATCAGGGGACTTTTCAATCGCGGCGGGATCATATTGCGCAGCCAGAAAACCAGAAATGGAATGGCGAAAACGAGACCGATCATTCGACCCAGAAAGCGGTGTCCCCACTCCCACCAGTAGATCAGCTGAAACTCTTCCAGAGACATGCCGCGGTTTTGCAACTGGTATTCGGCGGTCGCGCGGTAGAGTTCGAGCTCTGCTTGCCAGCCAGCATAGGAAATTGGCGGAATAATGCCGGTCACGGGCCGCCATTCGGTGATTGACAGGCCAGAATCTGTAAGCCGCGTCGCCCCGCCCACCAGGATCATGGCGCACACCATCGCGGCGACAATCAGAAGCCAGATATAAACCGAATAACTTGTTTGGGGTCGAGCAAGTGACATGACGCATCCTCCAGCGTCCGACATAACCGCCTTTGCTGCCTTGGCAAGCCCGGGCGGTCATTCGTCGCAGGTGGAAATGGGGGCTCGCCTCAAATGATTCTGGCGTTAGTCTTCACGCCGACAAAGAGACATTGGGGAGTGCTATGAGCGATCTGGAGATCTTCCGCAGCGAGACCAGGGACTGGCTGAACGCCAATTGCCCGGAATCAATGCGACTGCCGATGAAATCGGAAAAAGACATTTGCTGGGGCGGAAAACAATTCGAGTTTTCCAGCGATGACCAGAAGCTCTGGTTGGATCGCATGGCCGAAAAAGGTTGGACCTGCCCCGCCTGGCCCACAGAATATGGCGGTGGCGGCCTGTCGAAAGATGAAACCCAAATTCTCAAGGAGGAAATGAAGCGGATTAAAGCGCGTGATCCGTTGATTTCCTTTGGAATCTGGATGCTCGGGCCGGCCTTGCTGAAATACGGTTCTGAAGAACAGAAAAAGCACTATCTCCCCCAGATTACGCGTGGTGAAATTCGCTGGGCGCAAGGGTATTCCGAACCCGGGGCGGGATCCGACCTCGCCGCACTTCGAACCAAAGGCGAGGACAAGGGCGATCACTGGGTCGTCAATGGACAAAAAGTCTGGACCAGTTATGCCGATGAGTGTGACTGGATTTTCGCGCTCGTTCGCACCGAACCGGACGCCCCCAAACATCTCGGAATCTCTTTCCTTCTGATCGATATGACCTGGAATGGTGTATCAACCAAACCGATCAAGCTGATCTCCGGTAAATCGCCTTTCTGCGAGACCTTCTTCGACGAAGTTGAAGTTCCAAAAACCAATATTGTCCACGTCGCCGGTAAAGGCTGGGATGTCGCGAAATACCTGCTGTCTCACGAACGGGCGAACATTGCCGGCGGCGGTAGTGGCGCCCAGATGAATCCGGTGGCTGCAGCCCATAAATCCGGTGAAGTCGACGCTGAGGGCCGCGTTTCCGATCCGATTCTACGTGGCGATATCGCCCGCCTGACAATTGACGCGCTGGCGTTTGAAACCACCTTGCAACGGATCAAGGATCAGGCCGATGGCGGACAAGGTGTTGGTGCCAAGGCATCCATGCTGAAATATTACGGAACCGAGCTGAACAAGCGCAGGCATGAGCTCAACATGTCGGCTCTCGGCAGCGATGGCCTGTTATGGGAAGGCGACAATCCTGAAGACGGGGATCCCGCTAGAAGCTGGTTGCGATCACGCGCCAATTCGATCGAGGGTGGCACATCGGAAATCCAGTTGAATATCCTGGCCAAGCGCGTGCTTGAGCTTCCCGGCAGCTAGGCGGAGATAATTTCATGAGTTTTATATTATCCGAAGAAGAGCAAATGTTGCGCGACAGCGCCAAGGCGTTTCTCGAAGAAAAATCTCCCGTTTCCGAACTTCGCCGTCTTCGTGATGAAGGCTGCAAGGATGGCTTCCGGCATGCCGTCTGGAAGGAAATGGGCGAAATGGGCTGGAATGGCATTGTCATTCCGGAAGAATTTGGTGGCGTCGACATGGGGTATGCCGCCGCGGGGATTATTCTCCAGGAAATGGGACGAACATTGGCAGCCACGCCATTTTTGTCCGCCGCCATCCTTTGCGCTACGGCCTTGCGGCTGGGTGG
>BQJI01000158.1 GCA_021604625.1 Hyphobacterium sp. | reverse complement strand
CTGACGTGCAGCCATGCCTGCATTTCGTTCCGTACATTCATTGTGTTTGTCGCTGCCGCTCGCGCGGTGGCGCTTCAATGCCTGGCCAGATTGGCCCATACGGAAATTCGAAATGACCGAATATACACTTGACGAGCTGGGCTGGCGCCCGGCTTTCCTGCAATCGCTTGATCTTGACCATGACGCACTCGACGACGTCGTGCGGATTTCCGCCGTCCACCGGGATGCCTATGAGGCGATCGGCCCTGACGGCCCAATCCGACTTCGCATGATGCCGATTCAAACACCCGTTGATGAGCGCCCGACGGTCGGCGACTGGGTATTGGTGGACCGCGCGCTGGAACGCCCGGCCCGCGTCCTGCCACGCCTCACTCTTTTCGCCCGCAAGGCCGCGGGCCATGATGAAAGCCAACAACTGATCGCCGCCAATGTGGATGTGGCGCTGATCGTGACCTCCTGCAATGATGACTTCAACACATCGCGGCTTGAACGATATCTGGCACTGGTCCGCGATGCAGGCGCGTTTCCTGTCATCGTGCTGACCAAAGCGGACCTTTCCCCGGACGCCGAAGATTTCGGCGTTCGCGCGCGAGCGATTGCCGGCGATTGCCCCGTAGAATTGTTGAATGCACGTGACCCCGACGAAGCCAAAAAGCTCATGGTCTGGATGGGTCGGCATCAGACACTGGCACTGCTCGGTTCATCAGGCGTTGGGAAAACCACATTGCTCAACGAGCTGACCGGAAAAAGCGAAGCCGTGTCCGGTATCCGCGAAGATGATGCCAAGGGACGCCACACGACGCGGGGACGGTCGATGCACCGGCTGACAGCAGGCGGATGGGCGATTGATCTTCCCGGCATGCGCGAGCTCGGCCTGACAAGCGCGCAGGAAGGCATGGATACTACATTTGACGATGTTACCGAACTGGCGGGCCAGTGCCGGTTCTCGGACTGCCAGCACGATCAGGAGCCGGGTTGCAGCGTGCGTGAAGCCATTGATGATGGTCGGCTGGACGAGGACCGCCTGCAACGTTTCCGGAAACTGGAACGGGAAATCGCGCGCAATGAGGCCAGCCTGGCGCAACGGCGTGCGAAGGACCGGAATTTCAGCAAGCTCGTCCGAAACTCGCAAACGCAACGCTGGAATCATCGCAAACAACCCTAGCCAGATTTTACCGTTCCGGCCAGTTTTCGGGGCGGTGTTTCGGCTGGCTACGGCAAATTGACGCTAGCGTCAGACTGGACAAAACCAAAACTTCCCGCAGTCTGTCTGACAACACAATTTCCGGGAGAATTTCATGCGCGAAGCTGTCATTGTATCCACTGCCCGCACGCCCATCGGCAAAGCCTATCGCGGCGCGTTCAACAATACGCAGGCTCAGGAGCTGGGCGGTCATGCGATCAAGAATGCGGTCGCGCGATCCGGCATTGATCCGGCCGAGATTGATGATGTGGTCATGGGCGCGGCCATGCAGCAGGGCTCGACCTTCCAGAACACAGCGCGCCAATGCCTGATCCGTGCGGGGATGCCCACCAGTGTCGCCGGCCAGACGATGGACCGTCAGTGCGCCTCAGGCATGATGGCGATTGCGACCGCCGCCAAGCAGATCATTTCCGACGGCATGCAAATCACCGTTGGCGGCGGGCTGGAATCGATTTCGCTGGTCCAGAACGAGCATATGAATTTGCATCGCGCCTTTGATCCCTGGATCAATGAGCACATGCCATCGCTCTATATGTCGATGCTGGAAACCGCCGAGATCGTGGCCGAGCGCTATGGCATATCGCGTGATGTGCAGGACGAATATTCATTGCAGAGCCAGCAACGCACCGCCGCCGGACAGGAGGCGGGCAAGTTCGACGACGAAATCGTGCCTCTGGCTTCGAAAATGGGGGTCTTCAACAAGGAGACCAAGGAAATCACCATTCAGGATGTGACGCTGGACAAGGATGAAGGCAATCGCCCCTCGACAACGCTGGACGGTCTGCAATCGCTTAAAACCGTCCATGCCAATGGTCAGCAGGTCGCAGAAGGCAAATACATTACTGCCGGCAATGCCTCGCAGCTATCCGATGGTGCCTCGGCCTCAGTGCTGATGGAAGCGAAAGAAGCCGAAAAGCGCGGCCTGCAACCGCTGGGCATTTATCGCGGTATCGCCGTCGCCGGGCTCGATCCGGACGAAATGGGTATCGGCCCGGTCTATGCGGTGCCGAAACTGCTGAAAGCCAATGGCCTGACCATGGATGATATTGGCCTGTGGGAGCTGAATGAGGCGTTTGCGGTGCAGGTTCTCTATTGCCGCGACAAGCTGGGCATTCCGAACGAAAACCTGAACGTCAATGGCGGTGCGATCTCGATCGGTCACCCCTATGGCATGTCCGGTGCGCGCATGGTTGGCCACGCCCTGATCGAAGGCAAACGCCGGGGTGCGAAATATGTTGTCTGCACCATGTGCGTTGGCGGCGGTATGGGCGCAGCCGGCCTGTTTGAAGTGGCATGATGGGGCGTTTTTCAGATGTCTAAACGTCTCCCTGCGCCGTCGCGCGAAGAAATTACCGAATCCGGTCTCAAACTGATGGCGGAGAATCCGTTCTTCGCGGTCGGTGAGGCTGAAATTCGCGGCGCGACCTATCGCGTGTTCAAGAATGCGCCGAACAATACGGACGGCCTCCTCTTCATGTGCGACATGCATGGCGATAAAACCGCCGTCGTATCGGGCGATGTGCGCTGGTCGTTTGCCGATCTGGCGCGCGAAAGCCGGGCGATCGCGGCGGGCCTGGTGAAAATGGGCGTCAAGAAAGGCGATCTGGTCGCCACCGCCACGCGCAATACGCCGGAATGGATGGCGACCTATCTGGGCGTGACGCAGATTGGTGCGGTCATTGTTCCGCTCAATGGCTGGTGGACACACCATGAAATGGAATTCGCGCTGAAAGATTGCGGTGCGAAAATCCTGCTGGTTGATGGCGAACAATCGCCGAAATTCCTGCCGCTGAAAGACAGTTTCGGCCTGACATTGATTTCGGGCACCGGAGAATTTGACGGACAAGACCGGACATGGACGTCGATCCGTGATGACGGTGTTGGCGAAACGCCGCCGACTGAGGTCGTCGGGGCCGATGATCTGATGTCGATCATGTACACGTCCGGATCAACGGGCGACCCGAAAGGCGTGATGTTGACCCATCGCGGGACCTGGGCGGTCATCCTGTCCTTCGGCTTTGTCCTGTCTGCAGCCAAGGAAACCGCGAAAGGCGCGGCCATGGCCGAGGCGGCCGGTGATCTCGCGGTTCTGGTTTCGGTGCCCCTCTTCCATGTAACAGGATCGCATCCGGTCTTCATGCTGTCGCTGGTGGCGGGTCGAAAAATGGTGCTGATGCGGTCGTGGAAGCCGGAAGAAGCAGTGCGCCTCATACAGCAGGAAAAAATCACCAATTTTGTTGGCGTCCCGACCATGTCGCACGAGCTGATGTTGGCGGCGAAGGAAATGGGCGAGACGCTCGATACGCTGACGGATCTGTCCGCCGGCGGCGCCAAACGCCCGGCCAGTCACGTGAAGAAACTCGCTGACAGTTTCCCGCGCTCCTATTCCTCAACCGGCTATGGCCTGTCGGAAACCAGCGCGCTCGGCACATATAATGGCCTGGATGATTACCAGAAACATCCGGGATCCTGCGGGCGAGCTGTGCCGCCGGTTACGGATATCCGCGTTGTCGGACCTGACGGAAACGACATGCCGCTGGATGAGGCCGGTGAGGTCTGGATCAAGACGTCGGGCATTTTCGCCGGCTATCTCAACCTGCCGGAAGAAACCGCGAGAACGCTGACGCCGGATGGCTGGTTCAAGACTGGCGATGTCGGCACGTTGAATGCCGAAGGCATGCTGACAATTGTCGACCGGTTAAAGGACATGATTGTTCGTGGCGGCGAGAATGTAGCCTGTCTTGAAGTTGAAGCGGCGCTGATCAAGCACCCTCGTATTCTGGAGGCCGCGGTGTTTGCGGTTCCGGATGAAAGACTGGGCGAAGCGGTTGGCGCAACCATCTACGTTGAAACCGGCCCTGACATCACGCTGGATGAACTCAACACTTTTCTGAAGGGCGATCTGGCCGTGTTCAAACGCCCCGAACATCTCTGGCAATTCGATACGCCATTGCCGCGCGGCGGAACCGAGAAGATCGACAAGCCCGGCTTGCGCAAGCAGCTGCTGGGCGCTAGCTCATAGAGGATGAAACTCACGCTCGATGCCCGATTTGCCGTGCTGGTGCTCCTGGTGCTGGCATTGGCGTGGGCATTGCGCGCTGCCGGTGACGTTCTGCTTCCCTTCCTGATTGCCGGGTTTCTCGCCGTTATTCTCGAACCTCTGACGCGCCGGTTCTGTAAATGGGGCGCGGCACGATCTGTTGCTGCCCTGATTTCGACCCTGCTGGCCGTGCTGGTGATAGCCGGGCCGATCGTTGCCATTACGCCCATCGTCATCATTGAAGGTCAGGACCTGATTGCACGGGTGCCAACGTTGATCGACAATGCGCTGGAAACGACATCGCGGCTCGCGGCGTCCTTTGGCGTCGCTGTGCCGGATCTGACGATGGAAGGCCTGACCGGCGAAAACAATCCGGCACAGGCGATTGGCAGCCGCATTGCCGGTTCGATTACTGGCGCGCTGTCGGGCGTGTTGCTGACCTTCCTGACCCCGGTTGCCTTGTTTTTCTTTCTCAAGGACTGGCCAGGTATCAGCAAAACATTGAGCGCCCTGCCGCCGCGTCGATATGCAGACGAGCTTCGCCGGATTGTGCGGGAGATCAATCTGCAACTTTCCCGATATGTGCGCGGACAGAGCCTCGTTATTCTGGTGCAGGCGATTTATCACGCGGCGGCCCTGGCCGCACTTGGCCTGAATTATTCGGTCGCCATCGGTATTCTGACGGGATTGTCGGCCATCATTCCGGTGGTCGGCAATCTGGTGATGTTCTCACTCGCCATGCTTGTGGCGATCAGCCAGTACGACACGATGTGGCCCATTCTGGGGGTCATTGCAGTGTATGGTGTCGCCCAGATTCTCGAAACAGTCTGGCTGTCCCCGAAACTGGTTGGCGGGCAACTCAAACTGCACCCGCTGTGGATCATGGCCGGGCTTCTGGTCGGCGGCGCGCTCTTCGGTTTTCTCGGCGCGCTCCTCGCTTTGCCGATGGTCGCGATCAGCAGTGTTGTTGCCAAACATGCCGTCGATGTCTGGAAAGACAGCGAATTTTATAAGAAACCAGATCCACCGCGCGCTTCACGAAAATGATAGTCGCGCTCCTGACCATCGCTGGCCTCGCCCTCCTCGCCTTTGGCGGAGACGCGCTGGTACGCGGTGCGGTCGGCATTGCCAACCGGTTGAAACTTTCACCCATGTTCGTCGGGCTGGTGCTCGTCGGGTTCGGAACATCCATGCCCGAACTGGCCGCCAGCCTGCAGGCGCAATTTTCCGGATCACCGGATGTGGCCATCGGTAATGTTGTCGGGTCGAACACCGCAAACATCCTGCTGATACTCGGCATTGGCGCTGTGATCCGCCCTATTCTGGCCGTTCGCGAAGCCCTGCTGCGAGATGGTATCGCCCTGACTTTGGCGACACTG
Source organism: Hyphobacterium sp. (assembly GCA_021604625.1). Lineage (GTDB taxonomy): Bacteria > Pseudomonadota > Alphaproteobacteria > Caulobacterales > Maricaulaceae > Hyphobacterium. The sequence continues at coordinate 18 of BQJI01000158.1, read as the reverse complement.
GCGGCGGCCACGCTGCTC
>BQJI01000157.1 GCA_021604625.1 Hyphobacterium sp. | reverse complement strand
TGGAGGGCGTGTCCGACCCGGAAGCCAAGCGCAAGACCATCGGGCGGCTCTTCATCGATGTGTTTGAAAAACATGCCAAGGCCGCTGGCGGCGCGGACTTCCTGGCCCAAGGCACGCTCTATCCGGATGTGATTGAAAGCGTCTCGTTCGATGGCGGGCCGTCAGTGACGATCAAATCCCACCACAATGTCGGCGGACTGCCCGCGCGCATGAATATGAAGCTGGTCGAGCCCTTGCGCGAACTGTTCAAGGACGAGGTGAGGGCGCTTGGCCGCGAGCTGGGCCTGCCCGATGGCTTTGTCCAGCGCCACCCGTTTCCGGGGCCGGGTCTCGGCATCCGTATTCCCGGCGCAGTCTCCAAGGAAAAGGCTGATATCCTGCGAAAAGCCGACGCCATCTATATCGACGAGATCCGCAAAGCGGGCCTCTACGATACGATCTGGCAGGCCTTTGCCGTGCTCCTGCCGGTCCAGACGGTGGGCGTGATGGGCGATGCCCGCACCTATGACAATGTGCTCGCCTTGCGCGCGGTGACGTCCGTGGACGGCATGACGGCGGACTATTTCCCCTTTGATCACGACTTCCTCGGCCGCACCGCCACGCGCATCATCAATGAAGTGCGCGGCGTCAATCGCGTCGTCTATGACGTGACCAGCAAGCCGCCCGGCACGATTGAATGGGAGTAGGGGTGTGAGTTGTTCGCGTGGCAAATCAAATCCCAATGCGGCAACGCGAGTGAAGTTGTTTGCAGACTCAGCAGGCTATTGTCAGAATCCGGATTGTGAAATGAGTCTCTTCACAGACCTTTCCAGTGGGGAGCCAATCCATTTTGCTGAGATGGCGCATATATTTGCCGCAGGCAAAAGTGGACCCCGTTCAAACTCTAGCCTCACAGACGCTGAAAAAGGTGCATATGAAAACCTGATTTTGCTATGTGCAAACTGCCACACTTTGGTCGATAAAGCCCCTAACGACTTTCCAGATGAATTAATCAGTAAGTGGAAAACAGATCGCGCCGAGCGAATAGCTAGTTTGTTCAGCATCAAATCGTTTAGCTCTCGTGGCGAAGTGCGTGCGGAAATCGAACCTTTGCTAGAAACCAACAAAACGATTCTTGAAATCTATGGGCCGAATTCAGAAGCTAGATTCAATCCAGAAAGCGATACGCCAAACGTCTGGCGCCGAAAAATACTATCCACCATTATTCCAAACAACAAACGGATATTGGCGGTGCTGGACAAAAACAGAAGTTTAATGTCCGGTGACGAAATCAAAACTGTAGAAAAATTCCGGCAACACACAGACGACTTGATTGCAAGGCATGTTGCGAATGCAGATGGCGGCATTAGATTTCCGCCAAAAATGAACCAATTAATGGAAGATGCCGAATAATGGCCAAAGATCCATCGAGATGGCTAGTTGGTGTTCTTCCGCAGCACCGAGAAGTAACGAATGTAAATCAAATTGGAAAAGGCGTGGTTGTTGTTGACCGCAAGGATGCTCCAGAGGCCCTAGTAGGAATTATAGCAAATGATTCCATTTGGGAGCTAGATTGCGAGGCATTGGCTTCTTCTTCGAAACCTCAGCCCGATTTTATAGTTTCCATGAAAAACACGGCCCGCTGGCAGGGGGAGGCGATTGACTATCTAGAGTCTAAGCAAATTGCGTGGGGCAAGATGTATGATCTCTATCGAGGTCTCAACTATGAAAAGGACCTATCAGCCTATCGAAATCCAAGTTTATGTTTCGCGCGCCGCTTGCTCGAACAGCATCAGAATGTTTGTGCCGTTGAATGGGTTTCAGATTTAGCTTTTCGATTATTGCGGCTAAGGGGGGATGCAATTATCGTGGCGTTATCAGATGCTTACGAACTGACGGCAGATGCCGTGCGGGTGGCGTATCACGATCTTGCGCCGTTTGACGTTCTGATGAAAAACACTCCTTATGGTAGTATTTCGAGCAAAGGTGCGGCCGCAGCGAAGGAGCTAGGAGTGGAGATTTGTGACCAATCTTCTATATATCAGGTTTTGGCGACGCCGTGATCAAGCATGTTCTTAATTTGATCGAAGAAAAAATCTTAGAAATGAGAGCTATTGCGAAAATTGATGCTTATTTCTTTGGTTCTGCGCTCGTTCAAAAAGCTTTATGGTCCGACATTGATATTTTGCTTTTATGCGACAACGAGATCGCGGCGGCAGCGGCTCGAAAATCTATATCCCCCTTATTGGATGAATTTCCTATCGATTTGATCATAATGACTTTGGATGAGGAGGCCGAACTAGATTTTGTTCGTAAAGAACGGTGTATTTGTTTTGCGTCAACCAACCCCAAGCACCGCGCTATAATGACTAAGCAACAACCCTTAGCGGCTGAAATATGATTTATAGGTGCGCTTGAATTGATCGGGATGGCGAAATTTCTGAGGGGAGATAGCGATACCACTTCCCGCCTCGACGCGCTGGAAGCGCATGTCGCTGAACAACAGCGCATCATTGATGATCTGTCGGACGGCCTGTTGCACCAGCAAAAAGAGATCGACCGGCTGAAAAAGCGGCTGGAAGCCTCCGATGATCGCCTTGCCGAGCTGGAATCCGGCCTGCCTTCACCCGGAAATGAAAAACCCCCGCATTATTGAATATATCTTCGTCATCCCGGAAAGGCGTAAGCCTTGTCCGGGACCCATGCCGGAACGCCGACGGCACGGCATGGGTTCCGGGCGCTCGCCTATGGCTCGCCCCGGAATGACGCAATCAGACACTTTCCACCTCACCATGAGGTAGCAAACAATCGCGTCTTCCTCCGATTTTATCGGAGGATCTCTTGAGGCCTTCCGGTCCCCCGTTTTCACGAGGGCAGGCAAGCCGGAGGGTGACGGCGAAGTGAGCAGCGTGCGTGGTTCGAGGCCCGGCTGCGCCGCGCGCCTCACCATGAGGTAGGTTTTTGATGCCAACCATCCACCTCATCCCTCAATCGAGTTGAGGGCAGGCCTGAGGTGCGAACGAAGAGAGCCTCGAAGGAGGGCTCCCGTATTACTATTGAGGATTGGAACCGCTGGATGATTGCCCGCCTGATCCGGCCGGGAATTTGACCGTGATCGGGCGAAATTGCCGATACGCCACCAGGCCCAAAACAATCATGCCGCCGAACATTACGGCATGAAATGCGATGACAACGGGCATCATGACCAACATAATCAACATGGGTGAGAATGCGGCCCAGCCGGTCGTCATTTCTCCATTGACGCTCATCGGCTGTCCGGAAAGCGCCATGATCAGAAAAATGATGAACATGGGAATGAACATCATGGCAAAAAAACCGCCGACACCGAACATCCAGCCTGTCGCAATCATCTTGTAGGCGCTGCCAAGACTCAGTTGGCCGTTTTCCTTAACGCGCAATTCCATCTGAATGCTCCTGATCGCAACCCCAATATGGCATCAGCTTAGCGTGTGCATGAGGGTACACAAGGTTGTGCGATCCTCTGATTTCGATTCTCAAACTCCTGCGCCGGGCAATGAAAAACCGCCGCATTCGGATGAAAAATTGTCATCAATCGCCTCATGGGATATACGTATAATATATGCGTATATCTGGAGCCATAATCATGCGCACTCATTCTGCAACGACGTCGGCGCCACGCCGCAGGGTAAATCTGACCATCAGCGAGGATGTCATCGCTGAGGCCAAAGCTCTGTCTATTAACACGTCTCAGGCCGCTGAAGCGGGGATCCGGGAAGCTTTGCTTCAGGCCCGTGAAACCGCCTGGCGAGAAGATAACCGCACTGCGATCAAGGCGCACAATACGAGAATTGAGAAAGACGGCGTATTGCTGACGCCCGACTGGGCAAGGGAATAACACCGAATGACGCGCTTTGACGTTTACCGGTTTGAAGCCAATGGCGTTCCACTCGTCATCGATGTTCAGGCCGGCATTCTCGACGATTTCGCCAGCCGCGTTGTGATACCGCTTCGCCCCGCCAGAGACGCCGAAAAGGAAGCCCTTACCCGCCTCAAACCGGTGATAGAGTTTAATGGCGAGGATTATGTTCTGATGACGACCGATATTGCCGCTTTGCCTGCCAGGCGCCTCGGTGAAAAAATTGGCAATCTGGGTGAACGCTGCGGCGACGAGATAGCCGCCGCGCTCGATTTCCTGTTTGTGGGCTTTTAAGCCACCGCCCGGTAACGAAAACCCCCGCTTCACCCCGGCCCATTGGATATGACCTTGTTGTGGCCACAGTCCTGGGCTAGAGAATGCCCCACGATCTTGTTTGCCGAATGATTCCGGTGTGCCTGGCACACCATCGACTGAATTCCTTCCAAAATCGTCTTTCAGGACCCGCCGGCAATCGGTCGGCTCGGGCCTGATCACTACGTGATTGATTGAAAGGAAATCGTCATGGCTACTGGTACCGTTAAATTCTTCAATACCTCCAAGGGCTTCGGCTTCATCCAGCCGGAAGACGGCTCCACCGACGTGTTCGTGCACGCCACTGCCGTGGAACGCGCCGGCATGCATTCGCTCGAAGAAGGCCAGAAGATCAGCTTCGACGTGGTTGCCGACAAAAAGTCCGGCAAGAACGCTGCGGACAATCTGCGCGCGGTCTGACCCGAACGGGCCTGCGCGAACACTCGCACGGGCTCCCACAGTGAAAAAGGCCGGACAATCGTTCGGCCTTTTTTTGTGCGTGCGGGTCTGGATCCGTTGCTGCGCCTCAGCATGAGAAACATATATCCCCGTCATCGCGGGTTCACGCATGCGGCGCGCCCCGGGATGACGGCTGTAGCATGCGATTCCAATTGCTCCGCGTACAAAGCTGGCGAATACTGACGTCAAAAGGGAGATGCCTCATGACCTATGTGGATGGATATGTGATTGCCGTACCAATTGCGAACAAGGACGCTTATCAGAAAGTCGCAGAGGCCATGGTGCCGATGTTCAAGGACCACGGCGCACTGAGTGTGACCGAGTGCTGGGGCGATGATGTGCCGCCCGGCGAGGTGACGTCCTTTCCGATGGCGGTGAAAGCGACCGCCGACGAGACGGTGGTGTTTTCGTGGATCACCTGGCCCGACAAGGCGACACGCGATGTCGGCATGAAGGCGGCGATGGAAGATGAGCGCATGGCCGGCATGGATCCGGCGAACATGCCCTTTGATGGCAAGCGCATGATTTTCGGCGGGTTTGAAGTGATCGTCGACGCCTGACGACTTCAACCTGATTCAGAACTTCAACTTGAATCGATACATGAAGGCCGGGGCAAATCGCTCCGGCCTTTTCATTTCTGGTTCAGACCACAGAGTCGATATAGGATTCTGTTTCAGACACTTGGGGGATGATCATGACTCGATTTTTCAGCTTGCTGGCCTGCCTGATCGCAGCGCCCGCCCTGGCGCAAACCGGTTTCGAGACCAGCTATTTCAACGTCTCCGGCGTGGCACCGGACGATACGCTGAACATCCGCGCCGAACCGGAAACCGGGTCGGAAATTCTCGGCGAACTGGCTTTCGACGCAACCAACATCGAAGTGGTCGGCCGCGAGGGTGGCTGGGCGATGATCAATATGGGCGACAGGTCCGGCTGGATATCTTTCACCTATCTCGAACGGACCGAGCCGGAGACGCTGGATAGCGGGCTTCCGGCGGGATTGATGTGCGGCGGAACCGAGCCATTCTGGAATGCACAAATTTCC
>BQJI01000156.1 GCA_021604625.1 Hyphobacterium sp. | reverse complement strand
CTTTGAAGCCCTGTTCGGCGTTCTGTCCGGCCCTTCACCCAGTGGTGACGAAACCCTGATCGAGACGCTTCAGCCCTATCTTGACGATGATGGTTTCGCAGGCGCAGCCGCGAGAATTCTGACCGCAAAAGCGTTACTGCGCTGGGCGGCGCGTGATCCGGACGGCGTGCCGGATGACCACTCGCCGTTTGATCTCTTCGCCGAGGCTATCGAAATTGATCCGCTGGCCGGTGCCGCCTGGTGGGAGGCCGGAAACGCTCTGCTCGTGCAACGCGATCCACTCGGCGCATGGACGGTTTTCGATACCGGTCGTGCGATATTACCGGAAGGCATGATCCAGGTTGTCGCGCTGGAAGATCGATTGCGTGTTCTCGCGCCTGATTTCTTCCTGCCGCGTTAAGACATCTTTACCCGGGATTAACCGAAACTGGCCTCATTAACGACTTGTGTGGCTGGATGGCAGCCATGCAACTGGCCGACCGCCTGAATTCTTGTGTGGATATACCACATATGGGGGGTCATTGATCGGTTTACACAAGATTAACTGGTCAGCTAGCGTGGGTCATCGGAATGGAGTGCGATTCGTATGTCCTCGGCGGGCCCCTGGAGTGTCAAAGGAATAGACCCCCGCGCCCGCGCCCGTGCGAAATCCGCAGCGCGTCGCGAAGGCATGACTCTCGGCGAATGGCTTAACACCGTCATTCTCGATGGTGGCGCCAGTGAAGACGGCAGCCCGGGTTGGGAAAATAATCTTGAAGCCTTTCCGGGATTTGCACGCAGAAATGATGAGGGCGACGCGCTGTTGCGCGGCATGGTCGAACGTCTGACCGAGCGGATTGAGTCCACGGAACGTCAGTCGTCCAGCTTGCTGAATGAAGTCGATCGCTCGCTTTCCGATCTCGCCGAGCGGGTCGAGACCACGGATATGTCCTATCGGGAAGATCGCGAGAAAACCCGCGAACTGGCCGAAGCAGCGCGCTCCGCCGCCGAAGCGCTGGCGCTGCGGGTCAAACGCATCGAGGAATCTGGCGGGACTGCCGATCCGCAAACCCTGAAAACCTTTGAAGCCGCATTTGGAAAACTCGCCGCGCGCGTTTTCCGCAATGAAACAGACGGTCTGCAATCGGCGGAGATCATGCAATCCGCGCTCGATGAATTCGGGCAGGCGACCGAAAAAGCGACGCTCTCGCTGCAAAAACGGATCGAAGCTATCGAATCCGGGCAGGCGCGTCTGGCCGATGATGTCCGCAAGACCAGCGACCGGACACAAGGCACCGGACGGGTATTGCACGGGCTCCACGATGCCGCTGAACGCCTGCGTCGCCGCGTCGATGAATCAGAACGCCTGGCGAATGATGCCGCCAGTGCATTTGAACAATCCATCTCCCGCATCGACACACGCCTGCGATCGCTCGAAACCCGGCCACTCTCGCTGGAAACCGGCGATATTGACCGCCGCTTTGAAATCCTGTCGGACGAGCTGGCCAGCGTCGTCGCCGATACCCGGTCGCAGATGGCCCGCGAACTGGAATCGGTCGCGTCCGAACCGCGCGTGGAACGCCTCGAACGCGCCTTGAAATCTGCCGAAACGCGGATCACGGCAGCCGAAACGTCGCATTCGGAATCGCTCAGCCGCATTGGCCTGGAAATCACACGCCTCGCGCGGGTCATGGATGACCGCATCACCGAAAGCGAGCGCAAGACGGAAAACCTGCACAAGTCCGACAAGTCCGACCGCGAGATGGACCGCCGTTTTGACGCGGTGCGTAACGAAAACCGCGACGCCATTCGCAAGCTTGGCGATGATGTTTCCGCGCTTGGCCAATCGCTGAATGAGCGCGTCGCCCAGTCCGAAACCCGCGCTGCTGAAGCGATCGAGACGGCCACCAAATCCATGTCGGAAGCCGTCGGGCGTCTTGAAGAACGCCAGTCCCGCGTGAAAGACAGCGATCTCGACGAGAGACTGCGTCAATCCGAAGAACGCACCGCAAAGCGGATCGAAGACGCGATCAGCGGCATTTCCGAACGCCTGGAGAAAGCCCGGACCGATACAGAAGAAAGCCTGTCGCCGGTTCAGCGTGCCATGAATGCGCTGGCCGACCGCCTGGAGGCCATCGAAGGCGGAAAGCCATCAGAGCAAACGCCGGACGCGCCGGTCGCGACGCCATCACTGCGGGCTACCCCCATAGACGAGCCGGATTTCGACACAGCCTTACCGCCCCCGCCGGATGCAGAAACACCGCCGGGTTTTGACGATGATGAGGTCGACGATCCCTTCATTATTGCCGAAGCCGCACCATCGCCCGGCCGTCATCAAACCCGGGCCGCCGTCGAAGATGAATTCCTTGCAGCCGACGAAGCCGGAAACAACGCATCCGCAGATGCGGGCATGATCCTGCAACCCATGGAACCCGTCGACGAACCCGCCCGTCGACCAGCTCAACGCCCGGCAGCACAAGCGGCGCCCAAACCACGCGCCGCGCTCGGTGCAACCGCTGATGCAGATTTCCTTGCCGCAGCGCGCAGCCGGACACGCGGTGATCGTAGCACCAGTTTTGATCCGTATGTGACCGAAGATGGCGGCTCGACTGGTGGGCGCACCTTTATGATCGCCGCCAGCGTTTTGGGTTTTGTCGCCATCGCGTCTGCAGCCGGCATGCTGCTCTATGATAATTTCAATAATGCGCCGGCCAGCGCGGCTGAAGCTTTTGCCGCAGATGTTCTGAACGATCTCGATACACAAGCGGTCACCTCACGCACAGAAAACCGCCCATCGTCTCAGCCGTCAGACACGGCGCGTGCGGACGTCACCGAACAACCCGTTGAGACACCTGTTGAAACGTCGCAAGTGGAGACATCGCCCGTCCCGACGCAAACAGATGTGTCGACGGCGGCGCTGGATCGCCCAACCCCAGAATCCACACCGCGCGAACTGAATTTGCAGGCATCGACCGAACAGGCAGTGCAGCCAGCCGCAGCCGAACCTGTCGGCCCGGTTACCATTACACTTCCCACCTTGCAGGAAGCCGCATCCAGCGGCGATCCGATCGCCCGTTACCTGCTCGGTGAAGAACGCTTGTCTGCCGGTGATGTAGCGGGAGCCGTGGCATTGATCAGGCGCGCTGCTGAACAGAATGTATCCGCCGCACAATATCGCTATGCGCGCCTGCTGGAACGCGGCCAGGGTGTCGAACCGAGCCCGGTGGACGCGCGTCGCTGGGCCTTACGCGCGGCAGAGGCCGGACATCTGCGCGCCATGCATAATGTCGCTTCCATGTATGCCACCGGCCATGGCGGCGAAGAGGACATTGAGGCTGCGGCCCGCTGGTTCGAGGAAGCCGCCCTGCGCGGTCTGACAGATTCCCAGTATAATCTCGCCATTCTCTTCCAGATGGGACAGGGCATGCCGCAAAGCGCAGCCGACGCCTATGCCTGGTTCTCGATTGCCGCTGCAGGCGGTGATACCGGCGCGGGCCAGCAGGCGGCCGCGATTGCCTCGACGCTGGACACGCAATCTCGCATGGCCGCCGATCAGGTTGTGGCCAGCTTCACCCCGCGTCCGATCGATGCCGAAGTAAATGGTCGATATGATCGAAACTGGGGCACAACGATTACCATCGACACCGATCTCATTGCCTCCGCGCAAACCTTGCTGAATGCGCTGGGTTATGATGCCGGCCTTGCCGACGGACAACCCGGCCCCCGTACCGAGGCCGCTGTTCGCGCCTTTCAGTCAGATCGCCAACTGCCGCCGACCGGCGTGATTGATCAAGCCTTGATTGGGCGCCTGGAAAACGCCCGCTCCGGCTAGAGGGGCAAGGCGATGCAGATTTACCTGCCGATCGCTGAAATTTCGGTCAATATTTTCCTTCTGCTCGGGCTCGGGCTCGGCGTCGGATTTCTCTCTGGCATGTTCGGTGTTGGCGGTGGTTTCCTGATGACACCGCTCCTGTTTTTCATCGGTATTCCGCCTGCTGTCGCAGTATCCACCGAAGCCAACCAGATCGTCGCATCATCCGCATCCGGCGCGCTGGCACATTGGCGAAGACGATCCCTGGACATCAAGATGGGCTTGCTCCTCTTGCTGGGGGGCACAGCCGGTTCCATAGCCGGGGTTCAACTCTTCGCCTTCCTGCGAAGTCTGGGTCAGATTGATCTCATTATTTCGCTCAGCTATGTCAGCTTTCTGGGCGTCGTCGGCGGGCTGATGTTCATTGAAAGCGTCGGTGCTATCCGGCGACGCGGTCGCGAAAAGACAGCCACCCAGCCCGTCTCGAAACGCCGCAAACGCCGACTGATTGATCGTCTTCCCTTCAAGACCCGCTTTCCGAGTTCCGGGCTTTATCTCTCTGTCATTCCGCCCATCATCATTGGATTTTTTGTCGGTGTACTCGCCGCCATTATGGGCGTGGGCGGGGGCTTCATCATGGTCCCGGCCATGATCTACATTCTGCGTATGCCAACCAGTGTGGTGGTGGGCACATCCCTCTTCCAGATCCTGTTCGTCACGGCACTGACGACCTTTTTGCAAGCGACACAGAACCACACGGTTGATCTTGTGCTGGCACTTCTATTGATGGTTGGCGGCGTCATCGGCGCCCAGCTTGGCGCGCGCGCCGGTCGCAAGATCAAAGCCGAGGAATTACGCATCGCACTCGCATTGATGGTCTTGATCGTGTGTACAAAACTCGGTTGGGATCTGGTCGCAACGCCAAATGATCTGTTTGCGATCCTGCCGATGCAGGAGGGCGGACATTGATTTTCTTCCTTGCAGCCACTGCATTGTTGATCCAGGGCCAGCCCGATCTGGAAGCCCCGTCAGACTTCGCCCCGCGCGTCGTCGCTGCACTCAGTCAGGAAATTGTCGAAATCCGGTCTGACTTTGCCGGAGCCGACATCATTCTGTTTGGCGCCGTGACCGGCCTGGAAGACACAGATGATCTAGTGATCGTTGTACGCGGACCGCAGACCGACCTGCGCGTGATGCGCAAGGAGCGCACTTTCGGCATCTGGATCAATCGCGCACCGGTGCGCTTCGCCGATGTGCCCAGCTATTACTCGGTCGCATCGACACGGCCCTTAGGCGATGTCGGCACGTTTTCATCCTTGCGCCGAGCCGGAATTGGCCTCGAACATTTGCGCCTGTCTGCACCTGATAGCGAGCGGACTGAAGTGCGGCTGGGCGTCGAGGTTACGGTGAGCGATGTGGGTGATGAGATCATCGAATATCGCGACGCCATCAGCCGCAATCGCCGCCGTGATGCCCTGTTTGCCGAAACCGCGTCCGGCGTCCAGATGCTTGAAGGCGGATTATTTCGTGCCACCGTCGCCCTGCCCCCTGCCACGCCGGTCGGGAATTACACGGCCGATGTTTATCTGTTTCGCGATGGCCGAGCTGTTGCATCAGGGTCGGTCGCGCTGGAAGTCCACAAGGCGGGCATGGAGCGGCTCATCTATGAATTCGCACACCAGCATGGATGGCTTTACGGACTGGTCGCCGTGGCGCTGGCCCTGCTATTCGGTTGGGGTGCCGCTGCGATTTTCAACAGGCGATAGTCAGGACGCAATCCGTTTTGCCGGGATCGGATAGACCGCATCTCGGCCCAGCACCCAGGCATCCGGGCAGCGGCCGAAGACGGATGTGATCGCCTCGTCGCGCACCGAGAGACCACCCGCATAGGCTCCAAAGGCTGGCAGGATCATACGCGAGCCATCCGTT
>BQJI01000155.1 GCA_021604625.1 Hyphobacterium sp. | reverse complement strand
AGCTCCGGCCTGTTTCGCCGCCGCGAGCTTGTCATCGCCCCGTGCGCAGGCGATCACCCGGGCGCCATACGCCTTGCCCAACTGACACGCCGCCGTTCCAACCCCGCCGCCCGCGCCGAGAACGACAAGGATCTCGCCCTCTTTCAGTTCAGCCCGCTGTTTCAGCGCATGAATGGTGGTGGCATAAGTGGTGATCAGCGCCGCCGCTTCGTCAAACGGCATGGCATCAGGGATCGGCGCGACCTGAACCGCCGCCGTTGCCACTTTCTCGGCAAAGCCGTTGAGCAAGGTTGCCGCCACAACCCGGTCGCCGATCCTGAACCCCTGAACATTCTCGCCGATTGCCGAGATCGTGCCGGAGACCTCGCCGCCGGGAATGAAGGGAAGCGGCGGTTTCATCTGGTATTTGCCTTCGACCAGCAGAATGTCCGGGAAATTCACACCGGCCGCCTTCACATCGATCACAACATGCCCGGCATCGGCGACGGGGGCCTCAACCTCCTCGATCGAGAGGTTCCGGTAGGGTGCGAATTCCTTGCAAACAACGGCTTTCATTTTCAATTCCCTTGATTAGCGCGCTCTTCTATACGCGATACGCGCCGGTTCAGCGACTGAATGTCATCGCGATTGAGAAAGATGTGGGGGCGTTCCTCGATGGCCGGAGGTGATGCATCCATTTCATCATATTGTTCGGTGACCCAGGCGGCCCATTCGTCATTGGCCAGCCATTCGGCCCGGCGCGCGGTCACATTTGCCCAATGCGTCTCTACGTTTTCGGGGGTCAATTGCACGCCGAACTCGTCTGGCGCAACGGGCGGCGACGTCGCCTCTCCCAACATTCGATCCAGAATAGCCAGGCCGAGCCTCGGGCGATAATGGGACGGCTCGTAATACCAGGGGTTCACAGGGTCGCCGGACACGGCCGGCGGTTCGCTTTGGGAGACTGTGGAGAAGCCGGCAAAATCCCAGACTTCCATCGCATCTCCCGGAAAACACGGCGAATGCGAGGGTGACGGGGTGCGCTCGGCAGCCAATGAAACCAGATCCCGGCGCATTTGCAGTTCGAGATCATCAATGCCGGTCCGCCAGCGAGCCTCCTCGATCCGCGAATGAATCGGATGGATGAAAATACGCACCTGAACGCCGCGTGCCAGCAAGGCATCAATGCCACGAAACACAAAGGCAGCACGCTGTTGATCGTAGACATAGCCGCGGTAACTACGATACCGCTTCGCAAGTTCAGTGTCGAAACGCATCCGCGAATTTTCAGGCGCGTAGGCGGTTTCCCAATCGACATCCGAACCGCCAGTCAAATTGTCGATCACAGTTTGCAAGGCACGTGCAAAAGCATCCAGCGACAAAGATGTCTGGATGTGAGATTGAAGCTGTGATCCGCCTGCCAGCGGCGTCAGCCAGTAAGTTGCATCAGCGCGCGGGTAATCGCCAAATTCGCGCAGATCAAGGCCGATAACGGCGCAATCAACATGCTCGTTTACGGCGGCCAGCGCGACAGCGTTCGCAATTTCAAACGCATTTGTCCCGCCCATCGCCATGTTTTCAAAGCCACCGGGCCAGTCGGGAATGTCATGCGGAAATCCGTCATGCGAGCGCGACGAGCCAAATAGCAATGTCCCGGCCCGCGTCTCGATCAGACCATGCCCCACCGCCACACGATAACCATCCGCATGGGCGCGGGTCCGACGCTCATTAACACCCGGTATCTCGCTCCACTCCGAGACATGATAAGGGTCGACGACAAAGGTGAAACCACCAAACAGGATCAGCCACGCCGCCAGTGTCGCCACGAGGCGCAACGCATATCCCTTCATCGTCAGGGGCGGTTTGGGCTTAGAAGTTGTAATAAATAAACTCCGCAGTATTCCAGGCGTTTACAATGGAAAGAAACAACAGGAATGCGAGTGTACCCGCAATCCAGGGACGGGTGGTGAAGCGTAAGCCTTTTTGGGGGATCAATCCCGCCGTACGGATTGTGACATCGTCAAACCATTTGACGAAAATCGACGCCGTATCCGGCAATCCCCAAACGATCGCCAGACCTATGGCGATGGCAATGAAGGGCTCATCGCCGACACCCGGCCCGATGCCGTTTAATCCGGCCATCCCTTCCAACATCAACATCGCTCCTTCAAAAGATGTTGCACGGAAAAAGACCCAGGCGATCACGACGAATATGAAGGTGCAGACGACCGAAATCCAGGGCGCCGAAGGCAGCAGGCCATTGGGGCGAATTTTGTTGAGCCAGTTGCACCAACCCAATGCGATGCCATGCAATGCGCCCCAAAAAACAAATGTCCAGGCCGCTCCATGCCAAAGCCCTCCGAGCAACATCACGACGGTCAGGTTAATAGCGCGGCGGACTTGACCCTGTCGGTTTCCTCCAAGCGGAATATAGAGGTAGTCCCGCAAAAAGTGCGAAAGCGTGATGTGCCAGCGTCGCCAGAAATCAATAACCGAACGTGCCCGATAGGGTGCGTTGAAATTGATTGGCAGTTTGTACCCGAACATCCGCGCGAGTCCGGTCGCCATGTCGGAATACCCGGAAAAATCAAAAAATATCTGGAATGTGTAGCAAAGCGCGCCTGTCCATGCCTCCAACAATCCGACTTCATCCCCCCTCGCGGCGGCACCAAATGCACTCGCCGCAAAGGGTTCAAAATTGTCTGCCAAAAGCACTTTCTTGGAAATACCAATCGAAAAAATTGAAAGCCCGACACCGATATTTTCAGCCAGGTCATCCTTGCGGGTTTTATCTTCGTATTGGGGTGCAATTTGGTTATGCCGCACGATCGGACCGGCGATGAGTTGCGGAAAAAAGGAGACGAACAAACCATGCCCAAGCCAACCGGCCGGTTTGGTTTGCTTGCGCGCTACATCCACAAGAAAGCTGATTTGCTGAAAAGTGAAGAAGGAAATCGCCAAAGGTAAAGCGAACCCTGGCAGAGGCAGGTTCATACCGGCGACCGCGTTGATGTTCCACAGGAAAAAATCAGCATATTTGAACAAGCCGATACTCGCAAGATTCAAGATTATGCCGATGGCCAACCAGGGCTGCTTGCCGAGTCGGGCGATCAACAGGCCAAGCACGTGATTGACGATGATTGATCCAAGCAACAAAGGGAGATAGCGAATGTCCCACCACGCATAAAACACGAAGCTGGCAATTGTCAGCGCAACGAGCGCGGCGTGATGTGCCACCCAATGGCGCAGCATGTAATACACGGCGAGTGTGGCCGGTAGAAAAAGAAACAAAAATTCAAATGAATTGAACAGCATTCTTCCGCCCCGCACGCGGCGCCAAATAGACTGCGCTTCCCTTTAGGGGTCAATTGAGGGTCGCAGGCGGGCTTCGTTAAAAGCATTTGCCATTCGCTGGCCAAGAGGCATGCTGATGAGGAACACAAGCGGAGGATTGTATGAGCACACTCGACCAGGCGGCTGAAACCCAGATTTCAAACATTGAAACGAAAACCGGGAAATCGCGTGTTCAGCTTTCAGGGATAATTTTAGGCTTGGGCCTTACCAAGCACGGGGAAATGGTGAACTGGGCCAAGGAAAACAGGGGCTTGGGTCATGGCGATGCCAATACGATTGTCCATGTAGCGCGGCAATCTGCCGATGTTGCCGCTACGCCCACCGGAGACCCGCTGGACGCTATATACATCGGTCCCAAATCCCACCAACGACCGATCCATGAACGTCTGATGCTGGCGATCGACAAGTTTGGCGAATTCGAAATCGCACCCAAAAAGGGCTATGTCGCCTTACGCCGGAAAAAACAGTTTGCGATGTTGGGGCCGAAAACAAAGGACCGTTTCGAACTTGGCATAAATCTGAAGGAAGACGCCGAGCACCCGCTGATGAAACCCGTCAAGCCAGGCGGGATGTGCCAGTATATCATTTCAATCCATTCGCTCGATGACGTGGATGACAACGTGATTTCCATCGTCAAACGCGCTTTTGACGGCTCAGGCTGACTTTGCTCCTGAGCGGAGCACTATTATGGCGTCAGGCGAGGTTCAGCTTGCCGGGTGCAAATTCTGCAGCGACAATGGCCTACAGATGGGGAGAGCCACAATGCTGTTTCGCTTTTTGATTACGATCGGATCCTTGCTTGGATTTGTCACAGGGGGCCTCGACCTACTCGAAAGGTTTGGCGTACCCGTCAATCAATGGCTCTCTGGCCTGCCCGACATTATTACCGGATTATTCTATCAATTCGGTTTTATCGTCGACGACACCGCTGTGGCGGTTTTCGGAGAACCTGAAATGGTTGTTCGAAGCCAATCAACCGGCGATGACGGAGAAATGGTTTCGACGGCGAGCCCAATGATGAGCGGTCCCGCAATGGAAACCCTCTACATATCCGGCGGCTTCACACTGTTGATGCTCATTATTCTGCTAATGGCATCCCGGCGTGGCAATCGTTAAGTGAAATGGTGCCCGGGGACAGAATTGAACTGCCGACACGCGGATTTTCAATCCGCTGCTCTACCAACTGAGCTACCCGGGCGCCTTGTCAGCCCTGCGAAGAGAGCCGTTGGAGAGGCGGGTTTATAGGCGGGAGATTGCGACCTGTCCACGCCCTCATGCGTTGAAAGATCAATCTTCTGCAGAGCGGCCGATCACCTCCGGTGATGCCTTTTCTCCGGGAATGGCATAGTCATCTGCCAACCAGTGGCCAAGATCGGCATCCGCGCAACGTTTTGAGCAAAAAGGCAACCATTTCTGTTCCGCTGATTTCCTGCAAATCGGGCATTTGATCTTCGTCTTGGTCAATTTGTCACCTCGATGAATTCACGCCTTGCATCTTGCAGGGATTCGAAAGCGAAACGCGGGCCAATGCGGTCCGTTAATGCAGCTTGCGCATCAATGTGTTTCGCCGACAACCAATCATGGACGGTCGACGAAGTCCGCAATGTCAAATGCGCTCCGCGATTGATGCGGGCTTCCATTTCCAGGCGCCTCAGTGCCGCCAGCGCGAGCGTTTCATCGCTTACGTGTCCATCGGCGCCATTATGAATTTCCGCGATCGACGGTCCGGTACGTTGACGGACCAATTCCAACAGGCCGAACCTTGAAATGGGCTGCGTGTCGATTCTCGCCGGATCGTGCTTAAGCGCGCGCTTCAAAGCGCCCTCCACGGCTTTTCTGTCAGGCTGAGCGCGAAGATGCAGGCAATCAATGACGACATTCCCACCGATACCGCGCAAGCGGATCTGACGCGCGACTTCAGACATTGCGGCCATGTTCAAATCCAGAGCGAGCATTCGGCCGGCGTTTACTGAACGTCCGGCGCTATCAATATCAATGGCCGTCAGCGCAGCCGTTGGCTCGACAATCAAGGCCCCGCCGCCAGCTATTGCGACATGCGTCGATAATGCAGAATCAACGACTGCAGATATGTCGATGTCGACTTCGTCAGCCCAAACAACATCAGCCTCCGGATATCGACGCAACAGGCGTTCGGCGAGATTTGCATCGGTTTCGAGCAAGCGGGGCGCGCCGCCCTTTTCATCAGCATCAGCAATCCCGAGTGTCGGGCCTTTTTCGCCAAAAGCTTCCCGCGTAACGCGAACGGCAATTTCAGCCCCCTCGTGCATTTCGGCCGGGCGACCGGCTCTGCCAAACGGAAGAAACCCGGCTTCGCCCCTGCCTAAATCCAGAAAGGCAGCATTCAGCGCCCCGTCCACTTTTTTGACTCGCGCAAGATATGTTTCTCCGACGAACGCTCGCGTTCCCTG
>BQJI01000154.1 GCA_021604625.1 Hyphobacterium sp. | reverse complement strand
AAACGCCACCCCAGCAATGCGGCCAGTACACCCGCATGAATCAGCGGCCCCGGTTGCAAGCCTTTTTCCGAAAAGAAATGGTGCGTCACCGCCAGAATGGCGATCAAATAGACTAGCATATGAAGCTGGCCCCATCGCTGTGCGCCCAGCCTCCTGATCATCGAATTGAAGGACGTGATGGCCAGTGGGACAAGCAGTGTCAGAGCCGCCATACCGAAGGTGATGTAGGTTCGCTCGACAATGTCCTCCCATAGAGCCGGCAGGGAAAAGAACAGATCCGCGCCAAAATAGGCCAAGAGGTGGAGGATCGCATACCAGAAGGCCGCGAGCCCGATCCGGCGCCGCAACTGCAGGATGGGCGCCCACCGCGTGATGTCCCGGAACGGCGTCACGGCAAGTGAAATCAGCAATATCCGAAGCGCCGTCTGTCCCAGAAAATGGTGCGTAGCGGCCACAGGCTCGAAGCCCAGATCATTCTGCATCCCGGTGAGCAAAAACACCCATTGGCTGGCAATCCAGACGAAGGGCAACAACAGCAGGAACAATGTGACCGGCTTCAGCCAGTGTTTTGCGAAACTCCGCAGAAAAGACGAACGCTGAGCCATGAGTGCTAGTAATTTTCTTCCAGATCAAGGTCTGAATAGAGCGATGCAACCTCGTCATATCCATTGAACATCTGCGTATCGCGACGGGCGAAAGGCCCCTCCCCGATGATCCGCTCGCTGGACTGGCTCCAGCGCGGGTGGGACCGGTTCGGATTGACGTTGGAATAAAAGCCGTACTCACGCGGTGCCGACTGCTTCCAGCTCGTTTGCGGTTCGTCGGCGACAAAGCGGATACGCGATATCGACTTGATCGATTTGAACCCGTATTTCCACGGAACCACCAGCCGCATCGGCGCGCCATTCTGATTGGGTAAAACCTCGCCATAGAGGCCCACCGCCATCAGTGTCAGCGGATGCATGGCTTCATCCATGCGCAATCCCTCGCGATACGGCCAGTCGAGAACCGGAAACCGCACGCCGCGCATTTCGCTGCGGTTGGTGTAGGTCTCGAACGCCACATAGCGTGCATCCGATGTCGGACGAAAACGCTCCAGCACCGAGCTTAACGGCACGCCGATCCAGGGGATCACCATCGACCAGGCTTCGACGCATCGGAGCCGGTAGATACGCTCCTCCAGCGCATTGAAATCCACCAGATCCTCGACCGCGAATGTGCCTGTGCGTTCCGCATGACCATCAACCTGCACCGACCAGGGGTCGGTGGTCATCGCCTCGGCATAACGCGCCGGATCGCTTTTACCGGTGCCGAATTCATAGAAGTTATTATACCCGGTCACAGCATCATGCGGGGTCAGATCGCCATCTGTCACGCGATAGGCCGTCTCGGAAAAATTCAGCTCACCGCCCATAGTTCGCGGCGCCATATCGGCCGACGGTTCCTGCGCAGAGCAGGCCGACGTCAGGCCGGTCAGAGCAAATGCCCCTCCGACCGCCATGATTTTACGGCGGTCCAGATAGAGATGCTGCGGCGTCACATCGTTTTCTGTTACGCCCGCGAGGAGTGGCTTCCTGATCAGCATGTCGGTCCCTTCGATCGTGGCCTGTCACAGGGGACATAACACAATCATTGCAGACGTCTCCCCGACTTCACGGATTGTGATCGACTGTGAGCCCGCGCGACCCGATCGTGATCGGCGTGTGATCAGTCTTGAGCCCGCATCGGCTCGACCCACACATCGCGTTTCTTCATGATTTTATCGAACAGGGGCGATGTCAGATGCCCCCCAAGCCAGGCCTGAAGATTGGGCCAGTCCTGTGCATCAAACCAGTCGCGGTCATGATTGGCGAATTGCCGAACGAACGGGAAAATGGCGATATCCGCCAGCGATATTTCAGCCCCGAACAGATAGTTCTGGTCGGTCAGTATCCGGTCGAGCTCCGCCAGAAACCCCGCCCCGGATTGCCTGTGATGCAAAGCATCCACATCAACATACCGGTTAGGGTATTTATACCGGTCCAGATCGCTCTTGAACGGACCATCACTGCGCGCAATCAACTCGAAAACATCCGCACCCGGTGCCAGCCAGTTCTCCGGATCATTCCGGCCCAGCGCCCAGCGCATGATATCGAGACTTTCATCAACGACCTTCCCGTCCGGCAAAACAACGACCGGAACGGTGCCCTTCGGTGACGCCTCCAGCATCGCCGATGGCTTGTCGCGCAGCAAAACCTCACGGTGCTCATACTCAATCCCGCTGATCGCCAGCGCCATCCGGGCGCGCATCGCATACGGACACCTGCGAAAGGAATAGAGAACAGGCCGTCGCGACGTCATTCGTCCGCAGCGCTCTCAAAACGGGCACCGAGATGTGTGGTTCCGCGGGCAGCGGCCAATTCCTGTTGCTTCTGGCGTTCGGCAAAACGTTCGCGCTGGACCTCACTCGTCATATCGTGACAATGCGGGCAGCTTTCGCCTTTTACAAACAGGGGCGATTTGAGGTCCTCCGGTGCCAGCGGCTCACGGCAGGCATGGCAGGAAACAAAATCACCCACTTCCAGCCCGTGACGAACGGCAACGCGGCGATCAAATACGAAGCAATCACCTTCCCACAGGCTTTCCGTTTCAGGGATGGTTTCGAGGTATCTCAGGATTCCACCTTCAAGATGAAAAACTTCCTCTTCGCCCTCGTCCAGAGCAAAGGCCGTTGATTTTTCGCACCTTATGCCGCCCGTACAATACATCGCAATGCGCGCATTCGGGCGAGTTTGGCGAAAGCGACGAAACCAGTCCGGGAATTCGCGAAAACTGACGGTTTCGGGATTAACAGCGCCGCGAAACTGACCAATGCGGACCTCATAATCATTGCGTGTATCAATCGTCACAATATCCGGCAAGGAAATCAGATCATTCCAGTCTTCGGGCGCAACATAGGTACCCACGGCCTTGTTCGGGTCCACGCCCGGAACGCCCAGCGCGACAATCTCCTTTTTCAGCCGAACTTTCAGCCGATAGAAGGGTTTCTCATCGGCGAAGCTTTCCTTGTAGCCCAGATTCGAACATCCCGGCAGAGCGCGTAAGGCATCCAGCACACATTCCAGCCCCTCCGCCGGCCCCGCAATCGTGCCATTAATGCCTTCGCTCGCCAGCAGGATTGTGCCGACAACATCATTGACTTCGCACACCTCTCGCAATCGGCCCTGAAGTACGCGGTCTGCCGTCAGTGGCGTAAATTTGTAGAAGGCAGCGATACGAAAAGCGGGCATTTCAATAGTGTCCGAACAAAGAGGGCAATCTGCCGAACGTCTAGGCAGAGCAAGCCGATCATGCAAGCCTGGCGCACGTAACCTGTTATGAAAGAAAGTCCCGGACCGCTGGCCACGCATCTGCCTCTGTCAAAAACGGTGCATGCCCGACATCCGGAACCCTGGCAAATTTCATATCCGGCTTCCGACGTTGCATGCTTTCAACGGTCGAGGTCATCAGCAAATCCGACAAGGCGCCGCGCACCAGCAGGACATGTATATCTTTCAAGGCATCAAAGAATGGCCAGAGATCAATATCCGCCGCGCTGCCTTCGGCGATGGAAACGGCGATAGCTGGATCATAGTCCAGAATGATACCGTCGTCTGACTCGCGGCAGGTCTTGCGGGCAAAATCCAGCCAGAATTCATTGCTGGCTTCGTTCGGAAAAGCTGAACCATTAATGGTCCGGATTGCATCGGCTGCTGATTGCCAATCGGAAAACTGATCGTCTGTTTTCCCGGCATAGCTACGAATACGCGCAATACCGTCCGGGTCCAGCTCAGGTCCGATATCATTCAAAACAGCGCGCGCAATGCGATGCGGCGCGATGGTGGCCGCCAGCATCGTCATCAACCCGCCCATGGACGTGCCAATAAAAGCTGCCTTCTCGATGCCCAGGTGATCAAGAAGCGCCAGCATGTCCTGCGTGTAAACGCCGGGATTGTAGCGCCCGGTATCGGGATCGTAGTCCGAATCGCCGCGTCCACGCTGCGTTGCACAGATCACCTTTCGACCCATCGCGGCGATTTTCGGCGCCAGGTCTTCAAAATCCCTCAAATTTCGTGTCAGCCCGTGCAAGCACAGAACCGGTACGCCGGTCTCTTCGCCTGATGGCGGATAAACCCTGTAGGATATTTTCAAGCCATCGCCAGTTTCAAGCCACGCATCCGCATAATCCATCATCACTGGCTATGCCTCGTCTCTAAAATCATTTGGCGTGCTCCGCACCGGGGCTAGGGTCCGGGGCAATCGGATGTCTGGAAGATGCCCGAAAATTTGCAAACGGCCATCATGATCGCAATAAACCCGGCTTTGCCCGTTTCGTAAATACTGTCTCAAGACAATGGCTTCGTCTGATAGAGACGTATCTTGATCCCGCCATGGTCAACCGGGCGGCCGGGGCGATCAAAAGGCAGGCGTGTCGCGCGGGCTAGCTTGTCCTCGCTCGTGATCAGTCCGACCCGCCAGCCGGAAAACCGCTCGCGCAGGCTTTGACCCAGCGCATGATAAACGCCGTAGAGCGCCTTGAGATTTCCAATGCGTGCGCCATAGGGCGGATTGGCAATGACCAGCCCCGGCGGTCCCTCCGGTGGCTGGATGTCCTCGACGTCACCGATCGAAAATGACACCCGCTCGGCCACGCCGGCCCGCTGGCCATTCGCCGTGCTGGCGCGGATCGCGCCAGCATCCCGGTCCGATCCGCTAAATCGCAAAGCGGTGTGCGGCAAATCGGATGCCGCCTTCATGGCCAGCCATGCCTCGCTATCAAATCCCGCTAATTGCTCGAACGCGAAGCTTCGTGCCCGACCCGGTTTCAACCCGGCAGCCATCTCCGCAGCTTCAATGATGAACGTCCCGGATCCACACATCGGATCAAAGACCGGCTCCGTAGCGCGATACCCGCAGGCGCGAAGAAACAGCGCGGCCAGCGTTTCCCGCATCGGTGCCTTTGCGACCGACTCCTTGAACCCGCGCTTGTGCAACAGCTCGCCGGATGTATCGACGCTGACGGTGCACAGGTTGTTCTCGACTCGAACAAACACTCGCACGCTTGCTTCGCTTGAAATGTGCGCGCCGCGCTCCTCATGAATCGCCGTTTCGATGCGTTGGGCGACGGCGCCAGCGTGATAGAGTTTCGAGCGTCGGCAGACGGCATCAACCTTCACCGGAACATCTGCCCGCAAGAAGTCACTCCAGGGCAATTTGCGCGCCAGCTTGTCGAGTTGCGCCAGATGCACGACACGAAATGCTCCGATGCGAACCAGAACGCGGCTGGCACAGCGCAATTCCAGATTGGCGCGCCAGACGTCGTGCCACCCCCCGCGCAGCATCACTCCACCGCCGGTGATCTCGACTCCGGAAAAACCCGCCTCGCTGATTTCGCGCGCAACCTCCCCTTCCAATCCCGGCGGCGCGGCGACGAATAACTCCAACGGAGTCATGCGACGTCAGTGTCCGAAACAGGTTTCTGCTGGACAAGAAAACACAATAGCAGCGGCGCAAACCACGGCACAATCCGCTCGAAGGGGTCGCCCGGAATCGCTGCCAATTGCGCCAGTTGCCCGGCCAGAACACCATTTGCACCATCAACACCAATCTGGCCAAACGTATAAAAAAGCACCGTGGCGAAAAAGCCCAACAGGATTGCCAGCAGCATGGCGATACCGCTCGGCGTTACGCCGGAAACGCGCGCGACGATGATCGGGCCGAACGCGGCACCCAGAGCCGACCAGGAAAACAGGACCCGATCAAAAATCGTCGCA
>BQJI01000153.1 GCA_021604625.1 Hyphobacterium sp. | reverse complement strand
GCCACCGCCGGTAATGATCCCCTGCTTCGCCATCCCGGTTTCCGGATCGGTCGGGTGGGTGCCGAAGCCGCGCGTGAAGAGACGCTTCGTGGGTCAGCCGGGTCACTGAAGGTCGAAGTAAACGCCTTCGGGCGCGTTATTCGGGAGCTACCCGAGCAATCCAATCCGGCGATACCCGGCGAGGATGTTCGTTTGACCATTGATGCCGATATCCAGCGCTTTGCGTTCGAGCGGCTGGAAGGCGAGAGTGCCGCCGCCGTCGCCATGGACGTGGAAAGCGGTGATTTGCTCGCCCTTGCCTCCACGCCCGGCTATGATCCAAACATGTTTGTGACGGGAATTTCCCAGACAAACTTCAATGAATTGAACCAGAACGAGCTCCGTCCGCTTTATAATAAGGCGCTACAGGGCACCTATCCGCCAGCCTCGACATTCAAAGCGGTCGTAGCTCTGGCTGCCCTTGAAGCCGGGGTTGTGACGCCAAACGAGCGCATTCGGTGTTCCGGCAGCATCGAGCTCGGCGACCGTGAATTTCACTGCTGGCGCCGCCGTGGACATGGCCGCGTGAATTTGCGCGATGCCGTCAAGACATCCTGCGACGTCTTTTTCTATGAAATGGCCATGCGCCTCGGGATTGGCCCTATTGCGGACGCTGCACGCCGGTTCGGTTTGGGGGCTGCACCGGACATCGGGCTGGCCGGTGTGTCGCGCGGCATAGTGCCGGATGAACAATGGAAATTGTCGCGCTACGGTCAGAGATGGGCGCAAGGGGAGACATTGATCACCGCGATCGGGCAGGGCTTCATGCTGGCGTCGCCGCTGCAAATGGCGGTGATGACGGCGCGCCTTGCTTCCGGTCGATCCGTCAGCCCGCGCCTCTATCTCGATCAACCCGCCGATCAGGGGCAGGAACTGGTTCAGGATCCAACCCACCTCGATCTTGTTCGGGACGGTTTGCGGGCTGTTGTTCACGAACCGGGCGGCACCTCGCACTATACGCTGGGCGGGCTCGGCGTTGAAGGCGTCGAAATGGCCGGTAAGACCGGCTCGGCGCAAGTGTATTCAATTACAGCAGAAGAACGCGAAGCGGGCGTTCGCACCCAGGACGAATTGCCCTGGCGTTTGCGCGATCATGGCATGTTTGTTTGTTATGCGCCTGCTGACCGACCGCGCTATGCGGTTGCAACAGTGGTGGAGCATGGCGGCGGTGGTTCGCGGGCCGCGGCTCGCCCTGCGCGCGATATATTGCGCCTCTTGATCGAACGCGACCCGTCGGCGGCGGGGCCATTTGCGGCCGCTGCAACCGGTCGGAGGTCGATCTGATGGCGGTTTTTCGAGAAACCGTCCCGCGCACCTTTCAGGAAAAGCTTTTCGAGCTCAACTGGGCCATCGTCTTGCTCCTCTTGCTGCTCGGCTGTGCGGGCATCGGCATGTTGTATTCTGCCGCCGAGGGCGCGTGGGACCCCTGGGCGATACGACATCTGATCCGGTTCAGCCTCGGACTTGGCATTATGCTCATCACGGCGCTATTCCCGCCGCGATTCTGGATGGGCATGTCCTATCCCATCTATCTGGGCGCGCTCGCCTTGCTGGTCGGTGTCGAATTGTTCGGTGATACGGTGAATGGTGCACAACGCTGGCTGGCCATCGGGCCGATCCGGATGCAGCCGTCGGAAATTATGAAGATCGCTGTCGTGCTTGCGCTGGCGCGTTTCTATCACGACCTGCCGGCGGACAAGATCAACTCACCTTTCGGTCTGCTGGCGCCGGCGTTTCTGATCGCCGCGCCGGCAGCGCTCATCCTGCATCAGCCCGACCTCGGAACAGCTGTTCTGGTCGGCGTTACCGGCGGCGCGATTGTTTTTCTGGCGGGGTTGAGCTGGCGGATCATACTCGGCGGCGCGATTGCGGCGGCTTTTGCCATTCCGGCCTTTCTGCAATTTGGCCTGGAAGACTATCAGCGACGACGAATTTTTACTTTCCTCAATCCAGAAGAAGACCCGCTCGGCGCCGGTTATCATATTCTCCAGTCCAAGATCGCACTTGGTTCGGGCGGATTGACGGGCAGGGGGTTTATCCAGGGCACGCAGACGCAGTTGAATTTTCTGCCGGAAAAACAGACCGATTTCATTTTCACGATTCTGGGTGAGGAATTTGGCCTTGTCGGCGGCCTGACCGTACTGGCGCTGTATGCGCTGATCCTTGCGAATACGGTTGCGATCGCCGCATCGTGCAAATCCGTGTTCTTGCGGCTCGTAGTCATGGGCATCGCCACCACGTTCGCGCTCTACGTATTCATCAATATCGGCATGGTCACCGGCATGTTGCCGGTCGTTGGCGTGCCATTGCCGCTGGTGTCTTATGGCGGCACCGTGATGTTGGCCGTGCTCTTCGGCTTTGGCCTGATACTTGGCGCCCACATCCACCGGAATGCCGAACCGGCGCGTGGCGCGGGTCTTCTCGGATAACGGCTAGAATTTCTTGACCACCGATTAAGGATGGGGAAGGTTTCGCCTCAATTCAGGCGGGTTAATCGTCGTAATTTATGGGGAGTTGTCTATGGCCGGTGCGGCACAGGTACAATGGTCTTCGCGTTTTGCATTCATAATGGCAGCGGTCGGTTCCGCTGTCGGGCTCGGCAATCTGTGGAGGTTTCCGTTTCAGACGGGCGCTAATGGCGGATCCGCCTTCGTTATCATCTACATCGCTTGCGTCGCCTTCATCGCCCTGCCGGTGCTGATGTCGGAATTCGCGATTGGCCGACACGCCCAGAAATCAGCCGTGACCTCGACACGGAAGATGGCGCAAAATGCCGGGCGATCGACCAAATGGTCCTTTGTTGGCTGGGTATGCATGGCCGGAGGCTTTCTCGTTCTGACGACTTATTCGGTAATTGCCGGCCAGGTCATGGCTTTCTCGGCTGGCGGATTTCTGGGTCATTTCGGCGGCGAATCCATGCCACTTCTGGATGGCAATTGGTGGGGCCTTAGCTGGCACGCCTTGTTCATGCTGCTGACGGTCCTGATCGTTTCGCGCGGCCTGAAAGGCGGCATTGAAAGAGTGGTCACCATATTGATGCCGGTCTTTTTCCTGACGCTCATAGGCTTGACGATCTATGCGCTTGTGACAGGCATGGAAAGCGGCGCCACCGGGCAGGCATTCGCCTATCTGTTTACGCCGGATTTCTCGGCAGTTGACGGCGGCACTTTCGTTGCGGCGCTTGGACAGGCCTTCTTCTCTGTTGGTGTCGCGTCAGCGATCATGATTACGTATGGCTCCTATCTGCCGCGTGAAACTAATATCGCATCATCGGGTGTTATCATTGCCGGCGCGGATACCATCGTGGCATTGATTGCAGGCTTGATGATCTTCCCGATCGTCTTTGCCTTCGGTGTCGATCCGGCCGCTGGAATGGGCTTGATCTTCGAAGCCTTGCCGAATGTATTTGCCGGCATGCCGGGCGGAAATATTATTGGCGGCGCGTTCTTCTTCCTTGCCTTTATCGCGGCTCTGACGTCATCGATTTCATTGTTGGAAGCGACTGTGGCCTTTGTCGATGAACATTCCGATTTTGGTCGGGCCCAGTCTGCCTGGATGTTTGGCGGATTTGCCTTCCTGATCGGCGCTGGTGCGGTCTGGTCACCGGCATTTGGTGGTCAGTTCGTGGATGTGCTTTCCGGCGAAATCCTGTTGCCATTCGGTGGATTCCTGATCGCCGTATTTGTCGGTTGGGTGATCCCCCGCAAACTCTTGAGAGAAGAAATGCAACACGCCTCGAATGGCATGTTCGCCTTCTTCCACATCATGATGCGTTATGTCGTGCCCTTCGCCGTTGGCTTTGTATTGCTGCTGGGACTGGATGATCGCTTCAATGGAGGTCAGTTGAATGGCCTGCTTGGCCTTGGTGGCTAGCCTGACCGCTCGGCGATCTCGTCCATAAACCGGACGAGTGCGTCGACCGTACCCGGTTCACCTGCGGAATGCCCGGCATCGGAGATCAGCTCCAGCCGGGCATTTCCATTCCAGGCCTTTGTGATTTCCCAGGCCTGGCGCGGCGGCGTGATGACGTCATAACGCCCCTGCGCGATATATCCGGGAATGTGCGCGATTTTCGGCATGTTGATCAGTAATTGATCGTCGGTTTCGAAAAAGCATTGATTGACGAAATAATGGGTTTCGATCCGTGCAATCGCATCGGCCCGCGCCGGGTTTCCGGTGTTGGAGGCTTCCGGTGATGCAAAGGAAATCAGCCGCGATTCCCAATCGGCCCAGGCGACGGCATCATCCAGCCTTGCCTTCACATTCGTCTGCATCAGGCGGGCGTGATAACTGGCCAGAACGTCCTGCTTTTCTTCGTCATTCAGCCGATTGACGAGCTTGGCCCATTCTTCCGGAAAGAGGCGGCTGGCACCGTCGCGATAGAACCAGTCCATCTCGGCCTGAGAGCCCAGAAACACGCCGCGCAAAACCAGTGCAATCGCGCGATCCGGATGCGCCTGCGCATAGGCCAGCGACAGGGTGGAGCCCCACGAGCCGCCAAACACCACCCATTTCTCAATTCCCAATTCCTTGCGAATGGATTCGATATCATCGACCAGATCCCAGGTCGTATTATTGTCCAGGCTGGCATGCGGTTTCGACCGCCCACAACCCCTCTGGTCAAACAGGATGATGCGATATTTATCCGGGTCAAAAAACCGGCGCATCAACGGGCTGGCACCGCCGCCGGGACCGCCATGCAATGCAATTACAGGCAGGCCATCCTTTCGCCCGCATTCTTCAACATAAAGATCGTGTCCGCCGTCAACCTTCAGGCGAAAATCACGATAAGGTTCAATCGAAGGGTATAAGGAACGGCGAGTTTCACGTTTTTGCAATGGACTGTCCTGCTTGATTTACCTTGAATAATTACGGCTTCTTGACCACACTAGCGGTGGGGCAAAAGCTGGCAATCAAATGTTGGCTTTGACGGTGCGTTTCAATCGTCATGATGATGGGTTTTGCGGATGAATTTTCGTGTTGGATTGTTGGTTATTTGCGCTGCCATATTATCGGCCTGCGTCGCGACTCCGCAGGGCCCGAGCAGTTTTATGGCGGCCTCCAGTCCGCTCCCCGCTGAACAGGTTGCGTTGCGCAGCAATGCCGCCGAGATCGAAGCGCGCTTTCATACAGCGGGGTGGGTGGCCGACAATCATGGCGCAGCGATGCAGCGCCTGACGGGCATGTTGATGTTCGGTCGGCGCGATGCAGATCGCCAGACGCCGCAACAATTCTATTATCAGACCGCAGGGTTGACCGCCGCGAATGCCGAAACTGTTCTGGCGACCGCGAGGCGTGACATCGCTGAAGCGACGACGTTGATTTACAATCTGGGTCGCGACAGCGAGGCTGTTGCCGCTGCCGCTGGCATCACCTCGGCCAGTCTGGGCGATGATGTTGGTGAGCTGGAGCGGACATTGTCTGATGCCCGCCAGGTCATCGATCTGTTCCGGAGCGTTGATGCCGAACACGGCGCGGATGCGTTGATCGAGGAAATCGGTGCGCTGGAACTGGCAACGGAAGGCTTGCGTGATGCCACGGATGCATTGGCGCAGCGGCGACGCGAATTGCGGAATGCACCGGCCAGCTAAACGATGATTGATCCACAATCGGTCAAAGGGTTTCTCGACCCGGAAGAAGGCGCTGCGCTGGCGCGCTACGCCGTGGGAACGGCGCGCCTCGGTCCCTTTCTTGAAATTGGTGGCTATTGCGGCAAGTCCGCGCTCTATCTCGCCACGGCGGCGAGGGAATCCGGCACAAAACTGTTCTCGATCGATCATCACCGGGGCTCGGAAG
>BQJI01000152.1 GCA_021604625.1 Hyphobacterium sp. | reverse complement strand
GGCGACCGCACTGGTCTACCCGTGTAATGAAGAATAATATTGCATTATTATGGTATATTGCAGACAGTTTTTTGTTCAATTCTGAATTTCATGGAATTTCAATGATGCGCTGTATTTGTCTGCTTATGTATCTGGCTCTGGTCGCGCCACTGGCTCTTGCGGTGGAAGATCAGCCGCCGCCCCTGCATCCGCCCATACCATATGATCTCATCGAAACGCGCATTGTTGCGAATTCGGAAAGACTCGGCCTTGACCGCGCAATGGCGGAGCCTGAGCGCCGTGATTTCGGGAAAATTCGCTTTCCGTTGCAGGTGAGCCGGAATGCGCCGTTATTTCGCGGGCATCTTGTCACCAATTATGTCGATCACGATGCTTATGGCCCCGGCCTGTTGCGCGATTTTCAATGCGGTCAGCGGACCTATGACTTCGCCGGCGGATATGATCATGCAGGCACGGATTATGTGGCCTCTACGTTTCAGGAGTTGTCGACCGAAGAGGGGTGGATGGAGGTTGTTGCCGCTGCCGGTGGCGTGATCATTGACCGCCATGACGGAGAGCCCGACCGGAATGCGCCGGGTCGAAGCGGATCCCTTACCTCCAATTACGTCGTTATTCGTCATGATGACGGGATGGAAGTGTTTTACTATCACCTCGCCCTGAACAGCGTTCTCCAACGTGAAATCGGGGAACGTGTCGAAGCTGGCGAGTATCTGGGACGGGCCGCCAGTTCGGGGACATCCAGCGAGCCTCATCTGCATTTCCAGATGCATCATCCGGCATTGTTCCAGCGTATTGTCGATCCCTATGGCGGGCCGTGTTCGAACGGGCCGGACACAATCTGGCAACATCAGCACGGCTATTCAGACCCGGCGATAACCGGAATATTTACCCATGACATCAAGCCGGTTCGTCCGAACCAATATGGCCAGCCAGAAGAGGCGCATTTCCAGCAGCGCTTCGAGCCAGGCGATGATGTGTTCGTCAGCGTTTTTGTACGCGATCTCGACCCTTCCGGAACCGTAAATACTTCGATTTTCGACCCGACCGGTCGTGAAGTTGCCACTGACACACTCAACGGCTCGACTTTTCCAGTGATTTACAGCGCGCGTTCGATTTTTTCCCACGCTTTGCCAGGCAATGCGCCTTCCGGGACGTGGCGTATCCGCACGACTTTTAGCGGAGATATTCGCGAACGCGCTTTTTATGTCTCTGGCGAGCCGGACCCCGGTGCACGCGTGGCGGCCGCGGTTTTGCCGGGCAGCCGGTCGGTTCAGGCCGGATCTCCCGCGACTGTGTTTGCGACGGTGGTGAACAGTTCGACCGTGGCGGCTGAAGGATGCTGGATCGGACCGGGCGCGCCTTTCGATGGTCAGTTTCGCTATCGCCAAACCGACCCTGCGACGAATGTTCCGACGGGCGATGAAAACCGGATATTTGACATACCCGCTGGCGGTGCGCGCAGTTTTGTTTTGAGCCTGACACCGACCGCGTCTGCCGTGGCAAACAGCTATGACCTGCCGCTCCGCTATAAATGCGACAATTCAGATGCCGCGAATATGGTGTCCGGCGTGAATTCCATCCTGCTATCCTTCGGGCCGACGCCGGTTCCCGATATCATTGCCATCGCCATTACCCCATCTGGCGACGGCGTCTTGCGTGTGGCGGATGAAAATTCGGCCTCGGCCTTTGCAAGTGCGGTCTCGAATGTCGGCGCTGCCGGGACGCTGACCGTGCGTCCCGTCGCCAGCGGTAGTGCGTCATCCATGCGCCTTCGCGTTTGTGAGACCGATCCGGCATCCGGTGCATGCCTTGCTCCCGCGACAGAAACAATCAGCCGCGCCTTTGCCGCCGATGAAACAGCGAGTTTTGCCATCTTTGCCAGGGCGCAGGGTGAAGCCGTCGGCTTTGCCCCTGCCAGCACTCGCATCCAGTTTGTTGCGGAAGATGTGGACGGGGTTATTCGCGGTTCGACCAGCGTTGCCGTACGGACAAACTAGGTCGCAGCGACAACGGCGACGGTTGCCGCTGTGGTTGCTGCTATCATGGCAGTCTGCGCAGTGAGAATGGCGGCATAATCGGCGGCGGCACCGGCCGGTGTTTTCAAACCCGTCATTGCCGCTGCCAGCCGCATGGAGAGCCGCCCGCTGGCAATTCCTGATACGCGCGGGCGCAAGGACCGCACAAAATCATCGGCTTCAATCAACGCATCGCCGGCATCCGATCCGTCCTCGACCTGAGCGGCCAGCACAGCCAATCCGCCCCACCCTGCGCGTTGCCGCAAGCCGCGTACCTGCTGGACCGCGATATTCAAAGCGGTCCAGGCCGAAGCAAAATCATCCGCACGCGGATTGGCGACGGCAATCTCGAATTCGCATTTGCCGCGCGCGCTCTTCGGCACACCGGCGGTTGCCAAAACATTGCGGGCCTTTTCCAGGCGTGAAGCGGCGGTCAGCGGCGTTTCACCTGTTGCGGCCATCATGGCGGCATAGGTTTCTTCTGCTGCCGGGTTGCGTCGCCACCAAGGCGCGGCGATTTCCTCAAGAATGTCGAAAAACATGCTGGCTTGCGCATAATTTCCGCCCGCACACACCATGACAAGGGCGGCAGGACCGCCAGCGGATGACAGGCTGCGGCCGCCGCGCCGTTTGCGTTCGGTTTCCAGCGTTTCCATCATCTTGATCAGGCCACCGCCATCGCGATGTGAGGCGGCCAGTGCGGCGCCATAGACCAGACGGATGGCCGTTGGCGGGCTGCGCCAGCCGGTCCGTAATATGTTGATGGCATCGCGTTCGCGAAGTGTCCGCCTTACCAGTGTATCGGCCGAATCATCTGCATCCAGACAGGCGGCAACCGAAAAGCGGGCTTGCGCGCGCTCGGATTTCTTTGTGGCATCGAAAAAGGCGGCTTCAAGCGCGCGATAGTGTTCAATGGCTTCATGAGCCATGGCTGTCCCTCACAAGTCTTCGCTCCCCCGAGCTCGCCCTGTCTATCAGATGGCGGGCATTAAGGCAGGGGGAACAGGATTCACATCGTCCCTCGTCATGGGTGCGGGCCTGTGCGCCGGACAGACGGTGGGCTAGGATTTGCGGCGATGAGTGAGACCCGCCTGCCTTCAATATTTGCTGACTGGTTCGCGGCGCGCGGATGGGCGGCACGCCCGCATCAGCTCGACATGATTGCAGCGGCACACGCTGGCGAGGATGCCTTGCTGATTGCCCCGACGGGCGGTGGCAAGACACTCGGCGGATTTCTGCCCAGCCTGATCGAACTGGCTGAAACGGCAAAAACCGGCCCGAAACGCCCCTATTGTCTGCACACCCTCTACATCTCGCCGCTGAAGGCGCTGTCGGTTGATGTCGCGCGCAATCTGATGACGCCGGTTGCGGAAATGGGCCTGGATATCCGGATCGAAACCCGCACTGGTGACACGCCGGTCGGCAAGCGCCAGCGTCAGCGCGACAAGCCGCCGGATATTCTGCTGACAACGCCGGAACAACTGGCGCTGTTTTGCGCCTCGCCCAATGCGTGCGCTTTCTTTGCGGATCTCAAGCGGATCATCATCGATGAAATCCATGCACTGGCACCCCAAAAACGCGGCGACCTCTTAAGCCTT
Organism: Hyphobacterium sp.; assembly: GCA_021604625.1. Classification (GTDB taxonomy): domain Bacteria; phylum Pseudomonadota; class Alphaproteobacteria; order Caulobacterales; family Maricaulaceae; genus Hyphobacterium. The sequence goes on along the minus strand of BQJI01000152.1, from coordinate 2,235 downwards.
GGCCTGGCGACGCTGGCGGAATGGGCGCCCGACGTCAGACGCGCCGGTCTGTCTGCAACGGTGTCGGACGAAGGCGGTCTGGCGCGCTGGCTGACACCGCAAGGCGAAACGTCGACGTTCGCGAAAATCATTCGCGGCGGTGACGGACCGAAACCGCAGATCGATATTCTCGCTAGTGCAGAACGCATACCGTGGTCGGGGCATTCCGGACGGCATGCGATGGGAGAGGTCTATGCGGCAATCAAGGCGGCGCGTCTGTCGCTGGTTTTCGTCAATACGCGCGCCCAGGCCGAAGCGACGTTTCAAGAATTATGGCGACGTAATGAGGACGGGCTGGCGATTGCTCTGCATCACGGATCGTTGGCGGTGGAACAGCGCCGCAAAGTGGAAGCGGCGATGGCGTCCGGCCAGTTGAAAGCGGTGGTCTGCACCTCGACGCTTGATCTCGGCATTGACTGGGGCGAGGTCGATCTGGTGGTTCAGATGGGCGCCCCGAAAGGTTCGGCGCGGTTGATCCAGCGGCTGGGTCGGTCCAATCACCGGCTGGATGAACCCTCCCGCGCGCTTCTCGCGCCCGCCAACCGATTTGAATATCTGGAATGTGAAGCCGCCCGGTCAGCTGTCGCCGAAGGCGTGCTGGATGGTGAGCCCCTGCGCGGCGGCGCGCTGGATGTGCTGGCCCAGCACATGACGGGTCGGGCTTGCGGCGAGGCGATTGCTGCCGATGAATTGTTTGCCGAAGCGAGCCGAGCCGCACCGTATTCGTCACTTTCCCGGGCGGAATTCGACCGGGTGCTGGAATTCTGCTCAACGGGCGGATATGCGCTCGACAGCTATGAACGTTTCCGGCGGCTCATTCAGGATCGCGATGGAAAATGGCAGGCGCGCAATGCGCGCGTGGCGCAGCGTCACCGGATGAATGTCGGTACCATAATCGAAGCGGAAATGCTGAACGTTCGTCTGAAAGGCAAAGGCCCGCGTGGCGGCAGGTCACTGGGCGAGGTCGAGGAAGGTTTCATTGAACAATTGGTGCCGGGCGATACTTTCGTCTTTGCCGGAGAAGTTCTGGAATTTATTGGTATTAACGACAATGCCGCACTGGTGACCCGCTCGGCGGATCCGGAACCGAAAGTGCCGTCCTATAATGGCGGAAAATTTCCGCTCTCGACCTATTTGGCGCGGCGGGTACGCGAGATCGCGCACGATCCGGCGCAATGGCATGTCTTTCCCGAACAGGTGCGTGACTGGCTCGCTCTGCAGAAGGAAAAATCACGACTGCCACAGCCGGATGATCTGCTGGTCGAGACGTTTCCACGCGGCGGCAAGCATTATCTGGTCTGTTATCCGTTTGAAGGACGGCTGGCACATCAATCGCTTGGCATGTTGCTGACGCGGCGGCTGGAACGCTTGCGGATGCGGCCCACCGGTTTTGTTGCCAATGAATACGCGTTGGCGGTGTGGGGGCTGCGCGATCTGTCGAGCGTAGATATGGATGCGCTGTTTTCCGAGGACATGCTGGGCGATGATCTGGATGCCTGGCTGGCGGAAAGTCCACTGATGAAGCGGACGTTCAAACAATGCGCCATCATTTCCGGCCTGATCGAACGCCGCTTGCCGGGGCATGAGAAAACCAGCCGTCAGGTGACGTTTTCGGCCGATCTGATTTACGACGTGCTGCGCGAACACGATCCGGATCATATTCTGCTGCAGGCGGCCTGGCGTGATGCGGCGACGGGCTTGCTGGATATTCGTCGGCTGGGCGATGCGCTGACTCGGGTCAAAGGTAATATCCACCCCATCGACTTGCCGCGCGTGTCGCCCTTTGCCGTGCCGGTTATGCTCGAAATCGGGCGCGAACCGATTTATGGCGAAGCACAGGAAGTCATTCTGGCAGATGCTGCCGATGATCTGGTCAACGAGGTGATGGCGAATGGCTGAAGTCGCGCGAAAAGTGGAGCCGATGATCGGCACGCTCATCGGCGTAGCGGTCCGCCCGCATCTGTCCGGCGCGTTATTCGTTCCGGAATTTTCAACGCTTCTGGTGGCCGATCTCCATCTTGAAAAAGGCTCCGCCTATGCCGCCGGCGGCCAGCTTCTGCCGCCCTATGATACGCGCAAGACGATCGCCCGACTTGCTTCGGCCATTGCGGACACAAAAGCCGAAAACATGATCGCGCTGGGCGACAGCTTTCATGATCTGGGCGCTGATCATCGCATTCACGACGAGGATGCCGG
>BQJI01000151.1 GCA_021604625.1 Hyphobacterium sp. | reverse complement strand
GGCTGTCAAATTCCGAAGCTTGGCCAAATTTTTCCGAAGGCACGCCGTGGCGTGGCCTGCGGGATGAAATGCGCGCGGACTAAATGTGTCACTCCAGCGCGTTGAGGGCTCGTGCGGTACGCTGCGCGAGCCCTCGTTGCGTCTAGCGGGACGGGCTTTGAAGGCCGGGTTTTAACGGCTCCTGCGTATTGGCACGGCGGGCCGCTTCAACCAGCCGGACAAATTCAGCGCGATAGCCAAACTCATCGTCGCCCGTGAAACGCTCGCCGAGGCGCGCGACCCTGGCATAATCAAATCCCTCATCGGCGATATAATCATCGCCGCGTAAAAGCTGCGCAAACCCGGCGACTGCGATCGAGAAACCGATATCGTCGCCGATTGTTTCGACGCTTTCCGCTTCATTTGCGGTTGTCACCGGAAACTCGATCAGGCGGCTTTCATCCTCGCCGGGTATTTTATAACGCACCCGGAAGAAGCCGTATTCGTTCGAGAATTCCGTTTCTGTTTCCACGCCTTCGGCGTACCGCAAAGGCTCGTTGAGCAATGCAGCGCTGTCAGGCGGTGTAATCTCGTAGATGGCGGTGACGGAATGGCCGGAGCCAATCTCGCCCGCATCCACCTGATCATTGTTGAAGTCCTCGCGGTTCAACAAGCGCGTTTCATAGCCGATCAGGCGATATTCCGCGACCATGGCCGGGTTGAACTCGATCTGCAGCTTCACATCATTGGCAATGGGGAATAGCGCGGAGGACGTCTCCTCGACGAGGAAACGCCGGGCTTCGGCCTCGCTGTCGATATAGGCGGCGATGCCATTGCCGTTCTGGGCAATCGTCTGCATCAGCTGATCGTTATAATTGCCGCGACCAAATCCCATGACCGAAAGATAGACGCCGCTCTCGCGTTCGCGCGAAACGAAATCTTCCAGACGTTCGTCCGAGGTCACGCCGACATTGAAATCACCATCGGTGAGTAACATGACACGGTTGACCGCCTCATCGTCGAAATGCTCACGGGCGAAATTATAAGCGAGACGCAAGCCCTCACCGCCAGCGGTTGAGCCGCCGGCTGACAGCATGTCCAGAGCGGCATGAATACAGTGGCGGTCCTCGCCTTGCGTGGGCTCCAGAATGGCTCCGGCGGCGCCGGCATAAACAACAATGGATACGGTGTCGTCATCGTCCAGTTCATCGATCAGCATGTGCAGACCGCTAATTGCCAGCGGCAATTTGTCAGCCGAATTCATCGAACCGGACACATCCACCAGGAGGACGAGATTGGCCCGCGGGCGTTCCTCGCGCGGAATGTCATAGCCCTGAACGCCGATATGCATCAGCTGGGTGTTTTCATTCCACGGGTTGGGCAAGACGGTGACATTGGCTTCGAACGGCGCATCGCGGTCGTCCGGCAAATTGTAGGAATAGTCGAAATAATTGACCATTTCCTCGATCCGGACGGCGTCGCGCGGTGGCATATTCCCGTCATTCAGATAGTCGCGAACGACGGCATAGCTGGCGGTATCAACATCGATCGAAAAAGTTGAAACAGGCGTTTCCGTGGTCATCACAACGTCGTTGCGTTCAACATCCTGATAGCGTTCACGATCGATATCGCCGGGCATGGGCTGGGGTGAAATAGTGGCCAAATTCAGAATCGCGCCAGCGGCAGGTTGTTGTGCCGGCGTGACCGCCTGCAGCTGCGCGCGTTCAACGCGGCTACCTGTCACCGTTACCGTGTCTTCCGTCTCTTCGACCGCCATTTGCTGGGGTGCGACCATGGCGGGCGGTGGTGGTGGCGGAGCCGGCGGCGTTGCGCTATAGGCGCGCTGCGGGCCGCCATATCCATTGCGACGCGCATCGCGATCATAGCCCTGATTGGCCACCAGAGTCGGGCATTGCGCGAAAATACTGGCGGGTCGGGTTTCATCGTCCTGAATGGTGATGGCCGCGACCGGCGTGGTTTGCATGGCGGCGAAGGCGAACGCCCCTGCCACCGATGTGAGTAAGAGTTTTTTCGTCATTGTCTTCCCTTTGTCCTGCCCCGAGCCCGGCAACATTCCCTTTGCAAGGGAACGAAGGTCGGGCGGGAATGGGGCCATTAAGGGGCAGTGTTATTTTGCATCCGGCGGGTCGATCACCGGCTTACCGCCCACGGAACGGGACAATTCCGCCATTCTTTCGGTCACTTCGTCCAGCTTCACCTTGTCCGTTGAGCGCGCAACGAGGTTGGTTCCCCGCTTGATCTCGCCGCCCGTGCTTTCGAAGAAATAGGGATAAGACCCGATGGAAACGGCGGGATAGGCGTCCGCCAATACGCCCAGACCTTCCGCGAGATCGCCCTCGCGCAATCCACCGGTCGCGACCGTGCGCGACAGGGTCACTGCCCCACCTTCGATGCGATGCGCCACATCTTCCAGCATGGCGCGGGCGATTTTGGGAACACCGGCCAGCGTGAAGACATTGCCGGTCTGGAAGCCGGGTGCGCCGGTAACCGGATTCCTGATCAGGCTGGCGCTCTCAGGGATACGCGCCATGCGCTTGCGGCTCTCGGTCAGCGGCGTCCTGGTTTTCGCGTACCATTCCTCCACGATTGCGAGCGCGTCGGCGCGAACATCGATGGCAACACCGAATGCGGCGGCAATGGCATCCGCCGTGATGTCATCATGCGTCGGGCCTATACCGCCCGTTGTGAAAACATAATCGTACTTGGCGCGCAGATGGTTGATCGCGGCGATCATTTCGTCGGGCTCGTCAGGCACAATGCGACATTCGGCAACAGACACGCCCAGCGGTGCCAGGAATTTTGCGATCTCGGACAGGTTGATGTCGCGTGTGCGTCCGGACAAAAGCTCGTCACCGATCAACAGTACGGCCGCTCTTACCTGATTACCCATGGCGATTCCGATCTCGTTTTGCTTCATGGATATAGGGCTATTGGGTCTGGACGGCCACGCTGGTGCTGCCGCGAATGACATTGGCTGGCCCTTCTGCAGGTTTGAAATCAACATACACACGCCGCGAAGCTGGCTGCAAAGGCACATCCGTGCCGTTGAAACGGACAAAGACCGAAAACGTGCGCACCTCATTTCGTGCAAATTCAGCGGTGACGGCATCTGAGCGGGCTGTGAGGCAAGTTCCGGTAAGCGGGTCGGTCTGGCAAATTTCCAATTCCACGTCGGACCCGGACGTCCAGTATCGCGGCGACACCTCGATATTGCCCAGCGCGCCGACATTGATGGCCGCCAGAGCAAAGGCGGCGACACTATCCGATGCAGCCGAGGCGATGCCGTCGCCCGACGCCGTAGCCGCTATTGGTATGATATCAGCCGTCTCCGTCAAAGAGGATGACAGATATAAAGCAGATACACTCGGATTCTGATTGATCGGCGCACCACCCGTCCACGCGCCATCACAGGCGTAGGTCGGCTCAATATATTCCGCCATCACACTCGCCGGCGTTACAAAAATGGCGAAACTCTGCGACTGACCGGACGCGATATTTGCCGGCTGGTTCGGAATGCCGATCAACCCGTTGGTTGCCGCATCGGTCTGCTGGAAATGCATCACGCCGTTAAACGTGATCTGCGGCAATATCCGGCAATTCACAAGATCGGCATTATTGCCCGCAGGATTGACGATCGTCACGAAAGCGGTCGCCGTCTCGCCGACCTCTACCGAGCGCGCCGATGGCAAAAGCGCGGCTCGTAAACCGCTCGATAAATCTGTTTGCCGCCAGGCAATGTCGAACTGCGTCGGGCCGGAAGCCTGAGCATAGGACGCGATATAGATCACATCGTCAGTGTTTGCGGTGACCGACCCGCCAAAAAACGGCTCGTCCAGCGGGCCATAATCCATGACCAGTGATTCAGGCGATGGCACTGAATCATTGAAGGCATAGACCGGCGCATCGGACTGCAAGGAATAAAAGGCATAAGTGCCTGTTTCCGGCACGTTCCAGCGATACCAGACAACCGGCTGGCTGGCCCCGAAAAACCCGCTTTCAGCATCGGATCGTGTGGCACCACCGCCAAACATCCGCACCAGCCCTCTGACGCCGGAAATGGGTATCGCATTCTCGACGTCGTCATTGCTCGGCTCGCCCGAAAAACGATAAGCGGCCAGACCGGCTGCGCCGGTGCCCGCGCTCAGGCTTCCGATGGCAAAATAATAGGTCGTCCCGACTTCAACCGGTATGGATATACCGGCTTGGTTTGACTCCTCGTTGCCATCATTGAAATCGGAGTCCACTGCCGTCAATTCCGACAGGCTTGAACCGGTATAGGCGGCAATAACGGGATTGAAGGATGTGTTGACCGAGAATGCAAAGAAGCCGGATTGTTGGGGTGTATATCGCCACCAGATCGTTTCACTCGGCGGGAATCCGCCATGCGACGGCTCTCCGGCTTCAGTGTCGCTATTTGCCAGGTCGAACTCGAACTGGCCGACATCGCTGCCAATTTCCAATGCCTGAGCAAAAGGATTATTGACGGCTATCGGGGCCAGGAGCCGCAGCGTGACGGAAATCGGCAAACCTGTCGTCGATGCACTACTTTCCAGCCAGATCGCTGTCCGGTAAATGCCCGGCGCAAGATCTGCATCATCGATGGAAATACGAAGCGACGTGTTTTGCCCTGCAGCGAGATTTCCTGTCATGCCCAAGGGCGCATCTATCGGCAGACCTGAGGGTGACGCCGCAATCTGGTCGATGCTCAACCAGGGTGCCGGTGACGACACCTCCCAATCAATGGTCGTGCCGCCGGTGTTTTCGAGAATGATATCGCGTGACGGCGCGGCCCCAAGCGCAGATTTGCGGCGTTCCACATCAAATGGCGCGAGCGAATCAACCGCAATGGTCCCGAGCGCACCGGTGTCATTGCCGGCTATGATATCCGCCGTCAGATCAACCCGAATGTCGCGCGGCAAAGCCCCCGTCAATACGTCATCGCCCATAACCGCTGCTTCGATGGCCGATTCGACCTGATCCACATTGGCATCCGGAAAAGCCGCTCGCAGCAGGGCAATCGCGCCAGCGACATGCGGCGTCGACATGGACGTGCCGGATTTGACGCCAATTGTTGAACCTGCCTCATCGGCGCTTCCCGGCACGGCGGACGTAATGCCCGATCCCGGCGCAGAAATATCCGACAGGAAACTGACATTGGAAAACGAGGCAACTGCCGACACGGTGATGGCTTCGGGAATGCAGCCGGGTGAGTTTACCGCATCAGCATATCGACTATTGCCCGCCGCGATCACCGTCAGAATTCCGGCATCGCGCAAGCGGCCAATAATTTCAGCACGGATATCGTCCGGACAGCTGTCCTCGAAACGGTTAGCGCCGAGGCTCATATTGATGGCCGAAACGCCCAGAGAGGCGCGATTATCGTAAACCCATTCAAGGGCAGCGAGGCTGTCGCTATTATAGCTGGCAACGCAGGGTGAAGACGCCCCGCAAACGCTCGAATCCTCAAAGCGCGAAAATACCTGAACGGCGACGATGCCCGCTCCCGGCGCGACCCCTGTCAGCTGGCGATTTTCATCCTCCGGAATTGTGATTTCTCCACCGGCGGCAATTCCGGCCACATGAGTTCCGTGATCACAGCCCCGGGCGCTGCTACCGCCAGACACATTCTCACAATTATCACCGGCTTCGGGGCTGGTGGTGTCGACCGCCACGCCGCCGGGGCAAAGGCTCTCCGAAAACCCCTCATCGGTCGTTGAAAAGCAGGCAGAGGCCGCAATGCGTCCGGCAAACATGTCGTGCTGGAGATCAACGCCGGTATCCAGAATAGCAATTGCTGTGCCTGATCCGGTTCGACCGGATTGGTGCAAAACGTCAGCACCGATGGCTGGCACGCTGGTGTCCAGTGTCGGCAAGTCGAGACCGTCC
>BQJI01000150.1 GCA_021604625.1 Hyphobacterium sp. | reverse complement strand
CGCAAGGCGATGGAGCCGGTCATTCCCGCCGTGAAAGTTGCCCCGGTTCGAAAAGCAAGGAAATCCGGTCGCGAAGCGCGCGAAGCGCAAGGCGCATTGCCATTTTCTCCGTCCGGCGGCTTCAAACTGCCGCGTCTGGATCTGCTGGTCCGTCCTCAAATACGCACGGAATCGGTGGATGCCGATGCGCTGCAACAGAATGCCGAACTGCTGCAAGGCGTGCTCGAAGATTTCGGTGTGCGCGGCGAGATCGGTCAGGTCCGCCCCGGCCCGGTGGTGACGCTTTATGAATTTGAACCGGCGGCAGGCGTGAAATCCTCGCGCGTTATCAATCTGGCCGATGATATTGCCCGCTCGATGAGCGCGACTGCCGCGCGCGTCGCTGTCGTGCCCGGCAAGAATGCCATCGGCATCGAATTGCCCAATCCCCGCCGTGAGACGGTGTTCCTGCGCGCCCTTTTCAATTCATCCTCCTTCGAGACGTCCAAGGCCGAGCTGCCGATGGCGCTGGGCGAAACCATTGGCGGTGAACCTTTCGTCGCCGATCTGGCGCGCATGCCGCACTTGTTGATCGCCGGGACAACCGGGTCGGGTAAATCGGTCGGCATCAATGCTATGATCCTGTCTTTGCTCTATCGGCTGTCGCCGGATGAGTGCCGGATGATCATGATTGATCCGAAAATGCTGGAATTATCCGTCTATGACGGGATTCCACATCTGCTCTCGCCCGTCGTCACTGACCCGAAAAAAGCCGTCGCCGCGTTGAAGTGGACCGTGCGCGAGATGGAAAGCCGCTATCTGCGTATGTCGAAAATCGGCGTCCGCAATGTTGCCGGTTTCAATGAGCGCGTTGCGGAGTCGCTGGAGAAGGACGAGCCGCTCGAACGCACGGTGCAGGTCGGATATGACCGCGAAACCGGCGAACCCATGTATGAGACCGAGACCATCGAAGCGGTGAAAATGCCCTATATCGTCGTCGTCATCGATGAAATGGCGGACCTGATGATGGTCGCCGGCAAGGATATTGAAGGCGCGGTCCAGCGCCTCGCACAGATGGCGCGCGCCGCCGGTATTCACATGATTACCGCCACCCAGCGCCCGTCGGTTGATGTCATCACCGGCACGATCAAGGCCAATTTTCCGACCCGGATTTCCTATCAGGTGACCTCCAAGATCGACAGTCGCACCATTCTGGGCGAGCAGGGCGCCGAACAACTGCTCGGCATGGGTGATCTTCTCTTCATGGCCGGGGGTGGGCGTATTCGCCGCCTGCACGGCCCTTTCGTGTCGGATCAGGAAGTGGAAGATGTTGCCGCCTATCTGAAGAAACAGGGCACGCCGGAATATCTGGAAGAAGTGACCGAGGAAAATGACGACGCGCCGTCGCCTTTCGATACCGCCGGTGGCGGATCGGGCGATGATCTCTTTGATCAGGCCGTCGCCGTGGTGGCGCGCGATCGGAAAGCCTCGACCAGCTATATCCAGCGCCGTCTGCAGATCGGCTATAACCGCGCCGCAACCCTGATCGAACGCATGGAAGATGAAGGCATGATCGGCCCGGCTGACCATGCCGGGAAGCGCGACATCTTCTTGCCGGAACACAACGCCGCCTGACTTCACACAGATTTGAGATTGAGTAGCGTCGCATTGCGGGCATAGTCGCGCTTATGATGAAACTGATCCCCCTTGCTCCCGCCGCCGCGCTTTGTCTGGCCTGCTCCCCGCCCGCACCGCCTCCGTTTGAAAACATTGCGCTGACCGAGATCTGGCGGACGGGCGGATTTGCCTCGCCGGAAAGTGTTCTGCCTGATCCGGAATCCGGTCTCATTTTTGTCTCCAACGTAAATGGCGAGGGCGATGCGGTGGATGGCAATGGATTCATTTCCCGCATCTCGCCGGACGGCGACATAGAGACGCTGGAATGGGCAACCGGGCTCGACGGACCCAAAGGCATGGCGCTGGTCGGGGACCGACTTTACGTCACCGACATTACCCAGATTGTCTGCCTCGACCGGGAAAGCGGCGAGATCATTGCGCGTTATCCGGCGCCGGGTGCGGGTTTTTTGAATGATGCGGTCGCCGGTCCGGATGGTCGCATATATGTCTCCGATTCCATGACCGCCCGAATCTATGTGCTGGAAGACCAGATGGTTCATGTCTGGGCCGAAGGCGAGGCGCTCACCGCCATTAACGGCTTGTGGATGGAAGAGACCCGCATGCTGGCCGTCACCATGAATGGCGTGTTTGCGTCAGTGTCGATGGAGGACCAGACCATCGAGGTGATCGGCACCGGCCTTGGCGATGGCGACGCGCTCGCGCCCGACGGGCAGGGCGCCTATCTCTCCAGTGAATGGCCGGGCCGGGTTTATCATTTGCGCCCCGATGGCACATTCGACGTGCTGGCCGATACCCGCGAGGCCGGCGTTTTCGTCAATGATTTTTACCGGATGGGCAATGTTGTGATCATGCCGCACTGGCAGCCGGGGGAAGTCTCGGCCTGGCAGATCAGTTATAGTCACTGAGACGCTGCGCTTCTGCCATGACGCCGCCGTATTTTCGCGGGCATGATGGGACCCATGATGATTGAACTATTCTTCTCGCTCGCCCTGTTTGCACAGGACGCGCCGGCCGCCAGCGTCGAGCCGGAGCCGGTGGCCGCCGACGCGATGGTTGAGGCTTTTGACGCCGAGGCCGCGCTGACCGGCATCAATACCTGGCTCAACTCGGTTGAAACCTATCGCGCCCGGTTTTCGCAGATCGCACCGGATTTCTCGTCCTCGACCGGCGTCCTTTCGATCCGGCGTCCGGGCCGGTTGCGCTTTGATTATGACGATCCGTCGCCGCTGCTGGTCGTGGCCGACGGCACGACAGTGGCGATCGGGGATTCCGACCTGGAAACCGTCGATCGCGTCCCGCTGCGCTCGACCCCGCTCTGGTGGATTTTGAAACCGGATGTGAATCTGGCCGAGGATGCCCGCGTCACCGATATTCGCCTCGAAGACGGCTTTATCTATGTGACCGCTGAAGACCGGAATGAGGATATGGATGGTGCCGCCACCTTTCTCTTCAATCCGGAGAGCTACGCGCTGGAAGAATGGTTCGTAGCTGATTCGCTGGGCTATACGACGCGCGTCACCCTGTCGGAAATCGAGACCGATGTGCGTTTGAATCCACGGCTTTTCGTGCTGGACGAGCCAGAGGATGACCGCCGCAATCGACGCCAGTAGCGTATCACGTTTTGTTGCATATGTGACACAATCAAATTATTTCTGAATTTTCATTTGCACTTTTCTTTTCCTCGTGTCTTTAATGTAACGGCTGATTGGGGCGCTGGATTGGCGTCGTCCCCCCGCTGACGGATCTGCCGTCCCGATCGCACCGGATCCCCTCCCGGTGCATGCGCAACAGTTTTGACGGCGCACAGCGAACGCCCGGCCGCGTCCCCTCGCGACCGGGCGTTTTCTTTTTAAGCCTCTGGTCACCAGCACGGGTGCAAACCATTTTTTTGCGCCAGTAGAGAGCCGCCCATGCCATTGATCCAGCTCATCCTGTTATCGCTCGTTCAGGGTCTCACCGAGTTTTTGCCGGTTTCCTCTTCGGCACACCTCATTCTCGCGCCAATCGCCGCCGGGCTGGAAGATCAAAGCCCGCTGATCGATGTGATGGCCCATGTCGGCAGCCTGGTCGCGGTACTGGTCTATTTTCATCGCGATATCCGCGATATCACGCTTGGAAAACTGGCCTGGTTTAGTGGCCGGATGACGCCGGGGGGGCGATTGGCGCTGCTGATCGGCGCGGCGACCCCGCCCGTGATTCTGGCGGCTGGCTATCTCTATCTCTCAGGAAATGCTGACCTCTTCCGCTCGCCGCTGGTGATCGGTATCGCAACTCTGGTTTTTGCCATTCCCTTGTGGGCGGCAGACAAATTCTGCCCGTCAGGCGAAAGCACTGACACGCTGACCTATCGCAGCGCATTCCTGATCGGAGCGGCGCAGGTATTCGCCCTCATTCCCGGTGCCAGTCGCTCGGGCGTGACCATGACGGCCGGGCGGGCGCTTGGTCTGGGCCGTAGCGAAGCCGCGCGGTTTTCCATGCTGATGGCAATCCCGGTGATTGCGGCATTCGGGCTGGTTGCCGGCTGGGATCTGGCGACCAGCGATGCCGCCGGTGCAAGCCTGACAGACGGCCTGATTGTGGCCATCCTGTCCTTCTTCGCCGCCTGGGCGTCGATTGCCGTCATGATGCGCTTTGTCGAACGCGTCGGCTTTCTGCCATTCGTGATTTATCGCCTGGCACTCGCCGCGCTGATTTTCTGGCTTCTGGTCTGAGCTGCGCGCGTCAGGCCATTTCGTGGAACTGGCCGTAGCGGCGAAAGCGGATCAGATAGTCTGGCACGATGGCTTCAACGGTCTCCGGAACCACGCCCAGATCACTGATGCCGCGAGCGCCGGGCGCCACCACATTGTCTTGCCGTAACATTTTCACCTGATCGCGTGTCAGGAAGGGCGTCACAAACGGAATTGCGCCGGCCATTTCGCCGACCAGCCCCATGGCTGACATCACAAACATCGGCATCGGGACCAGAAAGCGCGGGCGGGCAATGGTCGTCAGGATGAATTCCATCAAGGCTTTGTATGTATAGGTGCGCGGACCGCCCAACTCGTACACGCCGTGCGCCGCATCGTCACTGATCGCGGCCTCCACACAGGATGCGACATCTGCCACATAAACCGGTTGCATCTTCATCTTGCCGCCGCCCGGCAAAGGCAGAGCCGGTGCAAATCGCGCCATATCGGCAAAGCGATTGAAAAACGCGTCTTCGGTGCCAAACACTATCGATGGACGCAGAATCACTGCGCCGGGCATCGCCGCCAGCACCGCGGCTTCGCCCGCCGCCTTGGTCTGGGCATAGCGGGCATCCGACTCTGCATCTGCACCAATGGCGGACATATGTACGAAACGCTGCACGCCAGCGGCGGCTGCAGCTTCGGCGATGTTTTGCGCGCCTTTTGTCTGCAGGCTGGTAAAGCGTTGCTTGCCACTTTCAAACAGCACGCCGACCAGATTGACGACACCATGTGCGCCCTCAACGGCGCGCGCGACCGAGGCCGGATTGCGCACATTGGCCTGCATCAGATCTACCTGCCCGACGACGCCGGTGACTTTCAGATCCAGCGCCAGATGCGGGCGGCGCGTCGCGACGCGAACGCGATAGCCCTTCTTGACCAGAGCCCTCACCACATAGCGACCGATAAAACCGGAACCGCCAAATACCGTGATCATTTCTTCGCGCAGCATGTGCTCAAGGCCTCCGCAATGGTCCAAAACATGTGTCGCATACACCAGAAATCGGCGGCCCTGTCCATGCGGCACTGCGTTACACCTTCGCTTCTCGCGCGAACCGACTCCAATTGCCGACGCAGCGGCGCTAGGGTCCGGATTAACCACAACAAGAATAATCGTGGCACAGGGGGAGTTTAAGGGGATGACGGCTGAGGTCGCCTTGCTGAACAAGCAGGCCGTGGCACTCGCTGCGGACTCCAAGGCCACCTTCGGCTCGGGCATGACGGTGAAGACTTATGACAGCGTCGAAAAGCTGTTCGAGCTATCACGCGATAATCCGGTCGGCATGATGATTTACGGCAATGCCGAATTCATGCGGATTCCGCTGGAAGTCATCATCAAGGAATTTCGTGAGCATTCGGGCTCGAAAGCCCACGGCACAATCGAAGCTTGGGGCGAGGCCTTCGTCGCTTTTGCCGGCAAGTTCGAGAATTTTTCCATGCGCGATAGCGAGGTGGCGGTCTTTACCAAGACGGCCTCCTTCCTGCGCGCCATCGAAGCCAGCGCCCTGGTCAACCGGTCGCTCGAACCGCTGATCGCCGATGTCGAAGCCCGGCAAGTGCATCCGGAGCTGAGGGACCTGTCGGAGAAGGAATTTCTCCGCAATTTTCCCGACCTGCTGAAACG
>BQJI01000149.1 GCA_021604625.1 Hyphobacterium sp. | reverse complement strand
CCCCGCGACCGGCCAGCCAGCCAGCGATATAGCGAATGGCGACATCGACATTCTCGCGTGCACCAATCTCGGTAATCGTCCCATCCGGCGCGGCTACAAGATCGCCTGCCGAGCCAGTGACCGAAAACTGGCGATCAATCTGGTTGGGGCCGGGCATGACATCATCAAAAGCGGCCTTGGCGACAGGCACGAGATCGGGATGTGCAACCCAGCATCCATCATGACCATCGGTGGCCTCCCGGACCTTGTCGGCCTGGACCTGTTCGAAAGCGCGGTCGTTTGCCGCTTCATCGCCCTTGACCGGGATGAAAGCCGACATACCGCCCATGGCATGCGCGCCGCGTCGGTGACAAACCGCAATCACGCGTTTGGAATAGGCGCGCATGAAGGGCGTCGCCATCGTGATCTGGGAACGATCCGGAAGGACGTGATCGCTGTGGCTCCGCAACCGCTTTATGTAGGAGAAAATATAGTCCCAGCGTCCGCAATTGAGGCCGACCGCATAATCGCGAAGCTCGTAGAGTATTTCATCGAGCTCGAAGGTTGCTGGCAGTGTTTCAATAAGAACAGTGCAGCGGATTGTGCCGCGCTCCAGGCCCAACACTTCCTCTGCATGGCTGAAGACCAGTGCCCAGAAGCGGGCCTCGAACCGGCTTTCAAGTTTGGGCAGGTAGAAATACGGACCCGTGCCGCGTACATTCAGCGCGTCGAAATTGTGATAAAGATAGAGGCCGAAATCAAAGAGCGAAGCCGAGATCGACTGTCCATTGACCTGCATGTGGCGTTCATCTAGATGCAGGCCGCGCGGGCGAACAATCAGGGTCGCCGCATCGGATGAAACCCGGTAGCGCTTGCCATTTTTGTCATCGGTAAAATCGATCTGCCGACGAATGGCTTCACGCAGATTGATCTGGCCATCGACCATATTGGTCCATTCCGGAGAAGAGGCGTCTTCGAAGTCCGCCATGAAACAGCGCGCACCGGAGTTGAGTGCATTGACCACCATTTTTCGGTCAACGGGCCCGGTAATCTCGACACGGCGGTCCTTAAGATCGGCCGGCGCGGGACGCACCGTCCATTCTGACGCCCGGATGTCGGCGGTATCCTCGGGAAAATCCGGCAGGGCTCCTCCGTCAAATGCGGCCTGACGTTTCTGCCGATCTTCCAGCAAGGCTTTGCGCCGACTGTCGAACCGGCGATGCAGACCAATCAGGAATGAAAGGGCGTGCGGGGCGAGAATGGCGCGATAGCCGGGTTCGAGTGGACCAAGCAGATCGACGCCGTTCGGGTTTGACTTGTTCATGACAGCCTCCTTCTGATCCGACTATTCAGCCGCGACGGTGAATTGGGCGGACTCGGTTGATTCGCCCATCGCCGTTGTTGAGGCCTTGCCGCCTGAAAGCGTCTGATTGACGAGGTCGAAATAGCCGGTGCCCACTTCACGCTGGTGACGTGTCGCGGTGTAACCGTCGACTTCGGAGGCAAATTCAGCCTGTTGCAGCTCGGAATAGGCGCCCATGCCGCGATCCCGATATCCCATTGCGAGGTTGAACATGCCATGGTTCAGCTGGTGGAAACCGGCGAGTGTGACAAACTGGAATTTATAGCCCATCGCACCGAGCTCGCGCTGATAGGTTTCAATGGTCGCCTTGTCGAGATTGGCTTCCCAGTTGAAGGATGGCGAGCAATTATACGCCATCATCTTGCCGGGGAATTCCTTCTGGATTGCCTCGGCAAACCGGCGGGCTTCATCCAGATTCGGCTTTGAGGTTTCCCACCACAAGAGATCGGCATATTTCGCATAGGCAAGGCCGCGCTTAATGCAGTGATCAACGCCCATGCCTTTTTTCAGCCGATAGAATCCTTCCGCTGTCCGGCCCGCATCATAGTCGATGAATTCATGATCGCGTTCGTCGATATCGGAATTGATGAGGGTTGCTGATTCCGCATCGGTCCGGGCAACGGTGAGGGTCGGCACGCCTAGAACATCAGCCGCCAGGCGCGCCGCATTGAGGTTACGCTGATGCGCCTTGGTGGCGATCAGGACTTTACCCCCGAGATGGCCGCATTTCTTTTCGGCGGCAACCTGATCCTCGAAGTGAACGCCAGCCGCGCCCGCCTCGATATAGGCGCGCATGATTTCATAACAGTTCAGCGGACCACCGAAGCCGGCTTCGGCATCGGCCACTATCGGCGCAAACCAGTCGCGGGTAACATTTCCCTCGGACATTTCAATCTGATCGGCACGTTGCAGTGTGCGATTGATCCGCTTGGCGAGCTCCGGACCGGAATCCGCCGGATAAAGCGATTGATCAGGATACATGGCGCCGGCTTCATTGGCGTCGGCCGCAACCTGCCAACCCGACAGATAGATGGCTTTCAGACCGGCCCGCACCATTTGCATGGCCTGTCCGCCGGTCAGGGCGCCAAGTGCGTTGATATAAGGCTCGGATTTGAGCAATGACCAGAGCTTGACGGCGCCGCGTTCGGCGAGTGTGTGCTGGATCTGGACCGAGCCGCGCAATTTGAGCACATCGTCAGCGGTGTAATCGCGATCAATGTTGTTGAAGCGGTCCGGTGTGGCAGCAGGAATGAGATCATTGAAAGTGGTCATCGGTGCAATCCTTGTTTGAAAGCCAGACAAGTGGCGATATCTGAAATCAAACTGACCACGCGCCATTCACATGTCTACACGGTGAATTAGTGAAAGCGGCGTTGAAGTCTACATAAATGACTTGTCATTTTGTCGTATTGTGAATAATTGACATATGGATTTGCATAACGAAAAAATATTTGCAGGTGCGCGCCTGCGCCGACTGCGACGGGAACGTGGTCTGACCCAGGCCGATACCGCTGACATGCTGGGCCTTTCGGCAAGCTATCTCAATTTGCTGGAACGCAATCAGCGCCCGCTGACGGCGCGCGTGCTTCTGGCGGTCGCTGCGGCTTTTGATATGGATGTGAGGAGCCTGGCCGAAGGCTCGGACAGGCAATTGATCACCGATCTTGAGGCGGCAGCCGCCGACCCGGCGCTGGCGAATCTGGCGCTGGATCGCACCGAACTGACCGAGCTGGCCGAATCCCAACCGAGATCGGCGGAGGCGCTAACCCGCCTGCATCAGGCCTATCGAAATGCCGCTGAATCCACGGCCGACCTAGCGGCCCAGCTGGAAGGCGGCGACCGGGCTGGCCGGATCAACGCGACCGAGGCCGTTCGCAACGCTCTGGATCAGCGACATAATTACTTTCCAAATATCGAAGCTGCGGCTGAGAATTCGGGCAAGGCGCTGAAACTGACTGCTGATAACCGCAATGGCGTCCTGGAAGACCGGTTGAAATCCGAACACGGGATTATCGTACGCACGTTCGAAGACGACTTTATGGGTGGCGCGCGCCAGCGCATGGATTTTCACACACGGCGGCTGATGCTGTCGGATCGCCTGAGCGGCAATGCACGCCCCATGCAGATCGCCACCACGCTGGCGCTGCTTGAGCATGGCGATTTGCTGGATGCCGAAATCGATGCCGCCGGTTTTGATTCCAAAGCGGAAGCTGCCCTGTATCGCTCCGGTCTCGCGCGGTATTTCGCCGGTGCCTTGCTGGCGCCCTATGACGCCTTTCTGAGCCTGGCGGAGAAAAGCGGATATAACATTGAGCGGCTTGAACGGCGATTCGGACTCGGCTTTGAAGCTGTGTGCCATCGCCTCACAACGCTGCACAATCCTGAGCGCAAGGGCATTCCGTTCTTTCTCGTGCGCATGGACCCGGCCGGAAATGTTTCAAAGCGATTTGGTGGCGGCGTGCTGCCCTTTGCGCGATCCGGCGGCTCTTGCCCGAAATGGACGTTGTCGGACGCTTTTCGCACGCCGGAATCCCTGACCACCCAGCGTTTCGCTTTGCCGGACAATTCGGAATACCTGTCGATTGCGCGGGCCGTGTATCGCCCGGCGGGCGAAAATGAACAGCCCGTGCGCCAGGTGGTTGCCGTCGGGTGTGAATGGAGCCGCGCCGCTGAAACCATATATGGCGACGCGCTGGCGCATACTGTCGCAACGCCGGTTGGCCTGACCTGCCGCCTGTGCGAGCGACCCGCCTGCGCCCATCGTGCTTTTCCATCCATGCAAACGGAAATGAATACCAATCCCTGGCGACAGGCTGCCGGCCCTTATGCCAGCGACGAGCTCTAGCAGTCCGTCAGCGACGACAGCACGTTGGTGTCGTCGAAATATCGTCCCTGCATGGCGGCAACAATGGCACAACGCTCTTCGGCCGAAAGGCGCGCGTCATTGCTGACATCGGCAGCCAAACCTTCGAGCGTCAGTTCGCCGGCCAACATCGCGGACCCGCCGCTGGCCGGCGTATCAAACCGCAAGCGTCCCGACTCTTCGCTCCAGCGCGTCCAACTGTCTCCGGGGTCACCCTGCCGCGCAAAGCGCGCCCAGTATCCGCCCATTTCTGCGGCCAGTGCCAGTCGGCCATCTGCATTGGCGTCATTGAATACGATGGGATCGAGGCGCGAACCAAAAAATTCGAATGTGTTGAAGACGAATGGAATTTCCATCGAATGCATGGCACCAAACACGGTGGCGGAATCAAGGAAAATATTATTGCCGCCCTCATCCCAGTCAAACCGGTAGGCCCACACGTCCGGATGCCCGCCCGCCGTCATGGCGTTGGCGATTTCGTCGACCGCATTGATGGCCCAGATACGGCTTTGATATTCGGATGCGGCTTCGAACAGATCGGAATCACGAACCCGGAAGAACAGCCCCAGATGGCGCGCCACCAGATCAGGATTCAGGCCATTATAGAGTTTCACCTCGTCGCGGTTTGTTCCTGTAATGACGGGGACGGCGTTGAAGGTGTCCGGGCTGGAAAAAGCCTGCATCAGCCCGCCTTCGGGAATGGTGATGCCATCGGCAATAACGGTCGGCACGTCGATGCTGCCACCGGAATCGCTGTAGACGCCGTCCTCGACGCGGAAAGCGGAGAAGACATTGTTCAGAGATGCTGATCGAAGCGATGCAGCGGTCACATCGCCGGTGGCGATACGTTCGGCGGTCTGCAAGGTCCCGTTCACCTCATTGCCGGAAAGCCCCTCCGCGTCGCCCACGGATATCGTGCTCGCAGATCCGGATTGAATGATAGCGCGATGAAACAGACCTGTTGCCAGCGGTGACCCTAGTAAAGCCGCGACATTATGCCCGCCAGCGCTTTCACCGAAAATGGTGACCGTGTCGGCATCGCCCCCGAAATCATCAATATTCCCTTGAATCCATTCAAGTGCGGCGATCTGGTCAAGGATGGCGAAGTTGGCCGCTTCATCGCGATCATTCTGCGCATCGGCCCGCAATTCGGGATGCGAAAAGAACCCGAGCGGCCCCAGCCGATACTGCACAACCACAATGATGACATTCTGGTCCATCGCCAGTTGGGACCCATCATACTGGTCAGCCCAGCCCCAGGTGTTACTGCCGCCGTGAATCCACATCATCACAGGCAAGTTGGCGGCATTCGGAGGCGCATAGATATCCAGATAGAGACAGTCTTCGCTGCCGATCAGACGGCCTTCATCCGCGTCGGCGAGATCGGCGCTCAGACTATTGGCCAGTTGCGGGCAGAATTCAGGTGAGAAGATTGCCAAGCGCTCACCGATCCAACTTTCGGCAGGTCTAGGCGCGCGCCAGCGCAAATCACCCACAGGGGGCGCTGCATAGGGTATGGCGCGCCAGACATGGGCTCCGCTTTCCGCGACATATCCAACCAGAGAGCCATTTGCTGTGGCAAGCCGCGTTCCGGGGTCTGGCGATGCAGGCGTTACGCGCTCCGCACATCCAGCCAATGCCAGAATAATCGTCAAGAAAAGTACCCGCATGTCCTGTCCCCCGGTTTGACATCAATCTGACGCAAACCCGCAAAACGTCAAATCGTTGCGAGAGTCTGAGCGACAGCGGTCTGCCAACCTGTGCGATGCTGGCGGCGGTCCGGTTCCGCCAT
>BQJI01000148.1 GCA_021604625.1 Hyphobacterium sp. | reverse complement strand
GATAGCCGATTTTCAGACCGAAAGCGTCGAGTTTGCGAAGCGCCTCGACACGGGTTTCATCATCCATCCAGTCGATTGCATTGATCCGCTCGCGCAGCGCCGCCTGCAAATACCCGACCAGCTCTTCCATCTGTTCCTTGTATTCGGGCGGGAAATGACGTTCGACATAAACCTGCCCGAGCACTTCGCCCAGATTGCCATTGACCAGTTGCACGGCGCGCAATTCCCGCTCCCGCTGGGTTTCCACACCTTGCAGAGTTGTACCGTAGAACGCGAAACTCGCCTCATCGAAGGCCGCCGGAAGATAGGTGGTGTGGTTGTCGATATAGTGAAACACCATGTAATCGCGCAGCGTTTCAATCGGCGTGCTGCGCCATAACTCGACCATGGACGCAATCGCGGTGTCCTCATCGATCATCACTTCGCTGACATCGCCAACGCCCAGACCGTCGAGGAAAACATCCCATGGCATGTCAGGCGCATAAGCCTCCAGCTCCGCGCGCTGGAAACGGTTATTGATCAGCAGCGAATCCGATGCGTCCGCCGGCGTCCAGTGAATCTCGGCCATGGCAGCCTCCAGCGCATAGATGCGCGCCGCGCGATCACCGCCATTGTCCATGCCGGAGAGGTCAAATATCTGCGCGATATAGGCGCGATATGCCTCCTGGAAATCCGGGAAATCGCCATCGTCGCGCAAATAATAGTCGCGGCCGGGAAGTCCGAGAACGCCTTGCGTCAGGCGCAGCACATACTGATCGGGATCATCGCCATCGACACTGATATAGGGACCGAGAAAAGCAGGCGTCGACGTCCATGTCATGGCATCCACGACGGCGTTGAAATCGGCCAGGCTGGAAAGCGCGTCGATTTCGGTGCGAAGCGGGTCAAGGCCCGCCGCCTCGATGGTGGCGGTATCCATGAAACTGGCATGCAGATCACCGATCTGTTGTCCCGGCTCACCCGCCGCGCCGCCTTCCGCGGCCATGTCTGTAATGATATCGGCAATCCGGCGCTCTGATTCCAGATAGAGTTCCAGGAAAATGCCATTGGACGAAAAGCCGTCAGGAATGGATTCGCCGGCCAGCCAGCCTTCATTGACATAGCGGAAAAAGTCATCGCCCGGCTCGACCGTGGTCGACAACATCGATGTTTCCACGCCCCAATCCCCGAATGTCGCCGCAGCAGGCAGGGCAGCCGTCTGCACGATTTCCGTGTCGGTTGTGTCTGCCACGTCAGACATTGTGTTTGTTGTTTGGGTGTCACTACAGGCTACCAATAACAAGGCAGCCGTGCTCGAAAGCAGTAAGGATTTCATCTTGTCAGCCCCATTTTGCCCGACATTTACGCCGGGCTTCAGAATTATGTCGCCGACAGTTTAGGGCCAGAACGGGTCTGCGTCAGTTTTATTCTATGTAATGAAGGCTTTGAAACATTTGAATTTAACATGGCGTGCATGAAAAACGGCCGACCCATCCGGGCCGGCCGCAATTTCAGTCAAATCCGGTATGGCTACCAAATCCGGACGCGTTCTTCCGGTGGCAGGTAGAGCGCGTCATCTTCCGACACTTCAAACGCCGCATACCAGGCATCCAGATTGCGGACCACACCATTGGTGCGGTATTGCGACGGGCTGTGCGGGTCCGTGACCAGACGCTGACGCAGATTGTCCTCGCGATAGAGGCGGCGCCACACCTGGGCCCAGGCAAGGAAGAAGCGTTGATCGCCGGTCACACCGTCAATCTCCTCCGCTTCGCCATCGCAGCAGGCGTCGAGATAGCGGTGATAGGCCGAATAGGCCATCTGAACGCCACCGAGATCGCCAATGTTTTCACCCATTGTGAAAGTCCCATTCACGAACTCGCCCTCAATCGGCGAATAGCCATCATACTGGGCGCCCAGACGACCGGCCCGTTCTGTGAAGGCCTCATTGGTTTCCGCAGTCCACCAGTTGCGGATACGACCGGCTTCGTCAAATTCGCGTCCCTGATCATCAAAGCCGTGACCGATTTCGTGGCCGATCACCGCACCGATTCCGCCGTAATTCACGGCTGGATCAGCATTTGGATCAAAGAATGGCGGTTGCAGAATACCGGCCGGGAACGTGATCTGGTTCATCAGCGGATTGTAGGATGCATTCACCGTTTGTGGCGGATACGGCCATTGCGCGCGATCCACCGGACCGGCCAGATCTTCGACCTGCTGGTTCCAGTTGAACTCGCCAATGCGTTGCATATTGCCGAACAAATCATCGGCCTGGATTTCAAGACCGCCATAATCAGTCCATTCGTCCGGATATCCGATGCGCGGCTCGAACGTCGACAATTTCAACAAGGCCTGTTCGCGCGTGACATCATCCATCCAGGCCAGATTTTCGAGGCGTTCCTCGAAAGCCGACGTCAGATTTGCAACCAGATCTTCCATCTGGTTTTTGGACGCAGGCGGGAAGTGACGGTCAACATAGACCTGCCCCACGGCTTCACCCAGTACACCGCCGATCAAATTCACGCCGCGACGGTCCCGCGGACGTTGCTCTTCGGTACCGTTCAGCGTCCGGCCAAAGAATTCAAAGCTTGCCTGATCAAAGGCCATCGGCAAGGCGTTGGTGTTTGAATTGAGCAGGTGGAAGGTCATGTAATCGCGCAAAACATCAATCGGCGTTTCGGCGAAAATCGTCGCCGAACTTTCCAGCGCGCTTGGTTGCGCCACCAGATAGGTCTCGACCCCATCAATCCCGAGAGCTGCCATTCCCGCATCAAAATTGAATTGCGGGGCCAGCTCGGCCAGTTGAGCCAGCGGCATCGGGTTGTAGATCGCCTGGATGTTGCGGCTCTGCTCTTGGGTCCAGTGAACTTCCGCAATGCGGGTTTCAAGCGCCAGAATGGCCTCGGCTTTCGCAGCACCGTCCGCTTCACCCGCGAGAGCAAACAATTGGGTGATATAGGTCTGGTAGGCCGTGCGATATTCGTCGTAGCGCTCGCCTTCATTCAGATAGAAGTCGCGGTCGGGCATGCCCAGTCCGCCCTGTCCGACAAACACTGTATAACGGGTTGTATCGGCCGGGTCGGGAATGATGCCGACACCGAACAGCGCCTGATGATCCAACGTCGCAAAAAGCGCGGCAAAATCATCATGAGTTTCAGCGGCATCAATCTGTGCCATCAGCGGCGTCAGCGGTTCCAGACCGCGCGCATCCAGCGCATCCGTATTCATCCAGCTGGCATAGAGGTCGCCAACCTGTTGCTCGATCGAACCGGCCGCGCCGCCGGTTTCAGCCAGTTCGAGAATGATGTCCTGAACCTGCTCTTCGGCTTCCAGCGCCAATTCCGTGAACATGCCGTAATTCGACAGGTCGGACGGAATTTCCGTGGTGTCCAGCCATTGGCCATTTGCATAGCGGAAGAAGTCATTGCCGGGCTCGATGGACGTATCCATACCTGCCGCATCAAATCCCCAATCGCCCAGTTCCGGGGCGGCCGCCGTCACATCGGCGGTGTCGGTTTGAACGACGACATTTTCGTCATTTGTCTGTGGCTCGCTACACGCCGCCAGCAAAGCCAGGCAGGCACTACCCAATAGCAGTTTTCTCATCTTACAAATATCCCTTCTGATACCGGTCTTCCCCGACCGGCTTTTTTCTGGACAGGCTTATAATACAAGCACGCGCCGCTGACCATTCCGCAGTGCGGGAGGCATCAGCTGCGCAAAGCTTATTCTGCGGGCTGGATGGTGCCGACATCCGTTTCCGGCGCGCCGCCATCGGTCTCGTGATAGGTCGAGCCAATGCCGGGCAGTTTCTTACCGGTCCACAT
The DNA here is from genome assembly GCA_021604625.1 of Hyphobacterium sp. Lineage (GTDB taxonomy): Bacteria > Pseudomonadota > Alphaproteobacteria > Caulobacterales > Maricaulaceae > Hyphobacterium. Next base: position 2,206 of record BQJI01000148.1, on the reverse strand, counting down.
GCCCACAACACCGCGTTTGATATCAACACCGATCGCATAAAGCGCCGGCACGAGCAGCAAGGTCAGGAACAGTGCGAAAACAACCGCAAATCCGAGCGAGACAACCATCGGCTTCAGGAATTGCGCCTGAGTGGAGGTTTCAGCCATCATCGGCAAAATACCGAGGAAAGTCGTGACCGATGTCAGGATGATCGGACGGAAGCGCTGAACGCCCGCATCGATCAGCGACTGGAAAGCCCCCACCCCGTTCGCACGTAGCCGGTTTACGAAATCGACCAGGACAAGATTATCATTGATCACCACACCCGCAGCTGCGCCCACGCCAAAGAAGGAGAACAGGGCGAAGGGCATATCGAACAGCAAGTGACCAAAAACGGCACCGGCATAAGCGAATGGAATCGCGATCATGATCAGGAAAGGCTGGGCATAAGACCGGAAGGCAATCGCCAGGAGAATATAGATCCCACCCAGAACGAGTATCACCAGATTGCGAAGCTCGGCCATGAATTCTGCCTGGCCTTCAGCCTGACCGAATTCCTGACGGCTGACATTCGGATGGCGTTCCTGCCATTGCGGCCAGAATTCCGCATCCATGCTGTCGGCAACTTCTCCGCGAGCGGTTGGATCGGTCAGTTCGGCGGCCACTGTAATGGTCCGCATGCGATCCCGGCGATTGATCCGGTTCAGACCCGGCGCAAACTCGACATCTGCGACCGCCGACAGCGGCACTTCACGTCCATCGGTTGTGCGAATGCGGAAATTCCGCAGGGTATCGAGCGAGCGCCGTGCATCCTCGGGATAGCGCAGCATGACGCGAACATCCTGTCCGTTGCGAGGCAGTCGAACGACTTCCTCGCCATAGAACGCCTGACGGACCTGACGCGTAACATCTGCCAGCGTAATACCCAGAGCCTGAGCATCGGGACGCAACGAGAACTGAAGTTCCTCAGCAGAGGACTGCAGGTTATCGACAACATCATAGAGCGTATCAAACGAACGGAGTTGTTCTTTCAATTCGTCAGCAGCCAAGCGTAGCTCGTCCAGATTCTGACCGGAAATAGCGAAACGCAACCCGTTTCCGCCATCGTTCAGCGTGGTATCCAGCCGCACTTCTTCGGCATCCGGAATTGGGCCTAGGAAGTCACGCAATTGCTGAGCAACTTCGCGCGTCGACAAACCGCCCGGGCGCACTTCCGGCTCGGCCAGTGTAATCCAGGCACGAACACGACCATCGGTTGCCAGTGTCGAACGGCTTTCAATCATATCACCCGCACCGGGATATTCTTCCCGATAGTATTCGAGGGTCGCTTCTTCAGCTCGTTCCAATTGTTGACGAACCGCTTCGGTGCGCTGCCACGGCGTGCCTTCCGCCAGCTGAATACTGGCCTGAATGGTCTCGTTCTCAATTTCCGGCATGAACACACTGCCCACGCGATTGGTGGCTTGCAGCGCGATCGCCACAGCGAACAGGCCGGTAAAGAAGATCAGCGTTGAATACCGGCGCTTTACCGCGAACACAGCCGCATGGCGATATATATGCCGGGCAAACCAGATCATCGTGTCGGCAATGAAGCGCTGAAGTTTCAGGAGCGGCCCGAAAAAGCCATCCATTTTTTCCGGCTTCATGTGGGCAAGGTGGGCTGGAAGAATAAAGAGCGATTCAACCAGCGAGAAGGTCAAGGCCGCAATCACGACCAGCGAAATCTGCCGCGTAAACTGCACTTCGGGCCCGGAAAGCATCATCCACGGCGCGAACATCAAAATGGTTGTGATCACGGCGAAAATCACCGGTTTCATCACCATCTGGGTTCCGACAACGGCCGCCGTTAGCCCGGTCTCTCCGCGCTCCACTCTGTTGTGTATGTTTTCGCCCACAATAATGGCGTCATCGACCACGATCCCGATCACAATGAGGAAAGCAAATAGCGACAGCATGTTCAGTGTCACGCCCATTAGCGGCAGGACGAGGAAAGCGCCCATGAACGCCACACCAATGCCGACAGTGACCCAGAAGGCCACGACCGGACGCAGAAACAGCACGAGTGCGATCAATACAAACAGCATGCCCCACTTGGCGCTACCTGAAACGGTATCGACGCGCGCCTCGTACATTTCCGCATTATTCCACCAGAGCGACATGGAAATGCCTTCTGGCAGGGTTTCAGACCGGCGGGCGATAAAGTCCTGCACACCGTCAGAAACATTC
>BQJI01000147.1 GCA_021604625.1 Hyphobacterium sp. | reverse complement strand
GGGCCAGCGACGAGAATGGCAATTGCGGTTATCATGAATGTGCCCGCAAAGAGCGGCACAGCGCCAAAAGCGCCGGATTGCCCGACCTGATCCTCGCGTATGGCGGTTTGCGGGCTCCAGTGCGTCCCGAACAGAAACTCGTCCAGGCGCCAGTTGATCGCATCGAAAAACCGTAGCGATTCAAACAATAGCGAGGCGATGATTCCGATCGTCGTCATGATGGCAATGCCGGAGCAGAGCATCAGGAAGCCCATGAAGGCGGCCTCGACCCGGTTGCGGGCACGGAACCCGGCCTTCACCCGCGAGCGCGACCAGACCAGTCCGGCAATCGCCAGAAGAACAGCGAGCGCGCTGCCGCCAAAGCGGATCGCGCGGTCTATCGGGCGGAACAGGCTGGCAGCCGCGTCAATGTCGGGTGAGGTCTGGCTGGGTTGGCCATTGAAGGCTTGCGCCCGCGCATCCTGGATAAATAATGCGCGTCGTTCTGGCGGCATGACATGGTATTCAAACCCGGCCATTGCCACCGGCATTGATCCTGTATCGGGTGCCGATTGGCGGACGTCGTTGGCGATCTCGGTACGGCGATCATCAATGCTCGATCTGGCTTGCGCCACGGCGCTGGCGTCAGTTGATGCATCGCGCGTGCGAATTGCGGCGGTCAGAACGGTGTCTTCAGCCAGACGGGTTTCATAGTCATTGATGATCTGTGCCGATGCCGCGCTCATCCGGGTTTCGACGAGGCCGGCTGTCATGGTCGGGCCGAATGCGGCCAGAATGATCATGATCACCAATGCCGGGCCGCCGGTCCACAGGGCAACGAAATAGCCGTGATAATTGGGAAGGGAATGAAGCCCGGTCCGGCCTTTGCCGGTTGATTGCAGCGCCCGGCTTCTGCCGACGTAGAAAGCCGCAGAGATGAGCACCAGCATCATCAACAGGAGCAGAGCGTTGACCGGCATTAAAATCCCATCCGAATGACGTCAGCCTGATTTGCCAACAATTCGATACCGGGCCTGTAGCAGGCCAATGAAGGCGCGCTTATGACAATTGCATAACAGTTTAATGACGGTGGAAGCGAGGTTGCGAGAAAACCGTGGATTGCGGTTGGAAATGACGCGGCTTCACTGGTCGGGTTGGGGTGCTGATGCGCCGGGACGCGGGATGCAAACGGAGAACACTGTGCCCTCCTCGAATAGGCTTTCCACGAAGAAGCCACCGCGATGACGGCTGACAATGTGCTTGACGATCGCCAGTCCAAGACCGGTGCCTTCCCTGGGACCGCTTTTCTGTCCATCGACGCGGTAAAAGCGTTCCGAAAGGCGCGATAAATGACGGCGTTCAATGCCCTTTCCGGTGTCGTGAACGCGGAGTAGTGCGAATCGTTTTCCCGTGGAATTTGCAAGCGGTGAAATGGCCGCCCGGCCGGATCCCGACCCAAGGCTGCTGGTTAACCGGTCGAGTTCCTCGGGGCCGATATCCGCGTGAATATCGCAAACAATGCGCGAGCCAGGTGTTGAATATTTGAGGGCATTTTCGATCAGGTTTTGCGCAATTTCGAATAATTGATCGCGCTCTCCCACGACATGGGCTTCACGCTCGCCTTCGAAATCAATGCGAATATTTCTCGATTCCGCCAGTGGTGAAAGGGAATCGATTGTATCCAGGGTCATCGCGGCCAGATCGACATGCCCGCTCGGCGGTACATGCTCATCCATTTCCACCCGGCTTAGCGATAACAGATCATTGATCAGACGGCGCATGCGTTCGGTCTGATCATGCATGATCGCCAGAAATTTCTCGCGCGCCTCGCTGTCATCGCGGGCATGCCCGCGCAGGGTTTCGATGAAGCCGGAAAGCGAGGCGAGGGGCGTTCGCAATTCATGGCTGGCATTGGCCAGAAAGTCGCTGCGCATCCTTGCGACCCGCTTGCTGGAGGTCTCGTCGGACAGCACCAGAAGAGCATGCCAGGGAAAGGCACCGCCATCATCGGTTTTCAGCGGGATGGCATGAACGCGCACATGACTTTCAATGGGTGCCAGCGTTGAATATTCCACCGTTCGCGCGGGCTCGCCTCGCAGAATGTTGCTGACCGCTTCGAGAACCTGCGGCTGCCTCAGCGACGCTGATAGCAATCCGGACTCAGAACCCAGGCCGAGGAATTCATGGGCTGCGGAATTGGCCCGTTCGATTTTTCCGCCCTGGCCAATCAGCAAGACCGGAAATGGCAGGTGTTCCAGAATTTCACGTGCCGGCGCGGCAACCGGCGCGGGTGCGTCTGTCTCAGGTGAGGGGGTAAGACCCGTTGTCGGCGACATCGTCGAAACCGACAGAAAGTAGATGAGCGACAGGGCGGCAATTGCTAGTGCCGCAGATGCCGTGACCCATAGAGAAGCCGCACCGGTGATCCAGAGCACGAATAATACAGCGACCGCAATCAGTGTCAGTGCAAGCGTATCACGTCGCCGTAATCTCTGACCTTCGCGTGCAATTCGGGATTCATTGCTCAAAATTCACTCGTTTCTTTTGCAGCGTAGTCTCATAAGGGCCGCAATCCCGTTGGTAATCAACCGCTTCCGCTCGCTTTTGCCGCCTGGACTCCGGTGGAGAGCACGGCCTGCTGCATACTGATATTCGAGAGTAATTTCATGTTCATCGCTAAAGAATTACCGTTATTCGATAAATTTTTGTTGACTTTCGAAATGCGACTTTTACGGTGCATCCAAATCAGCCCTTCCCGGCATCAAGAGTGCAATATGATCAAAAGAACACTCCTCCTATCTGCAACCACCCTGGTATTGGCGTCGTGCGCCTCAACCGCACCACAGCTGCGCGGGGCGGATGCAGTCGCGCCGTCTCCGGTCGTCTGGGCGTCAGGCTCGGAGCTGGATTCAGCTCGCATCAGCGACTGGGTTGGTACATTCGATGATGCGCGTTTATCGCAGCTTATCGATGAAGCCGTCAGTGAAAATCCCAGCCTTCTGGCTGCCAGTGCAAGAATACGGGCCGCCCGTGCCAGTGCGCGCGCTGCGAATGCCGGACGCTTGCCCGGTATTAATGCTGATCTCGGCGTTACCCAACGTGAAACCGATATTTCCAGCTCGACCAGTTACGGGGCCGGACTAGGTGTTTCGTGGGAAGCTGACCTCTGGGGTCGCCTGGCGTCCCGCGCCCAAGCCGGCGTTCTGGAATTTGAAGCTACAGATGCGGATTTTGAAAATGCCCGCCTGTCGATTGCCGGTCAGGTTTCGCGCGCATGGTTCTCTCTGGTGGAAGCGAGTTTGCAAACTGACCTCGCGGAACGCGATTTGAATGCCAAGCGCCGGTCGCTGTCGCTGATCGAGCGCCGGTTCGAGGCCGGCGTGTCGCGATCATCGGATGTGCGGACGTTCCGTTCTGCTGTTGCGTCGAGCGAAGCCACTCTGGCGTCACGCCAACGCGTTGAAGCTTCCGCTGCGCGCAGTCTTGAAATCCTGCTAGGTCGTTATCCCGCCGGAAGCATCGAACATGATGCGGATTTGCCTGATCTGGGAAGTCTGACCGGCGTTGGGGCCCCCGGCGAATTGCTGGCTCGCCGCCCGGATTTGCGTGCCGCAGATGCCCGCCTTCAGGCCGCCGGTCTGCAAGCCGATATCGCGCGCGCCGCCCTGTTGCCGCAATTAAATCTGACGGGCTCGCTCAATACGGGCGGTGCCGACCCGGCAGATTTGCTCGACATCGACACATTTGTGGCGACCGTTATCGGTTCGCTGACGGCGCCGATCTTCAATGGCGGTGCATTGCGAGCTGAACGGGATCGCGCGCAAGCTTCTGCCGAGGCGCAGCTAGCTGCCTATGCCGGGACGGTTCTGGCTGCCTGGCGCGAGGCGGAAGATGCGATCTATGCCGACAATCTGCTGGCAGAGCGCGTGGATGCGTTGCAGGACGCATTTGAACAGGCCGCTGCCGCCGAAGAATTGGTCATCCGCCAGTACGGTTCCGGGCTGGCCACGGTGTTTGAATTGCTTGACGCCCAGGCTCGCCGGTTTGCGGCCGAGGGCCAGTACATCTCGGCCCGCCGCGAACGGGCCACCAATCGCATTGATATTTATCTCGCCATCGGTGGAAGTTTTGATGCCCCCGATTTGCGAAACCGTGAAGGTTAGGAGACTGTTATGGGTAAGCTAGTTGGCCGTTCGCTTTTATTCTTGTTACCTGCGGTGGTCGCCGTAGCCTTTATCGTTGTCATCATCGGAATGGTGGCATCGGCCCCCCAACCGGAACGCGCGAGTGCGGAACCGAGACCCGTTGCTGTGTTTGCGGCGCCGGTTGAAAACACGAATGTCACTCTGACTGTCACCACTCAAGGTGAGGTGCGGCCTCTGACCCAGATCAATCTGGTGCCACAGGTTTCCGGCCGGATCGTCTACGTCAATCCGAACTTTATCGAAGGCGGCTTCTTTGAAGCTGGCGAGACGCTTATCCAGATTGATGATGCCGATTACCGCCTCGCCGTTACGCGGGCTCAGGCCCAAGTTGCCCAGGCTCAGCAATCGCTCATCCGCGAACAGGCTGAAGCCGATCTCGCCACACGCGAGTGGGAAGAACTTGGCGAGGGTCAGGCCTCGGCCCTGACGCTGCGCGAGCCGCAACTGGCACAAGCGCGGGCTTCGCTCGCCGCCGCCAATGCCCAGCTTCAGGAAGCGCGTCTTGGCCTCGAACGCACCCGGATTTCGGCCCCCTTTGCAGGTCGCGTCCGGACCAAGAGCGCAGGTGTCGGTCAATTTGTTTCGCCCGGCACCCCGCTTGGTGAAGTGTTTGGCACCGATGCTGTGCAGATCCGCTTGCCGCTGACTGACAACGAATTGTCCATGCTCAATATTCCGGTGGCGTTTCAGGCCTCCGCCGGTACGCCTGCACCCCTGGTGCGCGTGTCGGCCACATTGGCCGGGCAATACCGTGAATGGGACGCACAACTGGTCCGCACGGACAGTTCGATCGATACGCAGACACGTGTGCTTTACGCGATTGCCCGCGTTGACGATCCATACGGCGCTGCTGCTGAACAGGGCGGCTCGCCCTTGCCGGTTGGTTTGTTCGTTGATGCAGAAATCCAAGGACGCGTTGTCCAGAATGCATTCGTCCTGCCGCGTTCAGCCTTGCGGGGTTCAGACTCGGTATATGTGGCTCAGGATGGCGGAACGCTCGGAGTACGTAACGTGAGTGTGATCACTTCGGACCCTGATCGTCTGGTAGTCTCGGGTGGTGTCGCGGCATCGGATATGGTGATCACAAGCCCGATCCGGGCGGCAAGTGACGGTATGCGGATCCGGACGTTTGATCAGGCTGGCGAAATTATTGCCAACCTCTCAGCGGTGATTGCCACCGAAGATTCAGCCGGAAATGAAGACGACAGCGAGGGCGGTGATGCCGCTCAGGTTGCCAGCGCCGATTAATTGGCCGCCAAGGTCAAACGAGGGAGACGGTCATGACAGACCCCACACACGAAACTGAACACAAGGGCATTATTGCCTGGTGGGCCAGTAATGGCGTCGCCGCCAACCTGCTCATGCTGGTTGCGATTGTGGGCGGCTTGCTCGGGCTGATGTCCATGAATCGGGAGGTTTTCCCGACAGCAAGTTTTGCCGGTGCGACCGTCTCGATTGCCTGGCCGGGCGCATCCCCCCAGGAAATGGAAGAACAGATTGTCGTCCGGATCGAGGAAGCGGTTTCCTCTGTCGACGGCATTGAAAACCTGACATCGACTGCGCGCGAAGGCAGTGCTTTTATCAATATCGAGGGCTCGCGCTCGGTTGATATGCGTACCTTCATCAATGAGATCGAGCAGCAGGTAAATTCGGTCAATAATTTGCCGCCGTCTGCCTACCGACCGATTGTCAGCCAATGGCGTAATGAGGATCAGGTGGTCGGGTTTGCTGTGCACGGTGATGTTCCGCGCCGTGATTTGCAACGGATTGCGCGCGAAATTCGCGACGAAGTTTCTGCCGATGTGCCCGGTGTTTCGCTGGTGCAGATCTGGGCCACACTGAATGAAGAAGTCGCGATTGAAGTCAAT
>BQJI01000146.1 GCA_021604625.1 Hyphobacterium sp. | reverse complement strand
GGCCGTAGGCTCATCCAGAAACAGAATATCAGGATCAAGCGCCAGCGCCCGGGCAAGGCCAGCGCGTTTCTTCATACCGCCCGACAATTCGGACGGAAATTTCGGTCCGGCTTCCGGGCCAAGCCCGGACAGGGCGATCTTCATGTCGGCGATTTCCGACATCAGTCGGCGGGGCATTTTCAAATGCTCCCGCATTGGAGCCATGACGTTTTCGCGGACCGTAAGTGAAGAAAAAAGCGCGCCATTCTGGAATAACACGCCCCAGCTGGCTTCAAGCTTTCGCCTTTCATTGGCGCTCATTGCATTCAAACGCTGACCGTCAAAAAAGATTTCGCCGGCATCCGGGCGCTTCAAGCCGACAATGGTGTTCATCAAAACAGATTTGCCGGTTCCAGAGCCGCCGACCAGCCCGATTACCTCACCGCGCCGGACAGACAGGTCGAGGCCGTCATGCACAATGTGCGATCCAAAAGCGGTCTTGATACCGCGAACCTCGATGATCGGAGTCTCACTCATATGCCGAGCTCCAGATACACCATGGCAAACACCGCATCGACGACGATCACCATGAAAATCGACTGCACGACCGAGGCCGTGACGCGGCGCCCCAGCGATTCCACATCGCCGCCGACCTGCATGCCCTGCTTGCAGCCGATGACAGCAATGATGAGACCGAAAACGGGCGCTTTCGACATGCCAACCCAGAAATGGCTCCAGTCGATAGCGTCATTCATACGCGCGATAAAAAATCCGGGCGAAATATCAAGCGTCGCCCAGCTGACCATCATGCCGCCGAACAGACCGGCCATCATTGCGCCAAACGTCAACAATGGTGCCATCAGTACGCAGGCGACCACGCGCGGAATGACTAGCGCTTCATAGGGGTCGAGCCCGAGGACGCGCATGGCGTCGATTTCCTGTTGCATTTTCATGGAGCCGATTGCGGCGGTAAACGCGGAATCGGATCGCCCAGCGAGCATTATGGCCATGATCAGAACGCCAAATTCACGCAGAACGGCATAGCCAACCAGTTCCACAGTATAGACTGAAAAGCCGAGATTCCCCAGCAAGTTCGCGCCCATGAAAGCGACCACTGCGCCTATGAAAAACGTCAAAACCGCGATGATGGGCAAGGCGTTTACGCCGGCTTCTTCCATGACATAGATCGTCGGTGTGAGCCGGAAACGATGCGGGCGGAGAACAAGCGATCCGGCGGTTGTCAGCGTCCGCCCGAAAAATCCGAATGTTTCAATGGTATCCTCGACGAAGGCTTCCAGCCCGGCGCCCACGCGTTCGAAAGCCCGCACAAACCCGTAGCGCTCAACCGGTGGATCGGGTTCACAATCAATCGCACGTTCTAGAATTTCCTCGATCAGCCGGCGCGCTGTGGGGTGATCGCCGCGAAAATGCCAGGCGGCCGTCGGGGTTGCACACTGGTGAACGGTTCGACCCAGCAGAAAGGCACCGGATGTGTCGATGCGCGCCATCTGGCCGAGATCCAGCACCACGGTTCCGGCATCAAATTCGGACTCAATTCGCTCGATCTCGGAATACACCTGTGCAATCGATTGAATCACCCAATCGCCTGCAGGCACGACGATGACCTGACGATCTTCGCGGCGTATCTCGATGGAAGCAGCAGTTTGCGACGGCATGCGTGGATCCCCTCACACACTGTCTTAGGCGATTCATTCGCGCTTAGGGAGTGCGTTGTCGCAACAGTAGAAAAGCGCACACACCACCGAGCACAGCCGGGAGAGCCATAAACGCAAATCCCAGCCCCTCAAATCGATCATACAACACGCCCGAGAGCGCGCTCATCACTGCCAGGGCAAGCCCACCCGAAAGCGCGGAATTGGCCGCCTGTGTGCTGGCCTGCAAGCGGTCTGGCGCGTGGTCGCCAACAAATCGCAAGAAGGCAAGATAGGCCGCCGCGAATGTCAGCGCATGCATGGCCTGCAAGCCGAAGAGGACGAAGAGCGGCGGCGACAACGCCGTCAGCGTCCAGCGAATTAGGGCACTGCCGGATGCGATCAACATCAACTGGGCCGGGCTAATGCGCGATACGAATCTGCCCGACACGGCCAGAAATACAATTTCGACCAAGACGCCAGTGGCCCAGAGCGCGCCGACCATGTGGGTCGGAATACCGCTTGCCTTCCAGCTCAATGCGGAAAAAGCGTAATAGAATGCATGGCTACTCTGAATCAAAGCCGATGCGCCGAGTGCCAGCATAAACGGACGCGACAGCAAAAGACGCCACGGCAAGGGTTCATGCCCGCCCGGTGGTTTCAAGCGAGTGCCAACGGGAAGAAAATGGACCACGGCAACGGTCAGCGCTGCACCGCCTGTCATCCAGACCAAAGCGGCTTCACCGCCGAAATGTCCGATCGACGCCCCGGCGCCGAGATTGCCGACAATAAACATTGCGGATCCCACCGCCCGCTGCGGGCCAAAGGCGAACCCTTCCTTGCGGGACGACCAGGCCGCGAACGCATCCATCAAAGGAATTTGTCCGCTGAATAATGCACCGCCGAGCGCCGCAAGAATGGTCAAAATGGCGGCATCCCGGAATGGCGCCATCAGGAGAAAGCCGGCCAGACCGGCCCAGGCGAAGCCGACAATTGCATCGCGGCGACGACTGGCACCGTCCATCCATGACGCGCCGAGCGGGGCGAGCAATGTGCGGCCGATCATGCTGCCAGCCAGGGCAATTCCGATAAGTTCGGGCGATAGTCCCCGCCCCTCCAGCCAAACCGGCAGATAGGGAAGGAAGGCACCGAACGCCAGATAAAAAGCGCCGTAATGCGCGGCAAAGCGAATGCCTGCCGGATGAATGATCCGCCCGTCCATTTGCGCGGCGATAGCGCGCATCGACACAAATGAAAAGGCGTTGCATTCCCTGCTTTGCAGTGCAGCAAAGCGCGGCTAGGTTCGGCCCGCCAAAAAGGTGAACGCTGTTCATGGATCGATCTCTAGCCGATATTGCGCAAGCTCAGGCGCCACTCGACGCGACGCACGGCGAGACGCGCGCCTTGCATGCGCGCCGCATTCTCCTGACAGGTTACCGGTCGCATCCGCATGTCGGCGGGCAAGGCGTCTATCTGCGCGAGCTGGCCATCGGCCTGCGGGATCTTGGACATTCCGTGACCATCGCGTCCGGTCCACCCTATCCTGAAACGCCCGACGGGGTAGAGCTGGTGACATTCCCATCGCTTAATCTGTTTGATGAAAAGAATGCGTTTCTGGCGCTGCGCCTGAAACACTTGCGATCCAAAGCCGACCGGTCCGAATGGCTGGCGCACAATACTGGCGGGTTCGGCGAGTTGCGGGCCTTCAGCTATCGACTGCATGCCTGGTTGAAGGACCAGGGTGACCGGTTTGATGTGATCCACGACAATCAAACCCTGATGACACCGTTTCTGGATATTGCGCGGCGCATTCCCGTGATTGCGACCATCCACCACCCGGTGGCGATCGACCGCGAATTCGCGGTTCAGGGCGCACATAAACGGATCGACAAATGGCTGACCCGGCGCTGGTACGACTTTACCGATGAACAGGCGGAGACCGTCCGGCGTCTGCCATATCTGCTGGCCGTGTCCGAGGCGGCGCGCGATAGCCATGCCGCGCATTACGGGATGGCTGCCGAGCAGGCGCATGTCGCGTTCAACGGGATCGATCTGGAGGTTTTCTGTCCGGACGAGACGGCAAAGCGGGACGTTGATCTGATTGCGGCAACGGCAAGCGCCGATGTTCCGATCAAGGGGCTGGATGTGATGATGCGGGCTTTTGTCGAGCTCGCCGGGCAAAATCCGGATTTGAAACTGGAAATGATCGGTCAGCTGCGCGATGGTCCGGCCCGGCAAATCCTGACCCAGACCGGACTCCTGGATCGCGTTACCTGCCGGTCCGGCGTCACCCGCGAGGAGATCGCCAATCTCTATCGGCGAGCGGGAGTCGTTGTTTGCCCGGCCCGGTTTGAAGGTTTCGGCTTTCCAGCGGCGGAAGCCATGGCCTGCGGCGCGCCGGTGGTTGCCAGCGATGGCGGTGCCTTGCCAGAAGTTGTAGGAGATGCCGGAAATATCGTTCCTGCGGGCGATAGCGCAGCACTGGTCACCGCCATCCGCGCGGTGCTGAATGAACCCGACCTTGCCCGTCAGATGGGTGAAGCGGGCGCATTGCGCGCGCAGGCCCTGTTTTCGTGGCGAAATCACGCGCTGGCGGCCAGCGCGCTTTATGAAAAGGCGATCGCCGCGTGCTGACCATCGATTTCAAACGCCTGGATTTGCGCGAGGGTGAGCGCGTGCTGGACCTCGGCTGTGGGCGCGGTCGGCACACCCATGCGCTCTACTGGAATGACATCCCGGTTCACGCGACCGGGCTCGATTTGTCCGAAGCCGATATCATGGCGACCGCCGATGGCTTCTTCGACCTGCCGCCACCGGACGCCTCCGCCCATCGTTCCGGCACGCTGACGGCGGGTGATGCCCAGTCCCTGCCTTTTGCGGATGACAGTTTTGATGTGGTGATGTGCTCGGAAGTGCTGGAGCATGTCGATGATCCGGATGCGGCGATGCGCGAAATTACGCGGATCACCAAGCCCGGCGGTCGTGTTGCGCTGTCTGTGCCACGTTACTGGCCAGAATGGATTTGCTGGAAACTCTCTCATGGTTACCGCAATACACCCGGGGGGCATGTCCGCATTTTCAAACACGACCAGTTGCATGCTGCGGCGCGCCAAACCGGGTTGCGAAAAACCAGTCATCACTGGGCACATGCGCTGCATAGCCCTTACTGGTGGCTTCAGTGCGCGGTCTGGGACATTCGCGACGAGCATGGATTGGTCAATGCCTATCGGCGGTTTCTGGAATGGGATCTGATGAAGGCCCCCGCCGTGACGCGCGGCCTTGAACGCTTTTTGAATCCCGTGATGGGCAAAAGCCTCGTCATGTATTTCGTGAAGCCGGTATGAGCGCGTTGATTTCCCTTGCTGCCACCGCTCAGCGGATCGAGGCGCTGCAGCGTGAGGATGGCTCTATTCCCTGGGTCGAGGCCGGACTTTGGGATCCCTGGAATCACGGTGAAAGCGCTATGGCGCTGGCCGTCGTCGGCCGCCATGAAAGCTGCGAACGCGCACTAGATGCCCTGTTTGACCGGCAGGAAGCGGATGGGGGCTGGACCGGCGAGCTGGGCGCAGGCGTTCCACTGGATGAAAACAACCGGCGGCTTGTGGTCGACAATCCGGCGACGGCGCGCGACACAAATTTCACCGGTTATGCTGCCGTCACAGTGCTGCGCAGCGCACTGGCCCTGAATGCGCCGGGATGGATGGACCGCTACGCCGCGCCTGTACGGCGCGCCATGGATTTCATTTTATCCTGCCAGACACCAGAAGGTGATTTCATCTGGCGCAAACCCGATGCGGGCGAAGATGCAAGTAGCGTGGATTCCCTGAGGGCCGGAAATGCCTGCCTTTATAAAAGCCTGGAATGTGCCATTCGGCTGGAAACGGCGCTGGGCGGCTCGGTTGCCAACCTGACGCAAGCGCGATCACGGCTGGCCGAAGCGCTGCATGACAAGGATTGGCGGTTTGATCGCAAATCAACCGACCGTCGACGCTATGCGATGGACTGGTATTACCCGGTGTTGTCGGGTGTGCATTCCCGCGAAGAATCCATTCGTCGGCTGGAGGCCGGCTGGTCGCGCTATGTGATCGATGGTCTGGGGTGCAGATGTGTGGCGGACGAGCCGTGGGTCACAGCGGCGGAAACCGCCGAACTCGCGCTGGCCTGTCAGGCCGTGGGATGGTCTTCGAAGGCGCACAAGCTGATTTCCGACCTCGCTCCATTGGCAGCCCGGTCTGGTGGCTACTGGATGGGCTGGCAGTTCGAGGAGGAGATCCTGTGGCCATATGAGCGTCCGTCATGGACGTCGGCGGCGGTCATTCTCGCAGCAGATGCGATTGAACATTTATCGCCCGGTTCGGATTTACTGGTCTCGTCACTGAAACCGATTATGGCGTCTCGACGCGGCGCAAAACCTCCAGCGTCCTGATCCGC
>BQJI01000145.1 GCA_021604625.1 Hyphobacterium sp. | reverse complement strand
CGCGAGAAAGCAACGGCCGCGATGGACCCCTCCATCGACACGTTTTCGCGCCAGGCATATGACGCGGATTTCAAGGCCCTGATCGATCAGGTCTCGGTCATCCTTCAAAATGGCGAGTTTGATGGTGCCAACATCCTGAATGGATCCATCACAGGCGGCATCGCTTTCCTCGCGGATGCGGATGCCTCGCGCTCAATCACGCTGCGCTCCCAGGATCTCAGCCTGGGCGGCTCGGTCATCACGCTTGCGGCGACCGCCAGTCTCGGCACCGTTACCCTGGCGTCTGCCGCGGTCTCGGCGATCCAGGCCAGTCTTGATAACGTCAATCAGTCGCTCGCTAATCTCGGCTCTGATGCCAAGAAAATGGAAGCCCACCGGGGCTTTGTCGGCAAGCTGATGGATTCGCTAACCGAGGGCGTCGGTAATCTTGTAGATGCCGATCTCGCCAAGGAAAGCGCGCGATTGCAGGCGCTTCAGGTCAAACAGCAATTGGGCGTTCAGGCGCTTTCCATCGCCAACTCGCAGCCTCAGATCATCCTCAACCTGCTCAACGGCGGCTAGGACTGATCCATATCATGCGGAAAATCAGCGGCGGGCGTTTAGCTTGCCGCTTTTTTACGTGTGATGTGCGTTGAGAAATTTTCCCCTCCCCAGCAAGGAGAGGGGAAAATTGGGCCTAAACATTCAAACGCTTCCCTTCGACCCCCGACTCCCCGCACATTCGCCCTATGTCCTCGCGCTTCCTGCCTTATGGCCGACAATCCATCGATCAGGACGATATCGATGCGGTGATCCGCGTCCTGAAATCTGATTTCCTGACGACCGGGCCTGAGATCGACGCGTTCGAACTAGCCCTCGTGAAAACGACCGGTGCAACCGAAGCGGTGGCTTGCTCCAATGGCACGGCGGCGCTGCATCTGGCGCTGGCCGCATTGGGCGTGGGGGAGGGTGATGTCTGCATCGTCCCGACGATCACTTTCATGGCGACGGCCAATGCCGTGCGCTATTGCGGCGGCAGGGTGGTTTTTGCTGATGTCGACCCGGATACCGGACTGATGACGCGTGCGACACTGGCGGAAGCGATTGAGCGAGTAGACGGTCCGGTAAAGGCCATCCTGCCCGTGCATCTCGCCGGACAAAGCTGTGACATGGCGGCGCTGTCGGACATTGCCCGTGAGGCCGGTGCTTTTATCGTCGAGGATGCCTGCCATGCGCTCGGCACCGAGCGCCGTGACGGGAATGTTGGCGATTGTCGCTATAGCGATGCGGCGACATTCTCTTTCCACCCGGTCAAGACGATTGCCGCAGGTGAGGGCGGTGCCATAACCACAAATGATGCTTCACTGGCCGACAGAATGAGACGTCTCCGTTCGCATGGCGTTACTCGAAATCCGGACGATTTTATCGGCGATGCGAACGAGCCGTGGCGACAGGAATTTCATGATCTTGGCTGGAATTTTCGCTTGCCGGATATGTGTGCGGCCTTGGCACGCTCCCAGCTTTCGCGGCTGGACCAGTTCGCAGCGCGTCGCCGCGAACTTGCAGCCATATATGATAAAGGCCTGACGCGGTTGAGTAATCAGCTTCGGCCTTCGGCGCGCATGCGCGGGCAGACCCCGTGCTGGCACCTTTATGTGGCGCTGATTGATTTCGCCGGTCTGGGCACCAACCGGACCGACGTCATGAACGGCTTGCGGGAACGCGAAATTGGTACTCAAGTCCATTATATCCCGGTCCATTCCCAGAAAATCTATGACGAGCGCGGCGCCTTTCCGGGCGCGACCGGTTGGTATGAGCGCTGCCTCAGCCTGCCGCTTTATGTCGGTATGAAGGATGAGGATGTGCATCGTGTCATTCGCGCGCTCGGCGATGTACTGGGGTTGAAAGCGCTATGATCTGGCTGCGCTGCCGCCTGGGTTTGCAGCTCGGAACCGGACACGCCGCACGATGTTTTTCTCTCGCAAAAGCCATCGCTTCGGCGGGCGGAAGTCCCGGTTTCATCCTCGATTCCGATGCCGCCGGTTTTACGAAACGGGTGGCGACCGCCGGGTTCGACTATGTTTCGATCGACCCCGGCGCGCCGCTTTCAGAAGAAGCCGACGCTTATCCGGATGGGCCCGTTGTGCTGGACCTGTCCAATCCGGTCATGTTGCCGGAATTGTCAAATCTGGTGGCGGCATTGAGGGCGCGCGACCGTAAAGTCGCCCTGATCGAAGGGCTGGATCATGAAGCCTATCAGGGACCGGCACAGCCCGATCTGGTGATCACGCCCTATCTTGGTGCTGAAAATGAAGCCAGCCGTCCTGCCACCTGCTGGATTGGCGGGGGGCAATATGCCGTTTTGGGGCAGGAATATTCGACAGCCCCGACGCCATTGGCACACCGCAACAAAGTGCTGGTCATGCTCTCCGGGTCCGATCCCTGGCATCTCACCGAGCAAGTCCTGACCGCGCTTCCGGATTTTGGCCCGAAGGTAATGCTCGTGTTAGGCGGCAGTATTCCGCATGACCGCGCGCTGAAACTCGCCGCAGCCGGTGAGGCCATCGGCGCGGAAATTATCGAGGCACCTGACAGCCTGCACCCATATTTCATGCGCGCCTGTGCCGCTGTGATCGGCCCCGGTCTGGTCAAATATGAAGCCGTCGCCACTCGAACACCTTTTGTGATCGTCTGCCCCGATGGCCAGTTTCTGGGCGCGCAATCGGCCTTCCTTTCCGCCGGGCTAGCCAATTGCGTTGATTCCGCTTCCTCGGACTTCAAACCGGCATTGGCGTCGGCGTTGCGCGCAGCATTGGCGAAAACACCGGCGACGCCCGCCATCATTGACGGGCAGGGCGCGCAGCGACTGGCGGCTGCGCTGATCGACGCGTTTGGCGAGTAATCGTTAAGACGAATCGCGGAATGCTGGACTCCAGCCAATGGACCCGCCTGAATGTCGATGAAGCCGACACCGCCCAGATCATCCTTTGCCATTGCCGGTCGCGAAATCGGCGAGGGCCATGCACCCTATGTAATTGCGGAAGTCTCCGGCAATCACAACAAGGCGCTGGACCGTGCCTTGAAGATGATCGAAGTGGCGAAAGCATGCGGTGCCGATGCGGTCAAATTCCAGACCTATACGGCTGACAGTCTGACCTTGCCCAGCGATCGTCCCGAATTCCAGATCACCACCGGTACTTGGGCGGGCTGGAATCTGCACAAGCTCTATCAGGAAGCGGCTACGCCCTATGACTGGTTTCCGGCGCTATTTGCGCACGGCGAGAAGCTGGGCCTCACCGTGTTTTCTTCGCCTTTTGACAATGACGCCGTTGATTTGCTCGAAGGCCTGAACGCGCCAGCCTACAAGATTGCCTCCAACGAATTTACCGACTGGCCGCTGATCCGGCGCACGGCGCAAACCGGCAGACCCGTCATCCTCTCGACCGGCACCGCCGGCCTTGATGAAATCGACGACACTGTCGCGTTTCTGGAGAGCGAAGGCGTTTCCGAATTTGCGCTTCTGCATTGCGTCAGCGCTTATCCTGCGCCAATCGACAGCGCCCACATGCGCAATGTGACGGCACTGCGCGAGCGCTTCCCCGTGCCAGTCGGATTTTCCGATCACACGTTGGACATTACCGCCCCGATTGTCGCCACAGCACTTGGCGCGACCATCATCGAAAAACATTTCGTTCTGGATCGTTCGGAAGGCGGGCCGGATTCGTCGTTTGCAATTGAGCCGACCGAATTGAAACGCCTGTGCGAGACTGTTCGCGATGCCCATGCCGCCACGGGTGGACCGCAATTCGGCATGAAGGATGCCGAGACGAAATCACCCATATACCGCCGCCATTTCTACGCCACCCGCGACATTGCGCAGGGCGAAGAAATCGGCCCCGATAATGTGAAAGCCATCCGCGCGCGTCAGGGGATTGCCGCCCGCGAATTTGAGACTCTTTTCGGCTCGACAGCGCGGCAGGACATTGCCGCCCATGAACCGGTCATATGGGAGGCCATTCATGCCCGCTAGACAGGACCTTGTCATATTCGGTTCGGCGGAAATCGCCGAACTCGCCCACTTCTATTTCAGCCATGATAGTGATTATCGCGTCGTCGCTTTCACCGTCGATGATGCTTTTGTTGAGGGCGGCACATTCTGTGGCCTGCCGATGGTGCCGTGGAGCGAGATCGCGACACGCTTTCCGCCGGATAAGGTCCACATGCATGTGGCACTCTCCTACATGAAGCTCAACCGCTTGCGGCAAGCCAAGTTCGAACAGGCGAAAGCCGCGGGCTACACGCTTGCCAGCTATGTCTGCTCGAAATCGGTGCGCTGGCCAGACCTGCAAATGGGCGAAAACTGCTTCATACTTGAAAACCAGACCATCCAGCCCACCGTGAAGCTCGGCGATAATGTCATGCTCTGGTCCGGCAATCATATCGGCCACGGCACCCATATCGGCAGCCACACCTATTTCGCCTCACATATTGTTGTCTCCGGTCATTGCCGGATTGGCGAGCGCTGCTTTTTTGGGGTCAACGCCACGCTGCGCGATTTCCTCAAAGTTGGCGACGAGGCCTTTATCGCCATGGATGCCAGCCTGACCCGCGATGTCGACGCCGGTTCGGTGGTGCTGGGCGCCCCCGCGACGGTCTTCGGCCCCGACGATCCCAAGGGCCGCAAAATCCGCAACAATTATTTTGGTCTCGATGACTGACTGGACGAAACTCGGCCCCGTCATAAAGCCCGATCCGGACCTGTCCTGGTGCCGGACCCATGCCATGCTGCCAACTCCCGAACGGTTGGGCGGATCGCTGGTGCGCATATGGTGGGGCGGGCGAAATGAGCAGAACCAGTCGCATATCGGCTGGTCGCTGATCGATCTGGAACGCCCCGACACGGTGCTGGAAACCGCGCTGGAGCCGGAGCTGGCACCGGGCCGCCTTGGCACGTTTGACGATAATGGCGTCCTGCCCTCCTGCGTGATCCGCACCGGTAACGAGACCCGGCTTTATTATATCGGCTTCAAGCCCGGCGGCACGACGCGTATGGACCTCTTTGGCGGTCTCGCGATCAAGCCAGATGGTGCAGCGGGTTTTGAACGCTATTCCGAAGCTCCGATCATCGAACGCTGCAATGTCAACCCTTTCATCAACACCGCGCCCTTTGTGGTGGAAACGCCGGTCGGCTGGCGCATGTATTATGTGGCCGGTGTGGAATGGGTGCACAAGGATTTACCGCGCTACAATATCCAGATCGCGACCTCGCATGATGGCCTAGACTGGCAACGCGACGGCCATGTCGCCATTGATTTTGAACCCGGTGAAAACGCGCTGGCCCGCCCCTATGTCTGGCACGATGGGTCGCAATGGCGCATGTGGTTTGCATCGAAGGGCGACGCCTATCGCCAACAACAGGCGGTCTCCACCGATGGTCTTGTCTGGACCCGCACCGAGCCGCCGGGGCTGGAGCCGGGCGAGGCCGGCGAAGACAGCGAGATGATCGAATATGGTGTCGTGCTGGAACATGGCGGACAGCGCATCGCCTTCTATAATGGCAATGATTACGGCAAGGGCGGCGTCCTTGTGGCGGTGGAAGCATGACCTGGCCCGCCGTGAAGACCGCGCGCAAAAGCGCCGCCATCATGCAGCCGACCTTTCTGCCCTGGATCGGCTATTTCGGGCTGATGGCCTCGGTCGATCTCTTTGTATTTCTGGATGATGTGCAGTTTGACAAACGCTCCTGGCAACAGCGCAATCGCATCAAGACGCCGAACGGCATCATCTGGCTGACGGTGCCCGTGCTCACCAAGGGTCGCCGCGATCAGACCATCAACAAGGCTGAAATCCAGCCCGAAGCGAAATTCCCCGACGCCATGTGGCGCACGATCGAGATGAGTTTTGCCAAAGCGCCATTTGCGGATCGTTACCTGCCGGAATTGCGCGACATCATGGCCGGCAATGCCGCCCGCGTTTGCGATCTCAATATCGCGATCATTGAATGGATGGCGGCGCATTTCGGCATCGCCACGCCCACTTCGCGCGCCTCGCAAACGCCGGTGACCTCGGCAAAGGCGGATCGTCTGGCGGATCTCTGCCGCGCCCATGTGGTGACCGATTATT
>BQJI01000144.1 GCA_021604625.1 Hyphobacterium sp. | reverse complement strand
TTTGATGCGGCGCTGCGCGAAGCCAATGATACGGCCTATGGGCTTTCTGCAGGGCTGGTGTCGGATGACGCCGAGCTTTGGAATCGCTTCCGGGTTGAAAGCCGTGCGGGTATTGTCAACTGGAACCGGCCCACGCCTGGCGCGGCCAGCACGATGCCGTTCGGCGGCCCCGGCCATTCGGGCAATTTACGACCATCGGCCTATTACGCCGCTGATTATTGTGCCTATCCGGTGGCCAGTCAGATTGCAGCAAAGCCTGAACGCCTGGCGATCAAGGGGGTTGAATGACCGCCGTTGAAGCCAATTTTGACGGGCTGATCGGACCCACCCACAATTATGGCGGGCTGAGTTTCGGCAATATCGCGTCGGACAAGAATCGCGGCGCCGCGTCGTCTCCATTAGGTGCTGTGATTGAAGGTCTGGGGAAAGCCAAGGCGCTGGCCGATGCCGGACTGGTACAAGGTATTCTACCGCCACACGCTCGGCCGGATACTGATTACCTTCGGCAATTGGGGTTTTCCGGATCGGATAAAGCCGTATTGGACGCCGCTTGGAAAAAGGCGCCCGCACTGGTGCGAAATGTCTACTCGGCTTCACCAATGTGGGCTGCAAATGCCGCGACCGTGTCGCCGTCTGCCGATACGCAAGACGGGCGCCTTCACTTTACGCCTGCCAACCTTGTCACAACCCTGCACCGGTCAATTGAGGGCAAAGCAACACAGAACGCGCTGGAGCGGGTTTTTCCCGGTCATAATTTCGCGGTGCACGCACCCTTGCCCGCGCAATCGACGTTTGCGGATGAAGGCGCAGCCAATCATGTTCGCCTGTGCGGTGAGCATGGTGGTCCGGGCGTGGAGATTTTCGTCTATGGCCGCGAGGGTAGCGAGGCATGGGACGGGCGTTTTCCGGCGCGCCAGACCCGGGAATCATTTGAGGCCATCGCGCGCGCACACGGGCTTGATCCTGTGCGTTGCGTGTTTATTCGCCAGTCCCAGGACGCGATCGATGCCGGAGCGTTTCACAATGACGTGGTGTGTGTTGGAACGCTGAATACGCTGTTTTTCCATGAGAAAGCTTTCGCCGACAGAGAAACCGCTCTGGCCGACATACGCGCGGCGGCGAAAGGGCTATTTGACCCCGTTTTTATAGAAGTGCCGGAAGATGATGTGCCGATCCGCGATGCGATCAGCAGTTATCTTTTCAATTCCCAGCTGCTGGATATGCCCGATGCCGACCGTCTGATGCTGAATGCGCCGATTGAATGCGAAGAGACGGATTCAACGCGCGAATTTTGCCAAACACTGGTCAATGGCAATGGGTCAATTGGCCATGTGAATTATGTCGATGTCCGACAATCCATGCGCAATGGCGGTGGGCCGGCGTGCCTTCGTTTGCGCGTTGTCCTGACCGAAGCCGAACGCGACGCGGTCAATTCATCCTGTCTGTTGGGGGATGAGCAATTTGCCCGCCTGACCGAATGGGCCAGACGGCATTATCGTGAGACCTTGCATCCGGATGATCTGGGCGACCCCGCGCTGATGGATGAAAGCCGCGCGGCCCTGGACGAGCTCACGCGGCTATTATCATTGGGATCTGATTTCTATCCGTTTCAGCGATAGCTGGATTTCGGTGACGATGTGGCGTTGCGTACCGAACTGACGCGATTGCCCAAACCCCAACGGTTGAGGTTTGCGATATTCCGGTCGATTTCCTGGCAACGACCTCCGAAATTTGCATGTTCGCACAATACCCAACTGCCATACCCGCTGACCGCGACCGACATGGCGCGGTCATTGAACCGCATGGCAGTGAGATTGTAAGTGTTCCGGTCGACGGTGACGGACTGACCGGTGTAGTTCGGGCCAGCATACAAGGTGATCGCGCTGTATTGATTATACCCGCCACCGCCCGGGCCGCCATAGCCTCCGCCGGGACCGCCATAGAGCGCATCCGGACGTGCCGAGGAAATCAGATTGCCAAGGCCGATTGAATTGAGATTACGGACGCGCCCGGATATCTGCCGACAAGGTGTTCCGAAATTGGTATCCTCGCACACCGTCCAGCTACCACCATTTACGATGGCGGACATGGCCTGATCGTTGAACCGGCGGCGCAGGAAATTGCTTTCCTCGCGATCCAGCTCAATTGATTGTCCGGTGAAATTTGGTCCAGAGAACAGCACAAGCGTGCCGTCAGTGCCGTAATTGTCGCCATATCCGCCACCCTGATTACCCTCTGGCCGCACAGATGACACGCGATTTGCGAGGCCATAACTGTTGAGATCCGCAATACGTCCCGAAACCGTCCTGCAGGGTGAGCCAAAATTGGCATCTTCGCAGATAGTCCAGCGGCCTCTGCCGTGAACTTCGGCCGATCGCGCCCGGTCATTAAAACGCTGATGGCTCAAATTATAGGTTTCACGGTCAATGTTGACCGATTGCCCGGTGAAATTCGGGCCGGTATAGAGTGTCAGCGAACCATCGCCGCGCCCGGGGCGCCCGCCGCCGGGCCGTCCGCCAGATCCGTATTCCATCCGCGCGGAACTGATATGGCCATCCAGGCTGATGGTGGCGAGATTCGGAACGTCGCTGGAAATTTCACGGCAAACGCCGCGGAAGTCGGAATGCTGGCACACGGTCCAGCTACCACCGCCTTCAACCCGTATAGACAATGCGCGATCATTGAAATTGATCGATTGAAAATTGGTCACGTCGGCTGTGATGGTCACGGACGGGCCTGTGAAGTTCGTGGCACCGAAAAAGGTCAGCGAACGGTCACGACCGGGGCGATTGCTACCACCACCCGGGCGTCGGCCGGGCAAGGCTTCGCGTCGTGCGGAACTGATATGGCCATCGAGGCTGATCGTGGCCAGATTGTACACGTCGCTCGTGATGACACGGCAGACACCGCGATAATTGGCGTGCTGGCAAACTGTCCAGCTTCCGCCGCCCTCTATACGAACGGACAAAGCCTGATCATTGAAATTGACTGACTGAAAATTCGCTACACTGTCGGTGATTGTGACAGATGCACCCGAAAAATCAGGCCCTGCATAAAAGGTGAGGGACCTGTCGCCGCCGCGTTGGGCGTCTGCTGATGTCGTCATCAGGACCATACCCGCAAGCGCATATAAAATTGTGGTCAATCTCATCATTTTCTCCTGCTGTGCCTGAATGTTCGCAGCGAATTACCTCGTTCATACGTTGGTGAAGCTGAACGTGCGGCAACAAATGCTGGACCTGTATCAATCGCCGCCGTCAGACTCCGTTTCCTCGCTCCGGGATTGTTGCCTGCTTCCGCTACCAAACAGGCCGCGCAAAAGGCGTTCGGCCGGATCAACCGCTTCATCCGACGTATCGTCGCCGTCACCGTCCGTTTGGTTCATTCCACCTATACCCAGTGCGTTTCCAATTGCATTTCGAATAGCGTCTTCGGGATCTTCTCCGCTGACAATGCTCTGCACGGTTCCCTGCAACAATGCCTGCCCCACTGTATTCCAGTCGATCGCGATAGAAGGGTTGTTGAAGGTGCCGTTGATCAGGATCGGTATCGCAATGCCGCGCAAATCGCGTTGCCCGCCTTGACCTTGAATACTGGCGACGGCGCGCGGCCGAAGACGATAATTCAGGGTCTGTGAGCCAATGCCGATCGTTCCACTACCGTCCACGCGGATGAGCGGGCTAAGCATCAGCAGGTCGGAATTAGTCGCGACGCCGTTGGAGATGGAATACGTCCCGTCCAGCGCGGAGAAGTCGGTCTCTTCCTGATCGCCAAAGCCTTGCGGTAATTGCCGATTGGTCAGGGCGGATTCGATGCCGCGAATGGCTTGGGCCAGATTGACGCCGCGAATGGAGCCGTCCGTGAACGCAAAATTCCCGTTTCCGTTCAACCCGTTCATGATTTCAGCCTGGGAATTTCCGGACGTCAGAACATCGATCGTGACACGCCCCTGACCGGACAGGCGATCAAAGCCGGCCGCCGCCTCCAATAGCGGGAGCGCGGCAATGGAGCGCATATCGGCCATCAATCGATAGGACGGCGTAGCCGACCGCGCATTGGCCACAAAAATCGCGCGTCCTGTACCATCATACAGCGATATTTCCGTCAGGTTCGCTTCAAGCCGCGAATTCACCAGCTCAATGGTCAAGGCCGCGTTGGAAATTTCGATCTGTTGCACGGTCAGTTGTCCGACAGAGAGTGAGAGATTGGCATCGGCCATGGAGAGCGATGACAAATCCATTCGCTCGGTCGACCAGGCCGGCACACCGGACACTGACGCTGCATCGGCGTTCGGGGCCGCTGGCATGTAGGGCGAAACATCAAGACTTGCGAGAACAAGGGCTCCATCAATTGCCGGACGCGCTCCGGCGAGCGAGAGGCTGACGCGCCCATGGCCCGAAATGTCGTCCATTCGGATGGTGTCATTCTGCTGGGCGTTGCTGGCATCCAGCGTGAACTGGTCCAGGGTTCCTGTCAGATCACCTGCAAGCTCGAAGGATTCGAATCCGGTTCCGGGAGGGAGCGGAGAACCGGCAAAGGCGGCCAGTCGGCGAAGCGAGGAGATGTCGGTGTTCAGGCGACCTGAATAGGCTAAGCCTTCACCTTCCAAGATCACGCCATCGAAGCTGAAATCGATCAGGTTTCCGCCCAATTCCATACGGGCAGCGACTTGCTCGCCGTCAAAAAAGCCCCGAAGACTTCCAAGGAAAATGTCCAGGGTCAGATTTTCACCATCAGCGGTCAACTCGCCCGCGATATTCAGCGGTTGGTCCAGCCCTGGCATTTCGATGGCCAGATCCAGACCCGCAATCTCGCGCGACTGGGCCTCGTCGACATAGCTGATGGATCCATTCTCGATTCGAATGTCGCCGAGAGAAGCCTCAAATGGCAATGCGCCCTCACGCCGAACGAAACCTTCACCCGACGGTGAGGTTGTTTCAGATGTGTCCGCTGCGCCGAGGGTCCAGTTGTTTCGCTGACCACGCTGTTCCAGCCTGATCGCGGGATCAATGAGAACAAATTCGTCGATCATGATATTGCGAGACAATAAAGGCAGAAGCTGCAATCCGACCCGCATCTCGGCCATCTCAGCAAACGGAGCGTCTCCAAAACCTTCTTCATTGGCGATCGTCACATTTGTCGCGCGGATCTGGACGGAAGGGAGCAAGCTCAGGCTGACTTCACCACCGAGTGTGACGTCGCGGCCGAGATTGTCGCTGGCCGCCAATTGGGCCCGTTCCCGGTAAACCGATTCCGGAATGAGAAAGGGGATAATGATTGCGGCAAGGACCAAAACCACAACCAAACCAATAATAAAAGTAAGCAAACGCCGGATCATAAACGACTCCCTGAACCCTCGGCCTCTATTCCTGAATAAGAATTTGAGTCTAGTATACCCTACAGAATGACAGCCGTTCAGGGGGCAGACATGACTTTATCCAGAATTCCGATGAATCGCCGGGACATTTTAATGGGTTTGGCAGCGGGTACAATTATTCCCGTGGCCGGTTGCGCCCAGAATGATGCTTTGGGCCGCAACCAGCTACAACTGGTATCGGAAAACCAGATCATGGCGCTTTCACAACAAGCCTGGCAGGACGCGCTCCAGCGCGAACGTATATTGCAGGATCCCGGATATAATCGCCGGTTGCAACGTGTTGGTGCGCGTATGGTGAATGCGTCCGGCCTGACTTCGCTTGATTGGGAATTCGTTGTGATCGACTCTGATCAGATCAACGCCTGGGTGCTTCCAAATGGGAAAGTCGCTTTCTATCGCGGCATTCTCGATATCATGGAAGAAGACGGGCATGTCGCCACCGTGATGGGCCATGAAATGGGGCACGTAGCGGCCCGTCATTCGGCAGAACGGGCAAGCCAGCGACGTGCGAGCCAGATCGGCATGCAGATCGCCGGGGCTTTGCTTCAGCAGCAGGGTGTCGATTTCAATGATGATATGGCGGCAGCTCTGGGCGCAGGCGTTACATACGGGATTATCATGCCCTATTCGCGCCAACATGAATTTGAGGCTGACCGTCTCGGCGTCGATTACATGGTCGCCGGCGGCTATGAATCATATCACGCGACGGATTTCTGGATTGGCATGTCGGCTTCACATGAAGAAAGCGGACTCGATTTCAT
>BQJI01000143.1 GCA_021604625.1 Hyphobacterium sp. | reverse complement strand
GCTGAACAGCCGCGATATTCGCGGCGTTTTCTGGGGGGCCTGGGCCGGTCAGAACCCGCAGGAAAACGGGAAGAATATGGCCGAATTGTTTGCGCTCTATGCGAAGGGCAAAATCAAACCGATGGTGTCCGCCAGCTATCCGCTTGCCGAGGTCACCAAGGCGTTTGACGATCTGATGCAGCGCCGGGTGAAAGGGAAGGTTGTTCTGACAATTTAGAAATTCCCGTTTTTCAACCAATTGCGAGAATGGAGCCCTCTCCGTTCGGGTACATTCCCCTGTTCTGGAGCCTGCGTGGATAAAGTCTCCGGTTTTTGAAGTTTCGTCTCCCACTACGACTACGACTGATCGGGCAGGCGCCGGGCGGAATTCCCTGCCTGGCAAGGCGGTTGCGGTCATGTGTACGGCTCCACTCATCTCCAGCTCACCTCCTACTGGTCTCCTACTGCTCCTGAAGTTCCGTTCGCACCGCGACGGTCGTTGGACCTCACAAGGCGCAAGAGTTCAGGTCACGAGTCTAAGCGGTGAAGGGGCGGAGGGGATAAGGCGGCATGTGCGGCTTCGGGCAGGGCGCGGCGGATTATGCGGCTGGTGCTTCCAGCGGTGTAGTCTCCTCGATGATCGCCTCGCCTCGCATTGCTTGCGCGCTGGATATGTCATGTGTGGATTGCATGTTCATCCAGTATTGCGGGCTGGTCGGCGGGAAAACCCGGGACAGTCGCAACGCCATGTCACCATCACACCGCGCACCATCGAGAAGGCGCTGCAGCCGTGAGCGGGGAATGCCCAGCATCTTCGCAAGCGTTGGCGCCTTGATTTGATACTCCAGCATGAAATCAGCCACATTATCTCCGACAGAGAGCGTTGGTCTGACAAAATTACGTCCAGTCATAGTGACACAACCTTCCTTGGCTGGGCGCACATCGCGCCCTTTACTTGTGCGGGTCTTCGAAACGAACCTCGAAAGCATCGCCATTCTCGAAGCGGAATGTGATGCGAAATTGCATGTTTACGGATACCGACCATCGTCCTTTTTGATTTCCCTTCATCTGATGAAGGCGGTGTGACGGCGGAACCAGCAGATCATCGATTGTCGACGCCGCATCTATTCGGTCCAGAACCGTTTGTGACCGTTTGACCAGTTCGGCGGGAAACCCTTTTGGAGAACCTCCCTCAAAAACCTGTTCGGTGCGTTTATCGTCGAAGCTTTTGATCAAAATCCCTCGCTTGATGAACAATATGTACCGCAAACCGGAACGTAGCGCAAGTGAAACGTACCGATGAACGGTACGAATTCGCGGAATTATTCTCGCGGCAATTGGCGGTTTCGTAATAAGCCAAGCGGCTTCTGGCTTGCGAGGAAAAACGGAAATCAAGCGGCTTCGGGCGGGGCGGCCTCGCTGAGGGAGGGTTAAAGGGTGTGTGTCCCTGTTTTTCGTGAGATGCTGGATCGTATCAAGATTGTCGCGTCATGCGGCTGTAAAGCCCCCCGCTGACCATTCCGACCGCCCCGACAATTGCCATAGCGACAAAGTCAGCTCCCGATAGCGCGTTGAAGCCTGATTGTGTGACAACCATTAAGAGCCACACAACAGAACCCAGGAGCGCGCCTGCGGCGGGCAGCACCCACCGGCGCGGTGCAGACGTTAAATGTACAATCCAGCAAATCGCCAGCCACGGCAGCGCCGTTGCAACCAGAATCGTCAGCAGGACGAAAAACCCCAGGCCAGCTCCCATAATAGTGGCCCCAGCCAACGCTCCGTCGCCTGTGCCCTGGAAACCGCTACCGACCATGACCACGATGCTCCCCAAGGTCAGGATGATGGCCGCCAACAGGCAGGCGAGAAGCCACGCAAAAACAGGACGGACGAAGCGCGTATAGAGGGTCACCAGTCGATCACCGCATCGTCGCCGTAAACCTCCCGCTGGTAGGTTTGCCAGAGCGGTGACGCGTCCTCGTCGGGGGCTGTGGCCTCTGCCAGCAAACGGCCAAACGTTTCCGCCACGCTTCCGGAATTGTTTGCGAGCGTTTCACTTTCCGGGGTCAAGACCAATTCCAGTTAGTGAATGGCTTCGTCCGGCGCATCGCAAGCATCAGCTATAAGCGCGTGATATCGACGGGCGCGTTCGCGCCAGTCTGCAGGCAAATAGGCTGTTTCGCCCGCCGCTTCCCTCGCAGCGGCCATCTCGGCGAGATTGATGAGATAGCTAAAGCTGTCTGCGTGCTCGTGCGCAGTAGCGTAGCCGTATTCGATGTGCGCCAGCGGATCGGCGCCAATTTCCAGAACCTCTGCAATAACGTCTTCCGAGACTTCCGCATCCGCCTGCCCGACCAGAGAGCCGAGCGCGACATGGAGGCGGACGGTGGCGGTGTCCGTGTTTCCGTCTGTCAGAGCGACAGCGGGAGCATGAATGAACACCGACAAGAAGAGACCGGTGATCACGCGCAAAACGACCCTGCGGGCCTGGAAGGTAGAAAGCATTTTTTGACCTCATTCTGGGCCGGTAGAGTTGATGCCACATCTCCGGCGTTCGTTGTCATTATTCATTCCATTCGAAAGGCAAATCCCCTTGGCTGTGCCCGTATCGCTATGCAAATATTCGAGGATGTCATCGATATAGGCAATAACCTCATCATCCACATAGAGCGTCTGGTTTATGCCAGGTAGCGTGACCGGAATATTCATAGGCCCGAATTCTTCCTGGCAAGGATACGTTGCGGCGAGCGCGGGCCAAGATCGCAGCGACTGCCACCGCTGACCGCCGACCTCCTCCACGATCCGAATATCCCAAATATCCGAGCGAGCACAGGAGCTTTGACGTGGTCCCACTGCAACTTCGGGCATATCGATAATACCTCTGTCATGCCTTGTGGCCGTCGATTCACCTATGATTGAATTCTCGTCATCGTCCTGCCAGTTTTGGTAATTCTGTGCTTGTGCCGCCTGTAATTCCTGTACAGTTGCCGCAAGGGCGGGCTGCATTTCGCGCGCAAATTCGGCCCAGTCGAACCCCGGCTGATTGCGCCGACGTTCGCGTTCCGCATATCCGCGCGCATCACCATAGCCCAGTTCGATCGCCAGATTTTCATCCTGATGAAGCCAGTAACTGTAATAGCCCGGCATCCGGCCTTCACCGTCTGGCATGGCTTGCGCTCCGGCATCCCGCAAATCATTGATTATCTGAATGTTGCCATGGATTGCCGCATGGTGCAGCGCGCTGACCCCGTTCCCCATAGTGCCCAGGGCCGGGTCCGCACCCGCGTTTAGAAGGTCAGTAACCATTCGACTGTCATTACGGGCGACCGCTGCGGCTATAGCGGAACGACCGTTCGCGGTGACGACATTCGGGTCCAACCCCGCCTCGTTCAGTAGGAAGTTCACAACTTCGGAGCGCCCGGCAACGACTGCTGCGATCAATGTACTCGAATTTCCGTTGGCGGATTCATATTCGAGACCGATACCGGTTTCATTCAGTCTTGCCAGCGTTCCAACATCGCCGACATGTGCAATGTGCATGGCGGCAAAACCACCAATCCGTTCATCGCAAAAGGGAAACTCTCCACGCGCACAATAATTGAGCGGCATCCGCTCGCGTTCCGGCCCCAATTCGTCGAGGATTTGGCGTATACGCGCACCATCCAGTTCACGGGCGGCCTGCGCGACTTCATTGCCATACCGATGCGCAATTTCTGCCGGTGTCAGCGCATCAAGCTCGGACGCATCGTCCAAATTCTCCAGATAGTCGGCAATGGCCGTATGGCCGTTAGCACGGGCGAATTCGGATGGCGTGCTGCCGCTTGTTTCCATCGCGGGATCGGCCCCCGCCTCGACCAGCGTTCGCACGGCTTCCATATGACCGCGCATGGCTGCCAGTGCGAGGGGGGTATGCGTGCGATTGCCGCCGGACATGCGTTGGTTCGCATTTGCCCCTGCCTGAAGGAAAAGCGCAACATTCCTTGCCTGTCCATTGAGCGCCGCAAGGTGAAGTGCATTGCCGCCAGCCGCGCCGACCAGCGAAGGATCGGCCCCGCCATCCACCAACGCACTGATCACGCTGCTCTGCCCCTCATTGACGGCAAGGAGAAGAACCGTATTGCCATCGGCATTACGTGTATTCGGATCATGACCTATTTGAACAAGGCGTGTCACGACGCGCGGCATGTTAGCGGCGACGGCACGTAACAGTACAGAATCGCCTTCACGGTATGACGCATGGTTACGAAAACCCGCATCCAGCAGGCGTAAAACCGCATCTTCGTCTCCCGCCGAGATCGCTGTTGGCACGATTTCCGGCGTGCCGTCCGGTACGCTTGGCTGCACATTGCCGCCTGCCGCAACAATGGTCTCGAAAAGGGGATGAAGGCCTTCGTTCTCCATCAATCCCAGCCCGGCCCAGTACATGAAAGGAAGGGTCCGGTTATCGAGATCCATCATCACGTTCGCATCAAAACCGGCGTCCAATGCCTGGCTGACGGTTTCGGCGTCATTGTCGAGAAATGCATTCAACATGCGCTCGGGCGTTGGTAGATCGGTTTCAAGCGCTGCGCGGTAAGCGTCGATCAGATCCTGCCGCGTGCGACGAGCCGCGCGGCGCATGTGTTCAGCCTGAACATATTCATGAACCTCGAAATAACGGTCGAGCCTGTCGCGCGTATAGCGGTGATAGAAGTGATTGAAAAGACGGCGTGGTTCGGGCTGGTAACCCAGAAGCTCCCGGGCCATCGCGGCATAGGAATTTTCGTACAAGCCCGACGCGCCGCCGCCATTATCGGTGTAATCTGTCGCGATCAATTCGGCGTAGAAAGGCTGAGACTGAAAGCGCTCGAACAGGTCGGCCTCAAACTGGCGGGCCCGCTGCTTGGCCGCGCTTCCATCTGGCAAGGCATAACTCGGCATAAAAGCTTCGTCATGGTCGTTGATCCGGCCAAAATAGGGGTCGCCATAATCGTCCATCATGGGACGGTTCATATCGGCTTCCCGCGCATCGACCTGCGCAACAATCCAGCGGTAGGAGTCATGATCATAAAGCTGGACAGCCCAGCGATCAGTTGCGCGGTTGATCTGGTTGGCTGCGCCCTGAATGGTCTCGATATATTGCCCAATTCCCGGCAGGTAGGCGCTTAACGCAGCGGGTCCGGCAGTTTCAAAAGCGCTGCGCCAATCGCGATCCGTGGCGGCTTCTAACGCTTGTAATACCGTCTCACCTGTATCGCGCTCCAATGCGTGCCCGAAAACACGCTCGGTCGCCGTCTCGGTCGCATCCCACAGCGAATCCTCGACTTGGGTGCCGGACAGGGATTGGAGTTCTTGCCAGAGACTCTCATCGGATTGCGCTGACGGCTCTTGTGATTGCCCAAATGCGGTTCCGACGAAGACAAAAAGGCTCAAGCTGACACAAAAAAGCGATTGAAGCTGTATGGCGTATCTCACAAGTGTCCCCCATAAATTGGAGCCAACATTAAAGGGGCCATAAATTCATGCCAATGCGACAATAATGCGCTGCGTGGCGTCCGACAAAACGGCCCTTGCACGCGAGGACGTACAAAAGCGATACAGATCATCTTCGACCCTTAATCCCCCTTGCATTCCGTCCATAATCAGGCGGAATGGGCGCAACAAACGGGGAGGCGGTCATGCGGATACTCACAGCGACACTTACAGCAACATTTCTGGCAGGACTGGCGGCTGCGAGCAGCCTGGCGCAGGACGAGGGCCGTTGGGCGATTGTGGTTCATGGCGGGGCGGGCGTGATCGAGCGCGATTCCATGGATGCCGAAACCGAAGCCGCCTATCGCGCGGCGCTGGAGGCGGCGCTGGAAACCGGCGGGGCGATCCTGTCCGGCGGCGGTTCGGCGCTGGACGCCATCGAAGCCGTGATCCGCGATATGGAAGATGATCCCTTGTTCAATGCCGGGCGCGGCGCGGTGTTCACCGCAGAGGGGCGAAACGAGCTGGATAGCTCGATCATGGACGGTTCGACGCTGAATGCCGGGGCCGTTGCCGGAGTGAGCGGTATCCGCCATCCGATCTCGGCGGCGCGCGCCGTGATGGAAAATAGCCGCCATGTCATGCTGACAGGTGAGGGGGCGGAGGCTTTTGCGCGCGAGCAGGCGCTGGAATTTGTCGATCCGGCCTGGTTTTTCACCG
>BQJI01000142.1 GCA_021604625.1 Hyphobacterium sp. | reverse complement strand
ATGAATTCATCCGACCCCACACTGATGGTTTCAATTCCGGCGGCATCATAGGGCAATGCAATAAGTGCGGCATCCAGACGTCGCGACCTTAATCCGTCGATCAATCGTTCGGTCAGATCTTCGCGCAAGTAGAGCTGAAGTGTCGGGTAGGACTTTGACAGGCGCGGCAGGAGTTTTGGCAGCAGGAAAGGGGCAATGGTCGGGATCACGCCAAGGCGGAAATGACCGCATAGGGGCTCACCGGCAGCATGGGTGGCCTGAACGAGGTCTTTTGCCTCGGTCAGCGTGGATCGCGCGCGATCAACCGCGACCTCGCCTGCGGGCGTTAGCGTTGCGCCGCGCGCACCGCGCTCAACGAGCGTTACGCCCAGAATAGCCTCTAATTCCTTGATGGCCGCTGACAAGGTTGGCTGGGTGACAAAGCAGGTTTCGGCTGCGCGCGAAAAACTGCCTTCTTCCGAGAGCGCGACCAGAAACTGAAGTTGACGGAGTGTGGGTAGATTATAGGTCATAGAGATATTGATATAAACTATATCAATTCTAAAAACAATTCATTAGATTTATATAATGAGTACCTACATATTGTCATGGCGGTCGGGGATTGGTCCCGGCCAGAACGCAAAAGATAAATGAGGTCAGTCATTATGATGGGAATTGGCGAAAAGCTCCCCGAATTTCAAGTCACCGGCGTCAAGCCAGGGTTTATGGAGCACGAAGAGAATGGCGAAAGCGCGTTTGAAGCTGTCACTCAGGACAGCTTTGACAGCAAATGGAAAGTCATTTTCTTCTATCCGAAGGATTTCACATTCGTTTGTCCGACCGAAATCAAGGCTTTTGCTGACCTGAATGATGATTTTACCGACCGCGATACGGTGGTTCTGGGTGGTTCTGCGGACAATGAGTTCTGTAAGCTGGCCTGGCGACGCGATCATCCGGATCTCGCAAACCTGCCGATCTGGCAGTTTGCGGATACGACAGGCTCCCTGATTGACGCCCTGGGCATCCGTTCGGCTGAAGGCGTGCCATTGCGTGCGACCTTTGTCGTCGACCCCGACAACGTGATTCAGCACGTCTACGTGACGAACCTGAATGTTGGTCGAAATCCGGAAGATACATTGCGGGTACTCGATGCCTTGCAGACCGACGAGCTTTGCGCCTGCAATCGCGCTGTCGGCGGAGAAACACTGGCCGCCTAGTTTTCGCGACCAGACCGGTGGCGCGCTTGCCGGAATCCCTCCCCCTGAGGCGGGCGCGCCACTTCTTGTTTGATGGAGAAAACTCATGAGCCTTGAATTGCTCAAAAATCATATCCCGGATTATGCCAAAGATCTGAAGCTCAACCTTTCAAGTCTGGCGCACGAAACTGTGCTGGATGATCAGAAGAAGTGGGGCACCTTTCTGGCGTCTGCCTATGCCATTGGTTCGCCGACCGTCATTCCTGCGATCGAAGCAGAGATTTCCGACAAGCTTTCGGCCGAAGCCGCAAATGCCGCCAAGGCCGCGGCAGCGATTATGGGAATGAATAATATCTATTACCGCTTCGTCCATCTGGCGTCGGCGAAGGATTACAAGACACTACCTGCCAAGCTGCGGATGAATGTCATCGCCAATCCGGGCGTGGACAAAGCGGACTTTGAGCTTTGGTCACTGGCGGTCTCCGCTATCAATGGTTGTGGCTTGTGCATCGACAGTCATGAGGCCGAACTGCGTCGGCATGGCGTCTCAACCGAACAAATCCAGGCAGCCGTCAGAATTGCCTCGACCGTTCACGCGATTGCCGCTGTGCTTGATGCGGAAAGCGCCAGAGTCACATAAGCTCCGTACCCGGAATTTTTGGTTTCATCGAAAAAGACGCCATTGTGTCGTCTTTTTACGTTTCATTAGGAATAGCGGACCATCTGGTGTTTGAATCATCTTATTCATTGTGCTCAATTTTTTGAACTTGTGCGCGAATTTTGACTTAAAAAATAATGTCCGTATAGTTACTTTTATGGCCGTATTTCAAAATCCATTTGACGCAGCTGTTCCGCATAATCGTGATCATCACGATGGCGGAAGGGCAGCGCGTGCGAGCCATTATTTCTCGACGACCACTATGCGCAATGCGTTGGGGTATCGGGACATCGGCTGGCGTCGGTTGGGCCTGCAATTCCTGATTTCATTGCCAATGATGTCCGCGCCGTTGATTGAATCTCTGGGCGATTTCGGCCCATTGGTTCTCATTGCCGGGGCCGCTCTGGCGGGAGTCACAAGCTATATTGTGCTGGCAAAGCTTCTTGACGCGACACGCGCCCGTTGACGCGCTAGACGGCTCGCCTAGTCTGCGTACCGAATGGTTCGGCAGGTTGGGAGACAGCGCTCATGTTCAGGTTTCTTTTCGTCACGCTCTTGTGGCGTAGCTTCCTCAAACCCGTTTCCCAGTGGTGGTTTGGTATAACGCTCTGGATGCGTGTGCTAGGCGCGCTTGTGCTGGG
This sequence comes from Hyphobacterium sp., assembly GCA_021604625.1. Classification (GTDB taxonomy): domain Bacteria; phylum Pseudomonadota; class Alphaproteobacteria; order Caulobacterales; family Maricaulaceae; genus Hyphobacterium. Next base: position 3,674 of record BQJI01000142.1, on the reverse strand, counting down.
TATTGCTTTCGGTCTGCTCGTCGAGCGTGCGATGGGGAGTGGCGCTGAACTCTTTCTCGAAAGCTACATTCGTCCCTATGGCGATATATTTATCGCCTTGATCCGCATGATGATCGTGCCACTCATATTCACAACATTAGTGGCGGGCGTGGTGGCCATGAAACACCCGGCCAAGCTCGGCACGCTGGGCCTGATGACGGTCGGTCTGTATCTTGTCACGACATTCTTTGCCAATGTCATTGGCCTGATTTTCGGCACGATCATGCGTCCCGGAGCCGGGGCTGCCGATTCACTCGCTCAAGCGACCCCGGAAGCCGTTAGTCAGGTACCACCGTCTGCATGGGACCGAATACTGGACATTATCCAAAATCCTGCTGCGGCAATGGCGGAGGGCAATATCCTTGCGGTGATATTCTTCGCCCTCCTGTTTGGCATTGGTATTTTGATGTCAGGCGAAAAAGGCGAGCTTGTTGGCAAATTCTTCGAAAGCGCCTCCGAAGCCGTGTTGAAAGTAACAACTATGGTGATGGAGGTCGCGCCTTTTGGCGTCTTTGCGTTGATATCCTATACCACTGTCGCGTATGGCATCGAGGCCTTCCAGTCGATTGCCTGGCTTATACTGACGGTTTATCTCGGCCTGTTCACGCACATGATCCTGATCTATGGCGGATTGATAAAATTCGTTCTGCGCTTGCCCGCCATCCGTTTTTTCCGGGGTATTTTTGATGCGCAAGCCGTCGCGTATTCCACGGCATCCAGCTCGGCGACCTTGCCGGTCACGATTACCAATGCACGAAAAAACCTCGGGATTCCCAAAAGCGTAGCCGGATCAGTTTTGCCGCTGGGCGCAACGATCAATATGGACGGCACAGCGCTCTATCTTGGCATCCTTGCCTTGTTTGCAGCTCAAGCCTTCGGGATCGATCTGTCTTTCGCAAATTATGTGATGATCGCCCTGACGGCGGCGCTGGTTTCGATCGGCGCAGCGGGTATTCCATCTGCCTCGCTTTTTCTTTTGGCCACAGTACTCAGTACTTTTGGTGCGACATCGGAACAGATTGCGCTGGTCGTTGGATTTATCTGGCCTGTTGACCGGATTATGGATATGGCGCGCACTGTTGTGAACGTGACCGGCGATGCGGCGGTGGCCACGACGGTGGCGAAACTCGAAGGCGAGTTGGACGAGGATGTTTTCCGCGATCCAGCAACGATCTGATCGATGCGACTGACACTGACCCGTGCGATCGAACTAACGGTTGCTGTGAGCGTGGTCATCATTTCGGTGGCTTCGCTCTATGTGGCCGTTGAACAAAGCCGGGTCATGCAAAGAACGCTTGAGGCAAATGTCTTGCCAGTGATTCAATATGATACCGGTAATTATAATCTACCCATGGAAGAATGGCGATTAACGGTCAGTTTCCAGAATACCGGTATCGGACCTGCCGATGTTCGCTACATGGAAATGACATGGGATGGCGAAGCCATTCGCGATACATCGCAATTCATCTCTCGCTGCTGCGTGCCGGACTCGGTTCCCGAAGCAGACAGGCCGGCTTACGTCCATGACGCTTTTCGCACCGGACAGATGGCCTTTCTGTTCGATACGATCGAAGGGCGATTTCTCGCACCGCAGGAAGAAGTTGATTACATCATTTTTCGCCGTCCCGATGCCGACACCCAATCAATCGGCTACGGCGTCTGGCAGGCACTCGATTATGCGCGCCACGACATCACGGTTGATGTCTGTTATTGCTCGGTCTTCGATGATTGCTGGTTGGCCAGATTTCCGGCCCAGACACGCGAACCTGTCGATATGTGCCCGGTCCGCGAATAGCAGGCCACGTTCTGGCCCCATTCTTTTGCAGACTGGATGAATGGGATGGGTGAGGTTTCTGCTTGCCGCTGCGGCATTGCCTGCGATTTTCGCGGGTTTGTGGTGGATATTGTTCTGGCAGGGGCAAGATCCCGACGCCTCAACAGATACAGTTCAACTCTCGGATCCCATCGGCGCATGCGAAGCGCTGCAAGCCGCATCTGTTGCTTTCACTCGAACCGCAGACCGGGAGCTCGAACACGCACCGGCCTTGGCGTATGCCCTGGCCAGTGATGCCTCTGTCACCGCAGAACTGGCTGCTGTTGTGTGCGCGCCGGAAGACTGGGTGGATCCCAAATTTCATACCCGTCCACCTGAAATCCAGTCCGCAGCCTATCTGCGCCTTTCCGCCGCCCAGATCAGCGAATTTGAAACCGCCTGCACTGCAATGTCGGAAGGTTTTATGAGCGATTCATTCTTTCAGACATTGCTAAACGAGACCGGCCAGATCGAATATGCGTCCATGCTGAATGAATCGGCGGCGGCGTTTGTTTGTGCTGACCGGGCCCGTCACAGAATCGGAGCTCAACCCGCCCGCCGTTCGGGGGCCGAGCCGCTCGTCCAGTATAATCTCGACGATTTCGATCTGTCCTGATCAGAATTCCCGCCCGATATAGATAAAGACGGTGCGGTCGTTGTGCTCTCCATATCCGACACCGAGAAAAGCCGGGCCGAGTAGAGTGTTTACCGCTGCATAGCCGGTGATCGAGGATGTGTGCCCGTAGAATGATCCGTCGGCGCCCAGATCCAGTGTGTATTCCGCGTATTCAGCTAATAGCCCGACCCAGATGGGGATCGCGCCGACCGCATCGGATGAGGTCAGCCGACGGTATCCTTCAATTGAATAGAGTTCGAATTCGTTGTTCGGCAATTGGCGCTCTCCAATCGCGGTCAGATTGCGGAACCCACCAAGAAAAAACAAAGCCTCCAGTGTGCTACCCTGATCTTCGGACCGCCCGATTTCGGCCCGCGCCATGCCGCCCCACTGGCTGTTTCCGAAGGCCTGCCCAGCCCGAAAATGATAGCGCTCGAAAACGGCGTCAAACGGCTCGACATCAACGAGATCCGCGACCAGCCGTGCGTCGACGAAAAGCGATCGGCCATTGCTCGGAAAATCCGGATGGTTGAGCGTGTCGAGTTCAAAAGTCAGGCCGAGATCAGCGTTCTCAAGATCAATATCACCGCCATCGTCCATGGCTTCGAACGGTGTATCGTATTGGCCATTTCGATATCCGGCATTGACAGATAGTCGACCCCAGCGTCCGAAGTCTCGCCCGAGCGTGGCGCGCCCGAATAGCCGTGTGACCCAGTATTCGTCCAATCTGATTCCGGCAATATCGAGCGGGATGGGCTCGCCCAGATAGCCGGCTTCAAGCAGATGAAAGAATCGGCCACCTCTGCCGAAGGGCTGCATCCATTCGCCGGAAATTTCGACTTCGGACCCAATCGCGGCATTGAGGGAAAATTGTGCGCCCGAAGCATTGGCAGGCGAGCGGGTATAACGACTGCGCAGGACATAACGGGAATCCTGATCGAATGATGTCGACAGCGTGATACCCGCCTGAAAGAGGTTTCTTCCCAGTGGCCTTTCCTCGGTGCGCAGTGTCAGGGTCCCGTCGGCCTCGAACCCCGCATCAATGGCGCCGAATGTGTCGAGCCCGGCCACCTCGATCATCGCCTCGCGGATGTCGGCGCGAGTGACGGTATCACCGGCCTCGATTCCGAAGCGATCGGCAATCATGGCGTCCGAAACAATGGTTTCATTCTCGACGCGCACGCCGGTCACCTCACGCGCACCGCC
>BQJI01000141.1 GCA_021604625.1 Hyphobacterium sp. | reverse complement strand
TGAAAAGAATCGCGACGAGGTAGAAGCGGACATCAAACTTCATCCGCGCATCGTCGAATGCCTCGAACCCGCATTCATATGTCGAGACTTTTTCGGGATCGGGGTTCGATGGTGCCAATACCCAGGCCGCAACCATGAAGCCGATTCCCATCGCAGCAGCGATTCCCAGAAAAATGATAATCGGCAGGTATTCGAGCAGAAGCGCATTCATGACGGATCGCCCCGATCAGCTGCTGTGCGCGGGCCGGCCATCGCGGAATCGCGAGTCTGGCCTGACAAAATGCCCCCACACGGTCGGGCCGGAAGCTAGAGCGACCCGCCCGCGCTCGCAAGACGAAAAGGCGGCTTTCTCTGCGTCTGTTTGACGCTCAAGCGGTTGAAAATGCACTAGTTGCGAATGGTTTGCAGGAGGCGATGTCAGATCGCCGGATTAAAGACCAGAATATCAAGAATCAAACTGAGCAACAGGAGCGGAAGTAACATGATATGCAGACGCGGTGATCGAAAAATGGCCAATGCGACGAAAACCGGCAGAGCCAAAAAGGATGAAAGATTATCCAATGCCAGAACATCGTAGGAAAAACTGAGGGGTCGGAAAGCCGTCGCTACAATGACGGTCACGATCGCCAGGCTCCAAACAGCGCGCGAATTTGCATGGTAATGCGCACGCAGATCGGCATTTTCCATGCGATCCGGAAACAGAAGATGAGAAATCAGAAAAAGAAATATCGGTCCGGACAATAACAGGATCATATCGCCAACTGACCAGCTATCGACCGTTTGAAGCGACCAGGATTCCCACCATTGCTGGAACAGTGCGGTCATCACGATGACCACCGTCATTCCTTGCAGGAAACTGTGGGTGATGCCGGTCCGGTATTTGATCTGGCGCGCGACGCCACTCAACAATTCGGTCAAGCCGAGGCCGACAATCACCGATAGCAATACCAGTACGAATGAAAAACGATCCATTGCGTCGCCCCCAAATCAACGCCTGTTCTAAGCCGAACCGGGGTGCTGTGAAAGGCAGGAGCGAAGATTGGAAATACGACCGCCCTCAGGACGCTTCGTTTTTTTCGATTTTGTCCTGGGTCCTCGTCTGGAAATCCGAGGCATCGTGACGTTCGTGCAGCTGGGATGAGGGTTCGCCCCAGGTGCGGTTCACCATGCGGGCGCGCTTCACCGCATCGCGCGCCTTCATCTGGTCGGCCCATCGAATGACGTGCTTGTATTCATGCACGGAAAGGAATTCACCGGCGTCATAGAGCAAGCCTTTGGCCATCGCGCCATACCAGGGATAAATGGCCATATCCGCAATGGTGTAATGATCTCCGGCGACAAATTCGCGAGTCTCCAGATTGCGGTCCAGAACGTCCATCTGGCGTTTGACTTCCATGGCATAGCGGTCAATCGGATATTGCCACTTTTCAGGGGCATAGGCATAAAAATGACCAAATCCACCGCCGAGCATCGGCGCGGATCCCATCTGCCAGAACAGCCAGTTGAGCGTTTCTGTTCGTGCGGCTGTTTCCGTCGGCAGGAATTCTCCGAATTTCTCGGCGAGATACATCAATATGGAACCCGATTCGAAAACCCGTTGCGGCGTCCCGGTCGACCGGTCCATCAGCGCCGGAATTTTTGAATTGGGATTGACCTCGACAAAGCCGGACGAAAACTGATCACCCTCGCCAATATCGATCAGCCAGGCGTCATATTCAGCCCCTGCATGCCCCTTGGCGAGCAATTCCTCCAACATGATGGTGACTTTGACGCCGTTCGGCGTCGCCAGTGAATAAAGCTGGAGCGGGTGTTTTCCGACCGGCAGGACCTTGTCATGCGTCGCTCCGGCGATGGGGCGATTGATATTGGCGAACTTGCCGCCATTTCCTTTTTCCCATTTCCAGATTTTCGGCGGCATATATGTTTTTGCATCGGCCATGACTTTATCCCTGTTCTGATCGGCACGACCCTTCAGCCTGCCACTCAAGGCATATAGGTAGCCGTTGGCGGCTTTAAATGCCCTGATCCGTCACACCGGCGTTACACGCCAGTGATCCTGCATGAATTCAGGCTTTCATATCCGGCCGGAAAAGCAGCACCGGCACCGGGCAGGACCGGATCACCTGGGTGGTTGTGCTGCCAATGAAGAGATTGCGGAGGCGCGAATGACCGAATGCGCCCATAACGAGAAATTCGATCTCGCCGGACTTTGCCTTCTCGGTAAACACCGTGTCTGCCTCTCCGGTTACAGTTTCACAGACGATATCGAAACCGGCATCACGAAGTGTTTCTGCCGCGGTTTCCATTTCGGGCAATTCATCACCGACGCGCAGCAAATGAATCCCTATGCCCCTGAACAGCTTGCTTTGCGCGATGTGATCAATTGCCTTGGCAACGCTGGCGCTGGTATCGAAGGCAATCGTCGCGCGTTGCGGCGCGTAAAAAGCGCGCGAAACGACCAGAACCGGGCGATGTGCGCTGCGCACCACGCGTTCGAGATTTGAGCCGAGATGGAGTTTGGCAAAATCGGCATGCTCGCCGCGTTTCCCCAACACCAGAACCCGGGCCGTTGATTCAACATCCTGCACCGCTTCAACGAGGTCGCCATTGCGCAGGCGAATCTGTATGTCGGTCAGCCCTGCCGCTTCAAGCCGTGCCTTTGCCACATCGACGATCAGGCGGCCGGCCTCGCGCGCCAGACGCGCGCCCTCCTCATCATGTCTGGTCAGTTTTTCCAGCAATTCGGTGCGCGCACCAAGGGTCAGATTGCCGGACAAATTCAGGGGTCCGGGCCGTCCGGGACGATGATCAATGACATGCAGAAGGTCTATGCCGTAACCGGTCTTTTCTGCAACCCACGCCGCATGATCGCAGGCGCTGTCGCTGTAGGCGGAGCCGTCAATCAGAGTAACAATGCGATCCATCTTCTGGCTCCTAATGCCCGGCGGCGCGATCAGACGCGCCCGGTTTGTCATGCTCGCCCAAGCGATCGACGATGGTCTCGCTGGCTTCATTCATGCCCACAAGATTCACCGTCATGCCTTCGCGGCGGAATTTCAAGACAATGAGGTCAATCGCCTGCACGCTGGAAATGTCCCAGATATGCGCAGCCGACAGATCCAGCGTCACTTCATCCAGCGCCTCCTTGAAATCAAACGCGCCGGTGAAGGCCTCCGCAGACGCGAAGAATAACTGGCCCTGCACCGCATAGGTCCGGGCGCGGCCATCGGACGACAGCTCGGACGATATTTCGAAAATCCGCGAGATTTTCCAGGCGAAAAATATGCCGGACAGGAAGACGCCGACCATCACGCCAATCGCCAAATTGTGGGTCAGGATCACCCCGGCCACGGTCGCCAGCATGACCACGCTTGAGGAAAGCGGATGCGAACGCAGTGATTTCACCGACGACCAGGAGAATGTCCCGATCGATACCATGATCATAATCGCGACCAGCGCCGGCATCGGAATGGCCGCAATCCATTCTCCCAGTACAAGGATCATGAAGAGCAGAAAGACACCGGCCGAAAAGGTCGATAACCGCCCGCGCCCGCCGGACTTCACATTGATCATCGACTGACCGATCATGGCGCAACCGGCCATGCCGCCGAGAAAGCCGGTGACGATATTTGCGGTGCCCTGCCCGACGCATTCGCGATTACGATCAGATGGTGTGTCCGTCAGATCATCGACAATTTGCTGGGTCAGAAGTGATTCCAGCAAGCCAACCGCTGCGACGGCGGCCGAATACGGCAAAATAATCATCAGCGTATCGAAGTTGAACGGTATATCGGGGATGAGGAAAACCGGTAGCGTATCCGGCAATTCGCCCATATCGCCCACAGTGCGCACATCCCAGCCGAAATACATGGTCAGCCCGGTCAGCACGAGAATGCACACCAGCGGCGACGGGATGATTTTGGTGAAGCGCGGCAGAATATAGATAATGCCGAGGCCCGCCGCGACCAGAACATAGGTCAACCAGGTGACGCCAATGAGTTCCGGCAGCTGCGCCATGAAAATCAGAATGGCAAGCGCATTGACGAAACCGGTCAAAACCGACCGCGAAACGAAACGCATCAGATTGCCGAGCTTCAGCGCGCCTGCGCCGATCTGCAGCACGCCAGCCAGCACCGTGGCCGCCAACAGGTATTGCAGGCCATGATCGCGGACCAGCGTGACCATCAGCACCGCTGTGGCGGCGGTTGCGGCCGAAATCATGCCTGGACGGCCACCAACAAAGGCGATCAACACCGCGATCGAGAATGAGGCATAGAGTCCGATTTTCGGATCGACGCCAGCGATGATGGAAAATGCGATCGCTTCGGGGATCAGCGCCAGCGCAACAACGAGACCGGCAAGCAAATCGCCGCGAATATTACCGAACCACTCCAGCCGTGTGCGGGTCCAGTCGAAGGCGTCGAGGCGAAGAAAATGCATGATGCAGGCCCGGAAATTTGCGGCTACATTTGCCGCGTCGCGAAAGAGCGGCGCGTCTAACAGAGCTTGCCGCCAATGGAAACCAATCAAGGCGGGTATCAGCTATGCAGGGGTTGATTGCTAACTCAAACAACCGCTCACTATGCTCATCAATAGATACGCAAAATGTCCAACAGCGGCTGCGCTACGGGGGGAATTATGAAACCGGTACTGATTTCGGGAATTCTGGCTGCAAGTTTTGTGGCGTCGAGTGCACAGGCTGACACGCCGATGATGGACGCTTTTTCTGACTTTCTGGGCTCGTGCTGGACCTACGAAGGCGAAGGTCGAATGGATCCGATCTATAGCGCCACCGAACCGGTTCCAAATGTTGAAACCTACTGTTTCGAACGGATGGAGAATCATTTCATCCGAATCCGGCGGCAGGCTCCCGGCCCTCACGGCGGCGCATTTTTCAACGAGGAAATTCTCAACTGGAACACGGCCAACCAGAATGCCGTTACGGTGATGTTCACAAGCTTTCTATCCTGGGGTCACATCAATTATCGCAATGCGATTTTCGAAGACGGGCAGATCACAATCCAAATCCGCCCCGAGGAAAACGACGGTTCGGATATGAATTTAAAATGGTCGCGGGTTGATGGGGATCAGTTCAGCCAGGTGGTTGAACAGAATATGGGCGAGGACTATGGCGGCTGGGTCGCTGGACCGGCAAGAATATTCACCCGGCAAGCCGCATCTGTGGGGCCCACGCTCGAAGCGGAAATGACCGGATCTCCCAGCTTCTCTCCGGCGACAGATCTTTTTCAACCGCTTCTGGGCGGATGTTTTGAAACACGACTTGGCGAGAGCGATGTTACCGACACACATTGCTTTACAGATTTGCTCGGCCGTTATGTCCGCGATCGCCACATCGTTCCGGGTAATCCGGACTATAGCGGTGAAACCCTGTTCTACTGGGAACCGGAAACCGAAACCGTCGATTTCTATTATTACAATTCCATCGGCGGTCTCTCATCCGGTGTAAACGTTCATGCTGCCAATGGCATCGCTTATGAACGTGAAAGCTATCGCGGCCCGAATGGCGAGTGGCAGGCGTTCCGCGGGCGATATGAGGACATTTCCTATAGCGGCTATACGAGTGTGACTGAAGAGCTGCAGGGTGAGAACTGGGTCGAGGTCTCTCGTCAGACATTCCGACGCACTGACACAGATCCCTTTGCAGTTAGGCCGTAATCATTTCGAAGGCCCTTGCTCATGCGATGAATAAAACCGCCTGATCGGGGCCATTTTATTCATCCGAAAGCAGTTTCTCCACTTTCGCGAAGCTTCTGCGGCTGACAGGAAATTTATGCCCGGTTTTCAAGGTAACACTACGTTCCGGCTTGCTACTGCATTCGCGAATCTCGCCTAATTTAACTGCAAATGACCGGTGTATCCGCAGAAACCCACCCTCACCTAACTCCTTCATCGTGCGGGACAGAGTTTCGCGATACAAAATGGAATCCTTGCGTGTGACTACAGTGACGTAATTGCCGTCGGCACAAAGCGCCAAAATTTCCGAGACATCGACTTTCCAGGTTCGCGTTCGATCCTGAATGACGAGTTTCTTTGGCGCATTTTCCACCCGCGAGAGCGGATGTTCAAATTGGCGGCCGACAAAAACAAACAGTCCCGTCAGTGCGAGGTTCCACATCCAATCAATCAATCGGATATCCGCAA
>BQJI01000140.1 GCA_021604625.1 Hyphobacterium sp. | reverse complement strand
AATGCCGAGAGACCCATACAGCCCAGACCAATTGGATTTACCTTGAACTCGCCGATACGCCGCTGATCCATTCCAGTTCTCCTACGGGATTGTTGGTGCAACGGGCATAGGCCAGTTTTCCACTGGTGCAATAAAAAAGCGGCCCCGAAGGGCCGCGATTTTGTTGGCATCAGGTGATCATCAGTTTGAATTGTCGGCGTCGTCCGCGTCCTCGTCTTCGTCTTCCAGCACGTCCAAATCAATGACGACATTGCGGTTTGGTCGATCTGGGAGGTCACGAATATAAACGTCTCCCGTTTCGCCATTCAGGATTTGGCGCATGCGTCTTTCGATGACGAAATCCATCAAAATGCGACCATTGTCTGGAAGGTTGCCGCAAAATGAAGCATCGCGCTGGGTGCCATCAGCCGTGGTCGTCGTTTGGCTGATCGCGCCACCACAGCGGCTCGACCCATTTGTCATGTCGGCAATGCCCCATTCATTGACAATCGCGCGCAACGGCATGTCCCGGCTTACAAGCTCGGCAACATCTTCATCGGCGTAGCGCATCAGATGCGCACGGATATCGATCGGCCAGTCGGGGAAAAGATAGGGGCGGGCATTTTGGTAATGCTCGGAAATGTCCAGCCGGTTGGGTGTGCTGTCGACACCTCGGAGCGAATTTACAAATTCACGCGCATTGGACTCAAGCTGAGTCCAGACCGTATTCGCCTCGAAAGCTTCACGACGGATACGCGGGCTGCCGATTGTGCCATTGAAAAACCCGTAAATCACGAGCGGGTCATCCCAATAACGATAGACAATATTGTACTGGATATCATTTAGGCTGAGTGGTTCGCCCATGACGGTAAGCAGCGGCGCGTCATAAAGGCGCTCATTGCTATTATATGCATTGATCCGCCGGAATTCATGCCGAGGATACAACAGACCCATCTGTTCGACGACGGTCACGGTGTAGAGGTTCAGCCAGTAGGCGAGTTGCTCGTTCGGATGTAGCGCGTTGAAATCGATCTGATCGGGCAGGGCTTCCAGCTCAGCGCGGTAAAGGCCAATATTTTCGGTGTGAAAATCCTCGAACAGATGAAGGATGACGCGATTGGATTCATAGCGATAACGACTGTTGTTTCCGGTAAAAATCCGGGTGCCGGTAAACACCGGATTTCCACGTGCAGACCGTCGATCAGAAAACCCGACATTCAATACAATTTCCCGAAGCATGTCCGACCAGGCCGTGTAGTCGACAGTCTGGCGACCGGCTTCGCGCGTTGAGGGATTGAATTGCTCAAACCGGGGATCATTGTCGGCTTGAATCGCCTGCGCCATGGGTGCGGAAACCATCATGGCAGCAACAATAATCGTACGAATAACACCAGACATCAACGTCACCTCAAAAACCTCATCACCCGCAAAGAGGCTGCTTCTAAACACATAGCGCGCGGCCTTGGCATTAATTCATTGCAATGTAGGGGTAACTACTCTTGCGCTGCGAGAAAGCGTTCCGCTTCCAGCGCGGCCATACATCCCATGCCAGCCGCTGTGACAGCCTGTCGGAAAACATCATCGGTCACATCACCTGCCGCGAAAACGCCGGGTATAGAGGTCGCAGTTGAATCAGGCTGGGTAATCAGATAGCCGCCGGTTTTGGTTTCCAGTTGTGCGGTGAACAATTCTGTTGCGGGGGCATGACCGATGGCGATGAAGACGCCATCTGCCGGGCGTTCTGTGATCTCGCCCGACCGGGCATGTTTGAGCCGGACGCCGGTCACGCCGGGTGGATTGTCGCCGCCAGTAATCTCTTCCAGCTGGTGGTCCCAGATCACTTCGATCTTCGGATGTTTGAACAGTCGCTCCTGCATGACTTTTTCGGCACGCAATTCATCGCGGCGATGGACCAGCGTGACCTTGCTGGCAAAATTCGTCAGGAACAGCGCTTCCTCGACGGCCGTGTTGCCGCCGCCAATCACGAAGACTTCCTTGTCACGATAGAAAAATCCGTCGCAGGTCGCACACGCCGAGACGCCGAAACCCTGGAAGGTCTGTTCGGACTCCAGCCCCAGCCATTTGGCACTGGCTCCAGTGGCGATGATGACGCTGTCGGCTGTATAGACATCGCCGCTATCGCCCTTCAGCGTGAAGGGGCGCGAGGACAAATCCGCCTCAATGATGATGTCGGAGACGATATTGGTGCCGACATGTTCGGCCTGGGCGCGCATTTGCTCCATAAGCCACGGTCCCTGGATCACATCGGCGAAGCCGGGATAATTCTCGACATCGGTTGTAATCGTCAGCTGGCCGCCGGGCTGTAATCCGGCAATGAGGGTGGGCGCCAACATGGCCCGCGCAGCATATATGGCCGCTGTGTAGCCGGCCGCACCGGAACCAATGATGACGACTTTGCTGTGTTGTGTTTCAGGCATTCAATTCATTCCATTCGCGCGAGTTTCACAGGGAGCATATAGGCTGTTGAGTGCAAGCATGAAAGCGTGAGCAAAAACAGATTACACTGGCTGTTCAGACGGGATATTTTTTCGGAGCGCAAACCGGTCTGCGAGCAAATTGGCAATGCGCGCGGTTTCATTCAGCGGTGCGTAATTCCATTGATCCAGACGTCCCAGGAAGGACCGCAGTGCGTCGTGGGCTTCCAGATCCGCATGCAACAACCGGAATTTGCCTGGATTGCCATCCAGAGGCAGTGCGTAGACCGGCTTTCCGGTGAAAGCGGCTTCGGTCAGCATATTTGTGGAATCTTCAGTCACGAAAATATAGTCGGCGGCCGCCAGAAAACCGAAATACGGGTTTTCACCCTCGCCAGAATACACCCAGAAGCGATCCGCCCTGGCCATCGCCTCCAGCGCGTTCACGAGCGGTTTTGGTGTTCTGCGTGATGTCGTGACCAGAACCGACAAGCCTTCACGTTCCAGAAATTCAGCGCGCGAACAGATGGCCGCAACCACGTCCTTTGTCATGGACAAGCGCTTATTGGGTCCACCAATGAGCATCACAGCGCGTGGCGACCTGAATTTTTGAAGCGCGCCCGTCAGCGCAGCTTTTCCACTCGCGAGCTTTTGCGCCGTCAAACGGTTAGGCGACCCGAGCATGGAAATCGCATTTGGCCCGTCCAGACGATCATGCGTTGGCGCAATGATGGCGTCAAATAGGTCGTATTGGCTGCGTGGATCCTGAACATAGACAAAGCGCGCCTCGGGATAGCTTTTTCTATGGTGTCGCGCGACGCGAATCGCGGGTCGACCACAACCTATCCATACGGTCGGGTTTTCGGCGTCAGGAAGCGTGACATAGCCATCTTCCCGGATCAGGGCGCGATGGGCTTGCCCACCGCATTCAGAGGCCAGGGCTTCGGCCAATCCAATAGCCTGATTTTCGACACCGCGTCGTCCGTCGGCAACGGCCCAAATTTCGGGAATGTTTGTCATGCGGTGATCATTCGGATTGTTCTGCGTAAGGCAAGCATGCTTGCAGACATTTGACGGCACATCGCGCGGCATCTGTGTATTGACATTCCCGTGCTACACTCGTAACACGTTACAAGTGTAACGACGGTGTTTTCAAGATTATGGCAATCCAACCCAGCCCAGCCGAACTCGCAATTCTCAAGCACTTATGGTCGACAGGCGCGCAAAGTGCGCGTGAAATCCAGAACGGGATAGGGGGACATAAAGGTTGGTCCTATTCGACGACACGCACGCTGCTTTTGCGGATGACCGAAAAGAATCTGATCGAACGCGCTGATGTTCACGGCCTGGCGGTATTCTCCACGAAAGTTGCCAAAGTCGCATTGATGGGGGAACTCATCCGCGATTTTGCGACCCGTACGCTTGATCTGGATGGGCCTATTCCTGCGACGGCTTTCGCGTCCAGCACATTGTTTTCCGAGGCCGAGGCAGAGGAACTTGCGCGCCTACTGGATTCGGCTGGCGATAACGGAGCGAACGAATGAACGGGCTGTTCGATGCGATGGCCCTTGGCGTCGTGTTTTCGCTGCTGTCGGGCGCGCTTTGCTGGTTGGCCTTGACGCGGTTCAGCGCTTCCGCGTCTGACGTAACGCCGTGGCAGTTGGTCAGGTTGGCGATTTTGATTCCGTTCGTCGCAGCACCCTTGATATTTGCGGTGCCGGACGCGGCCATTGAAACGACGGCGTTCGAGCCTTCCTACCATCAGGCTCTGCCAAGCAGCACTTTGGCGGCCATTGAAAGTGAGGCAATGCCAACTTCATTTACGCTACCCGGATACCGCTCATTGCTGGGTGGAATTTATCTGGCCGGGTTGGCGATTATGATTGTTATGGCGGCCACGCGCCATATCCGGCGCCAGAGGCTTCTGGCTGTCTGCCGATTACCGCGGGCCGGCGAGAGGGGAATTCTTGAGCAAGCGGGGATGGCTTGCACAGCAGATTCGGTCCCGGTACTGATCACGTCATTGCGCCAGTCGCCGATACTGACAGGTTGGCATGGTGTCATCATAATCCCCGAAACGCTGTTCAGCGATGCAATGGCACTTCGCCATGCTTTGCGACATGAACTGACCCATCATCGGCGCGGCGATGAAAAAGACCGGCTTATTGGCTCCGCCTTGAAGATTGTTCTCTGGTTTCATCTACCGCTTCATTGGGTCGAATCCGCATTGGCTGCAGCGCGAGAATTGGCGTGTGACAACGAAGCCGTTCAAGGGCTGGGGTCCAATGCACGCACGGAATATGCCGCTGCGCTTATAGCAACCATGCGGCTCGGCACGCCAGAAGCGTCTGCGTTTGGAGCCCACGACAGGAGACACAGAAAAATGCGTATACAAGCAATATTGAACACAAAGGCGTCGGGTTCGCGACGCCTCATAATTCGAACCATTCTGGCGATTGGTGTCGCTTTGCCGTTAACAGCGGCCCAGGCGATCGCAACAGACCGACGCAATGCGCCGCAAACGGCGGTACAATTTCAGCCTGCACCCGAACAACCGGCTCCACTTGCCGAACCGGCACCGGTTATTCGCGCCGAGCCCGCAGCGTCACCCGCCGCCGCACAGCCAGTCGCGATACGCGTGACTTCACCGCAAACTCAGCCTGAGACGGAGCTCGCATTTGGTACCGAAACGGCTCCAGAGCCTGTTTCGCCTTCGGATGTCCCGGAGATCAGCTTTGGATCGCCAGACTCCGAGGCCCCGTTTGTCGTGGAGCCGGTTCTGGAGGGTCGTATTTCCAGCCAGTATGGTGCGCGTCCGGCGCGTCCCGCTTCTGCGCCGGTTTTTCACAATGGAACCGACATTGCGGCACCGGAAGGGACGTCGATCCTGGCCCCGGCCGCAGGTCGTGTGGTGCATGCCGATCTTGGTTTTCAAGGCAATGAAGCCTGGGGGAATACAGTCGCAATTGACCACGGTGACGGCTGGCAGAGCGTCTACGCCCATATGCAGGGATATGATGTCGCTGTGGGTGACACTGTCCTCGTCGGACAGCAAATAGGACGTGTGGGCTCTACCGGTCGCTCAACTGGGCCGCACCTTCATCTTGAAGTTCGCCAGAACGGAGAGCACCGCGACCCGGCCAATCATGTTCCGGGTTTGCGTTAAGCCTGTTCCGCGCATGCAAAAGGCCGGAGAATACTCCGGCCTTTTGACGGTCTCAAAGATTGGCGAGACTAGATCCAGCTGATTTTCAGAATTTCGTATGATTTCAGCCCACCTGGCGCATTGACCTCGATGACATCGCCAACTTCCTTGTTGATCATGGCGCGTGCGATGGGCGAGGTGATCGAGATTTTACCCGACTTCACATCCGCCTCGTCTTCTCCGACGAGCTGATACGCCGCTTCCGCATCGGTATCTTCGTCCACAACCGTCACCGTCGCACCAAATTTCACGGTGTCGCCGTCCAGCTTGGCGACGTCAATCACCTGCGAGCGTGCCAGCTTGTCCTCGATTTCGGCCAGTCGACCTTCAATCCACCCCTGACGGTCCTTGGCGGCGTGATATTCAGCGTTCTCTGAGAGATCGCCATGCTCACGTGCCTCGGCAATCGCCTGGATCACTGCCGGACGCTCTACCGTTTTCAAGTGCTTCATTTCTTCGTCGAGGGCTTTGAAACCGTCGACGGTCATTGGAATTTTTGTCATGTTCGGATTCTATGCAGTTCGTATCTGCGTTGAGGTCAGATCACATAGA
>BQJI01000139.1 GCA_021604625.1 Hyphobacterium sp. | reverse complement strand
TGTTGGGCGCGGCATTTGCCGACCGTCGCGACAAAGTACGCATCGCGACCAAATTCGGACCGAAATTCTTGTTGAACGCCAACGGAAAACCGACAGGCACCACCGTGGACGGCTCGCCTGCAAATATGCGCCGTGCGGTTGAAAATTCTCTGAAATTTCTGAACACGGACGGGATCGATATTTACTATCTGCACCGGGTCGATCCGCAGATTCCGATCGAAGAGACCGTCGGGGCGATGGGCGAGCTGGTCGCAGAGGGGAAAGTCCGCTCCCTCGGATTATCGGAAGCGTCTGGCGAAACCATTCGACGCGCGCATGCCGTTCATCCGATTGCGGCCGTGCAAAGCGAATACTCAATATTCTCGCGAGACATAGAAGCCGATGTCCTGCCGACGCTGAAAGACATTGGCGCAACGCTCGTTGCCTACTCACCTCTGGGAAGAGGCTTGCTGACCGGCGCTTTAAACCGCGACAACAAGCCGGTTGGCGACGGCGAATATCGGCAAGGCGCAATGCAGCCCCGGTTCGCAGACGGCGCATACGAAGCCAATCTCGCACTCGTCGACGAGGTTCGCGCCATCGCAGCCTCACAGAATGCTGCACCCGGTCAGATAGCCCTGTCGTGGATACTGGGTCGCGCAGATAACATCGTGACGATTCCAGGAACCACAAAACTGCGAAATCTGGAATCCAATCTCGGCGCGGCTGATATCACCCTCACGGCAACCGAATTGACGCGTTTGAACGCTCTCGCCGACCGAGTTCAGGGCGCGAGATATAACGAGACCGGCATGTCTGCAATCAACCGCTAGGAACGGATTCAAAATGGACTGGGACAAGCTGAAATCGTTTCATGCGGCCGCGGAGGCCGGATCCCTCACAGCCGCCGCAGAAATGCTGGGCCTTTCCCAGTCGGCGCTGAGCCGACAGATCACTGCCCTGGAAGAGCAGTTGGGAATCAAGCTTTTCCACCGGCATGCGCGCGGACTATTGCTCACCGAACCCGGTAAACTGCTCTATCATGCGGCGCATGATATATCGTCAAAAGTTGCACTTGCCGAAGCCATGGTCGCCGATTCCCGGGACAAGCCTTCCGGTGATTTGCGCGTAACCGCCCCGACCGCGCTTGGCGCAATCTGGCTGGCCCCGCGCCTCGCTTCATTCAATACCGCTTACCCGGATATCCGTATCCGGCTCATGCTGGATGATCATGAGGTCGATGTTGCCAGTCTGGAAGCAGACTGCGCCATACGGCCCTGGCCATCGACGCAGAACGATCTGATCCAGCGCAAACTCATGCAGGTGCCGCAACACCTTTATGCCAGTCGGGCTTATCTTCAGAAGAACGGAGCGCCAACTGTCGCCGAGGATCTGGATGATCACGCCATCGTTCAATACGGACCGCCTTCCCTCGCGCCCATCCCCAATCTGGACTGGGCGACGCGGCTGGGACGGAAATCCGGCGCAGCCCCTCGCCCCGCTATTGTCGAGGCCAACACGATCAATGCTGTCATGAAAGCGGCCGAAGCGGGTCTGGGCATTGCAAGCTTGCCGGACTATGTGGCACGCGAAAATGACAAGCTGGTGCGTATAATGCCGGACATTGAAGGCCCTGTATTCAATGTCTATTTCGTCTATCCGGAGGAATTGCGGGGTTCGAACCGGATTACTGTCTTTCGCGACTTTCTGATCTCTCAGGCAAAACAATGGGAAACATAAAAGAACTGTCGATAAACACCTTGAATATTTGAGGTTTGCAAAACTGCATAACCGGTATTCGACAATGGCACTGGTCTTTCCTACCAGAACTCACCATATCGCTCTCGAACGAAACGCCGCATATCGCGTTCCCTTCTGAGATTGCATACTGTCTTCTCCCCGACACTATGCACATTGCGCCGGGACCCACTCCTCCCCTCGGGCCCGGCGCTTCTATTTTCTGATTATAGAAAAAACCCCGGTCGAACTGACCGGGGTTCCTTTTTTTCGACCTCTTGACAGAATCAACCGAGCGTCGAACGAAGCATCCATGCCATCTTTTCATGCACGCTCAGGCGCGGTGTCAGTACATCGGCTGTCGCCTCGTCTCCCAATTCGCCTGCCTTTCGCAGTGCACTGCGAATTGTCGCCGCCAGTTGCTCATGACCGGCAAGCATATCTGCCACCATGTCGTTCGCATCGGTCTTGGACCCATCCGATTTCACGGTAGCAAGCGCGTCCATGGCGCCATAGGAATTTGGCGCCATCACACCCAGCGCACGGACCCTTTCGGCGATTTCATCGGTCGCGACCCACATTTCATTGTACTGCGTTTCGAAAAGCAAATGCAGGTCGTGGAAGCGCGGGCCGGTTACGTTCCAGTGATAAGCATGCGTTTTGAAATACAGAGCATAGGTGTCGGCAAGCACCTTCGCGACAGCTTCCGCCATTGTCTCACGTTGCGCCTGATCCATTCCCATAGATATCGTCATCCTCAACTCCTTTTCAGCGGCAAGACACCGCCCGTTGCGTTCCCCATGTATATGATCCAATGCCGCACATTAATCAAATTGGTAATATTCGTCTGTGACATAAATATTATCTATAATATAGTCGATGCGAAATTCCGAATGCGCTTACCGGCCTCTTCAAGTGCGGAATCGCTGGTGGCATAAGACAATCGGAAGCCCGGCGACCCGCCGAATGCAGTACCAGGCACAGCCGCTACGGCCTCGCAATCGAGCAGCGCGTCGCAGGCATCAATGTCCGTCTTGATGAGTGTGCCATTGGGCGCGGTTTTACCAATCCATCCGGAACAATCCGCAAAAACATAGAAAGCCCCTTCGGGTATCGGAGCCGTCAATCCTGGCGCTGCACCAATATCTGCAAGAACCATATCCCGTCGGCGCTTGAAGGCAGCATTGCGATCTGCGATGAAATCCATCGATCCTGTCAATGCCGCGACCGCCGCCCACTGGCTGATCGAACACGGATTGGACGTCGTCTGTGAAATAACCTTTCGCATGGCCGAAATCAGTTTTTCCGGCCCGGCCGCATATCCAATTCGCCACCCCGTCATGGAAAAAGCTTTCGACACGCCATTGGTCGTCAATGTCCGTTCGTATAGCTGTGGTTCGACTTCGGCGATGGTGGTAAATTTAAAATCATCATAGACAATGTGTTCGTACATATCGTCGGTCATGATCATGACCTGAGGGTGACGCAAAAGAACGTTGGTCAATCCACGAATTTCATCCGAACTATATCCAGCGCCGGTCGGGTTGGATGGCGAATTGAATATGAACCACTTGGTTTTAGGCGTGATCGCGGCTTCCAGCTGTGCCGGCGTGATTTTGAACCCGGTCTCGATGCCGGCCTGGATCACTTTCGGTTCACCGCCGCACAAGCGAACCATTTCCGGATAAGACACCCAATAAGGTGCCGGAAACAAAACCTCATCGCCCGGGTTGAGGCTGGCCACAAGCGCATTAAAAATAACCGGCTTACCCCCTGGAGCGACTGATATCTGATCGGCGCTGTAAGTCAGGCCGTTCTCGCGTTCAAATTTTGCCGCAATCGCGGATTTCAATTCCGGAATGCCATCGACCGGCGTGTATTTAGTCCTGCCAGCCCTGATCGCCTCTATCGCCGCGTCCTTTATATGGTCGGGCGTATCAAAATCGGGCTCACCAGCACCCAGAGAAATGACATCCACGCCTTTCGCTCGCAATTCGCGAGCCTTTTGAGTCACGGCCAGTGTAGCGGACGGCTGCACCCGAGCGAGGGCATCTGATTGTTTGAATGTCATGGAAAATCCTTGCGCGCGTTTGCCCCGAAACTAGCGAGACTTGGCTGTGGGGCCAAGCGCCAAGCCGCATTATCGCCGCAATTGCCCTTGCATTGGCCTGAATTCGTCATGCGAGGGCCGGGAAGCGCTCCGAGAGTCAAATTGTCAGAGCGCAATCGGGGAGATGGCAAAATGGCAAAACCGGGAAGTAGCAATCCAGCAACCATTATCGGCCTTTCAATTGCCGTGACGGTTTTTGCTGTGACAGTATTTCTCAACCAGAGCCAGTCATCGTCCAGCCTGATTATGCCTATGGCCGAACAGGGGGACGCCAGTTCGAACTCAATCGCAGCCAGCCTGCCGGTGAAGTAGTCCAGTGGAGAGTGACATGACGATCATCCGTAAGACAGCATCCCCCACAAAGTATCCCGCCGTGCGCAGTTTTGGCGTACTCGCCAGAACCGGCGGCCAGTCAGTCGCAGCATTGCACGATGCACACCGCAGAGCGGCCAAAACCCAGAAATAATGATATGCTACCGGGGGTCGCGAGCCACGTTTACATCCGCTAGGCTTTGATGTGGCGGGTTGTATTGTGATCGGGGCGTTTTTTGCGACTTCCTGCGTTCAATTTCGTTTCGCCGATTCGATTTACCGACGCGAGTTTTCGCCACGGACTGGCAATCAGTGCTGCCATAATTACCCATTTTGCGCTGGTGGTGCTGGTGATTACCATCCCGAGCAAACTGCCGCCGCCACCTCAGCGGGCGATCGCAATTGACCTTACTTTTGGCCTGCCATTGGACGTCCAGGTTGAAGACATCGCGCCGATACCGATTGCCGATCCCGACCCGGTTAACCTAACACCGCCTGTTGAACCCCTACCTACAACGGAATCTGGCGACCCGACCCAGCGTATTACAATCGACGCTGCGCCCGCGTCTGCCAGGTCCACCGATCGGCCGGCTTCAACCGTTACGCCCACATCCGAGGAGGCCTATTCGTTACGTCCAGGGACGCGCTCGGTGTTGCGAGGGTTGCAATGTCCGGGCGATCCGGAAGCTTTTGCACGCACCGGCATTTGCCCACAAGACGCGCGGCGAAGTGCGCAATTGGTGGCAACAGAAGAAACGGCAGCGGATTTCTACACAATCGATCTTGATGCCATACGCGCCCTTTATGGCCGGGCTCCCCATAGCCTTTCCGGTCAGGCAACACTGGGTGACGGTACACAGAGACGGTCGCTCTCCAATTCGGATTCAATACGCGAGGCACTGCCAGCGTCACAACCGGATCCGGCATTCGGGGATTGACGCAGCGATTGAATTGCCGACTTTCACTTTCCTATGAATTTTCTCTCCGATACCACCGCGCCCGCCCATCCACAGGTCCTTGCTGCGATCTCCGAAGCCAATTCCGGATATGCGCCGAGCTACGGGAATGATGCCATCACGGAGGCATTACGGGATCAGCTGTCTCAAGTTTTCGAGACCGAACTCGACGTCGTTCTTACTACAAGTGGTACGGCATCCAATGCTCTGGCCTTGTCAGTTTTGTGCCCATCGCATGGCGCAATCCTGTGCCATGACGAAGCTCACATTCATCGCGACGAACGCGGCGCACCGGAGTTTTTCACCGGCGGCAGTAAACTACTGCCGCTTGCCGGGGCGCATGCCAAAATCGCGTTCGCCGAATTGCAATTGACCTTGAATCAGTGGCCGCAGGATTTTGTCCACACACCGCCGCCTCGGGCATTGTCATTATCGAATTTGAATGAGTGCGGTTGTGCCTATTCCGTGCAGGAATTGGCGGCACTGACCTCGCCAGCGAAAGCCCTCGCGATGAGCGTGCATTTGGACGGCGCGCGTTTTGCCAATGCACTGGCATCATCCGGAGAAACGCCGGCAGCGATAAGCTGGCAGGCCGGCGCTGATATTCTTTGCCTTGGCGCGACGAAGAATGGAGCATTGGGCGCGGAAGCGATTCTGCTGTTTGGCAAAGCCCGGGAAAAACTTGAAGACTTGCAGGCCAGACAAAAGCGGTCCGGGCATATGGGGCCGAAAACCCGCTATATTGCGGCGCAAATGCTGGCCTGGCTGAAAGATGATCTGTGGCTGGAACTGGCGGCGCAGGCGAATGCGTCGGCGCAAATTATTGCCGAGGGTTTGCGGGATCAGGCCGGTGCCGACATCCTGCATCCGGTTGATGGAAATGAAGTGTTCGCGCGGCTGGAACCAAAGCTGGCGGAGAAATTGCGGCAGGCTGGCGTGGGATTCTATCAATGGCCGGACGGGTCGGCACGATTTGTCGCCAGCTGGTCGACTTCGGCGGAAGAATTACGTGCCTTCGAGGCCACGATCAAAAGCTAGGCGACCGCCTCATCGTCTCCGACGTCGTAATTGTCGTCATATTTTTCATCCGTTGACCGGCGCCAGGGCCCATCGAACCGGG
>BQJI01000138.1 GCA_021604625.1 Hyphobacterium sp. | reverse complement strand
ATTACGTGTAATGGCAACGAAGACGAAATCGGCGGCGACAGGAAATTCCGGCGAGGCCCAACAGGATGGGCCACTGCTCGATCTCACTGATCAGTCTGTAAAAGCGATGATCAAGGCTGCGAAAAAACGCGGCTACGTCACCCACGACGAAATCATCAAAGTCTTGCCGGAAGCCGAATTTACCTCTGAGCAAATCGAAGACGTTTTGTCTCAATTGTCCGAAGTCGGCGTCAACGTCATCGACAATGAAGATTCTCCTGACGACGAGGACGATAACGTCGGCAAGGCCAAATCCGACGACGGCGAAGATTCCGACAAGGACAGCGCTGATAGTGACGGAGAATCAGAAGACGAATCCGGCAAGTCTGTCACGGCTAAGGGCTCGACCGCCATTACGGGCCAGAATACACCGTCTTCGGCGGACCGGACCGACGACCCTGTGCGCATGTATCTGCGCGAAATGGGCACAGTCGAACTGCTGTCACGCGAAGGTGAGATCGCAATTGCCAAGCGCATCGAAGCTGGCCGCAATGCGATGATCCGCGGGCTGTGCGAAAGCCCTCTGACATTTGAGGCGATC
Source organism: Hyphobacterium sp. (assembly GCA_021604625.1). Classification (GTDB taxonomy): domain Bacteria; phylum Pseudomonadota; class Alphaproteobacteria; order Caulobacterales; family Maricaulaceae; genus Hyphobacterium. Next base: position 5,686 of record BQJI01000138.1, on the reverse strand, counting down.
ATGGTCTGGCGCGAGGAGGTGGCCGAGGGCCGCGTGCTTCTGCGCGACGTGATCGATTTGGATGCGACCTATGGTGGCAAGAACCCGCAACCAGATTATTCCGAAACAGGTCGCCCCGACCAGCAACCGGGCGGCAAGCCGGAAGACAAGCCCAAGCCTAAAATGCCGGAAGGGCATGAAGAGAAAAACAAGGAAGAAAAGGCCGAGGGCGAGGGTGGCGACGACGATGATGATGACGAAGAAGAGGGCGTAAACCTCTCTTTGTCAGCCATGGAAGCCGAGCTTCGCGAAGAGGTCATGGTGACGCTGGATGCGATCGCTGCCGACTTCACCGCATTCCGCAAGCTCCAGGACAAGCTGGTGAATGCGCGCGTCGAGGGCAAGGACCTTACCAAGCAGAGCCGTGAGAAATATGAAGGGCTTCAGTCGCGCATCGTCTCCGAGCTCAATAGCCTTCACTTGAACAATGCCCGCATCGAGGCGCTGGTTGAACAGCTGTACCAGATCAACAAGGAATTGATGGCGCTGGAAGGCAAGCTTCTGCGCATGGCGGACGCGCACGGCGTCTCGCGCATTGATTTCATGAATGCATATTTCGGAAACGAAACAAACCCGGCATGGCTGGACGAGTACGCCAAAAAATCCAAGGCATGGACCCGTTTTGTCGAGCGCGAAGCAGAGGATGTGGAAACCGTTCGGGCAGAAATTTCTGAAATTGCAACACGGTCCGGCGTGCCGGTCGATGATTTCCGTCGCATCGTCAAGGCCGTTCAGAAAGGCGAACGCGAAGCACGCATCGCCAAGAAGGAAATGGTTGAGGCTAATCTTCGCCTGGTTATTTCGATTGCGAAGAAATACACCAATCGCGGCCTGCAATTCCTCGATCTGATCCAGGAAGGCAATATCGGCCTGATGAAAGCGGTCGATAAATTTGAATATCGCCGCGGTTACAAATTCTCGACCTATGCCACCTGGTGGATCCGTCAGGCGATCACGCGTTCCATCGCGGATCAGGCCCGCACGATCAGAATTCCGGTGCACATGATCGAGACCATCAACAAGATCGTCCGGACGTCGCGCCAATTCCTGCACGAATGGGGCCGCGAGCCGACACCGGAAGAGCTCGCTGAAAAGCTCGCCATGCCGCTCGAAAAAGTGCGCAAGGTGATGAAGATTGCCAAGGAGCCGATCTCGCTTGAAACGCCGATTGGTGATGAGGAGGATTCGCATCTCGGTGATTTCATCGAGGACAAGAATGCGGTTCTGCCCATTGATGCGGCCATCCACGCCAATCTACGCGAGACCACGACCCGCGTGCTGGCCTCGCTCACGCCGCGTGAAGAACGGGTTTTGCGGATGCGTTTTGGCATCGGCATGAATACCGATCACACTCTGGAAGAAGTCGGCCAGCAATTCTCGGTAACGCGTGAACGTATTCGTCAGATTGAAGCCAAGGCGCTGCGTAAGCTCAAACACCCGAGCCGCTCACGCAAACTCCGGAGCTTCCTGGATAACTAGCCATTTTACGGCCCGCGTGTGCAGGCCGTTGATTTTTCGAACAAGCGCGGCCCGTCGGAGTTTCCGAGGGGCCGTTCTTTTTCTTAACTGGAGGATCAAATGACCGATATCACCATCCGCGCGGCGCGCCCGAAAGACGCCGCCGCAATCGCGCGTCTCTCCAGAGAACTCAACGAAGTTGTCGAAGATTCCACCGAACATTGCACGCCGGAAAACATCAAGGCGACGCTTTTCTACCACGATGCCAGCTTTCATGTCCTGGTGGCGGAGAAAGCGGGCGTGGCGGTCGGGTATGCGGTCTGGCACGTCTATTATGATAGCGGCCATGGCGGTGCGGGCGCCTGGTTGGCAGAAGTTTGTGTCGGTCGCGAGGGACGCGGGGAAGGCGCCGGGCGCGCCTTGTTCGAGGCCGTTGTCGAAGATGTAAAAGACAGCCCGGCAAACTTCATGATGTGGACATCATCGGAAACCGACGCGGCGGAGGGGCTTTATGCGAGCTCCGGCGGGACGGCCAAAATGGTCAGGCGCTGGGAGCTCGGCGGCCTCTAGCCATGCCTCAATCCACACTCCGCCTCTCTACCGCCGGTCCTGGTCTTTATGATTTCACGGCAGCGGCGGCCGATCTTGTCCAACAAAATGCCGGGGATATCGGCCTTCTGACCTGCTTTGTCCGTCACACATCGTGCTCGCTGGTCATTCAGGAAAATGCCGACCCGGATGTATGCCGCGATCTGGATGAATTTTTCCGCCGTCTGGTCCCGCCCGCGAGCGATTCTTCAATGCGGTGGTTACGCCATACAACCGAAGGGCCGGACGATATGCCAGCCCACATCAAATCTGCGCTGACGGCTACATCCCTCTCCATCCCGGTTACAGACGGGTGCCTAGCGCTTGGCACATGGCAGGGGCTTTATCTGTTCGAACACCGCGACCGGCCGCATGACCGCCAGATCATCCTGCATCTGTCGCAATAAAAACGGGCGGCCCTGAGTGAGGACCGCCCGCTTGGTGACGACTGTTTTGGGTAGGGCGAGTCGTCAGATTCCTGCGATGCTTCAATCGCTCGAATAATCTCCGCCTGTAATCAATCGTCCTGTGCGCTGGTGACGATCAAATCTCTCAGGCGATATCCCGTACCCTCCGAATTGGGCTGACCTGCCTCATTCGCGTGATTGATGATACGCAGCGCATCGAGCGCTGTGGCCTGAGGGGCGGAAGCACGAGCATCAATCTCTTCCGGCTCGACACCTGCATTGCGGTTTTCAAGGCCGGTGTAATTGATCGTCACGGTATCTGTGGACGTTTCATCCTGGCTCGCATGAACCTGTTGCACAGCTGGAAGCAGCAAGGCTGCTGCGCCAGTGCTGGTTGCATGGGTATCGATTTCATCTGGCTCCACGCCTGCAGTTCTGGCCGCCGCATCGACGCGGGTATAGTTCAAGGACAGCTGTTCTGCCGGAGGTTCATCGCTGGCAGTGGCCCGTGCATCGATCTCTTCCGGTTCAACACCCGTATTGGCCTGAGCCGGCGCATCTATCTCGTCGGGCTCAACGCCAGCATTGGCTTGTGGGCGACGTCCGGCCTTGCGCGCATTCTGCACGGCTGGCAAAATCAGGCCCGCCCGGGCGCCATCGCTATCCGTATCGAGACCGTCATTGCCGGGGCCTGTCGACGACGCCTGTGCCGGGCTGACATCGGCTCTGCTTTGCGTGCGACCACGTCCAGTTTGCTGTTTTTTTGTATCCGCAATTTTGCGGCCATCACCATTCACATCACCAGTGGCGACGCGCACGCCACCGTGAAAAGCGCGTTGCTGCGCGTCATCAGACCTTGCGCGAGCGGGACGGTTATTGCGCGCTGGCGGCGTTGCCGAGGACCCGCGTGTCGTTGTCGCACGACGTGCGCGGTCGGGCGTTTGTGCAGCCACGGTGTTCGCACCGCCAACGGTATGGATCACGTCCTGAATATCGGCATCGCCATGATAGAAGATCGTGACCGTAACCGGCACGCCGCGTGCCCCGGCATATTCGCCATTGGTATTGTTACTGTCATAATCGCACCAGCCAACTGCATTGAGCGTGACTTGCGTTTCGAACACATCATCGACGCGCATGAAATCGGCTTCGGAACCGGCGTCGTTCTCGACATATTGTTCCATGCGGTTTTCAACAACGCGAACCGGATTGAACGGATCAAGATTGACCAGGGCATGGCGGTCAAAGCTGTCTGGAAATTCCAGCGCGGCATCAATCGCGAAGTTTTCGAGCTCGTGTGTACCGTTGAAGGTGTCGAACCCGGAGGCGCTAAAGGGTCCGATCATCAACGGACCGGCACCGCCCTGCTCTGAAACAATATTGACATTGCCAAACATGATTTGAGCGCGCAGCGCTGCGGTTTCAGCGTGATCATAGGATTTGCACCAGACCTGGCCGGTCACCGGAATCACCGGCGTTGACGAGACGACACGGAGATCGCGGTCTTCCGGATCGGTCGAATTCGACATATTGCGAACCGAGATATTCACAGTCGGCACGTTTGAGGTGATCAGAATGTCGTGGACGGGGAAGCTGAAATCGGTTTGATCGGCAAAGACCGGGACGGAAAGGGCGGCAGCGGCAATGCTGCCAATCAGTGTGTATTTGAGGCTCATTTTTGTCTCCATTGAGCAGGACCGGCTCGTCCCTCAACGAAAGCGCGGTAATTACGGAGCGCTGTTTGCCGGGGTTGGCGACGTGCGCGAAGGTGCATCGCGAAACAGCAACGCGCGCATGGGGTTGCACCGCCATGCAACCTGGTTGCATCGAAATGCAACCCGTGACACATTTTCGCCATGCCAAGGACACCCTTCGCCGAAAAACTTCAGATTGTGCTGAAATCACTGTCGATCAGCCGGGCCGGACTGGCTGCCGGGTTGAATGTCGACAAGTCGCTCGTGGGCCGCTGGGCATCCGGTACGGTGCGGCCATCCGAGCATAATCTTTCTCTGCTGACGCAATATATCGCTGAACGCGTCGATGGGTTTTCCATGCTGGACTGGGACGCCGACCTTGGCGGATTTGCAGTGCGCCTCGGCGTAACCGGCGCTGTCAGCGACAGCTCCATGCGTGACTGGATTCCCGACGTCCTGATCGAGGAAGCCACGCGCGGCGCCAAACGCCGCGCCGTCGCCTATGAAGGGATCTGGCGCTCGACCCGGTATTCCAGCGATCTGCCGGGGCGCTTTCTTCACGATATAACGATGATCCGGACGAATGCAGACGGGGTGATCGAATTTTCAACCGGCGTCGAGGGTATCCGCTATCGCGGGCGGGCTCTGCTGTTGCAGCATCAATTATTTTCCATCGCCGCGGATGAAGACAGCGTCACGATGATGTTCGGCATTTTCAATGGCGTCGCCCGGCAAAAAGCCGAAGTCCTCGATGGCCTATCAATCGGCACATTGCGCGATGCGGGGAGTTCTCCGGCCTGTTCCGCCGTGGTCATGCATCGCATCGGTGAATTGACCGGCGAAGCCGAGGCGGATGAAGCCTTGTTCGAAGCGTCGGTGACGGCCCAGAATCCTTTGGCACCTGAAGGCTCGATACCGCAGGATTTGCAGGATCATTTGGCGCGCACTGTGGATGCGGACACGCCGGGGCTGATGCGCATGTTCTTTCAGAATTCCATGGCCCGCGGGCCCTTGCTGGATGACGGCAAAGCAGGCTGAATAAAAACCCGCTCCGCGCTACACTCATCATCGTGATTCGTATTCAAGAGGGCCGCCGCCATGTCGACTGACCGCACACTGGGTTCAAAGTCCAATAAATCCAAGTTTGATTGCTACGACGATCTGGCCGACGACGAACCCTATTTCGTCATTCGCGCCGATGATCCGCTTTCCAGCGCTCTGGTCGAACTTCACGCCTATATCGGGGCCGGGCAGTCTGGCGCATCGCACAACAAGCTCGCCGAAATCATGGAGCTGACGCGGGATCGCGCACCGCGCCCGTCCGACAGCCCGAAATATCGCGAGACTTTCGCCATTTCTTCCGCCATGGAAAAATGGCGGCAGAGCTAGGCTCGCGTTTTTTTCGCCTGACGCCGCCGCCACAACACGCGCAGCAGCCAGATCGCCGGGATGATCAGGACCAGCCACGGTAGAATGGCCGCAATGGTGCGGATAACCGCG
>BQJI01000137.1 GCA_021604625.1 Hyphobacterium sp. | reverse complement strand
TGCGTTGATCACCAGCGTATCACCGGCGCTGCCCTTGAAGCGCGAGGATTTGATGGCGCGCGTAATGGCACCTGCTGTAGCCGTGTCCACGGTTTTCGCTGTGTCGGACAGTGCCGCCTTGTCAAAAGCGGGAACCGCGATCGATCCCTTGGCGGGAGCGTCTGCAAACTTGATTTTCATGCCTCATCCTCTGTGTTCGAACGCCGCACCCCGAACAGGTGCGCGAAGCTGTGTCGCCGAAGTGGTATCCGATCAAAGGGTGTTATAGAAGGCCATATCCGCATAAGTCTGCAGGCCTAATGATTCTCGTCCAGCGATACATGTTCCGGCAATTGCTGATGCCATTTGTCACCGCCGCAACTGCGTTCGCGGCGCTGGCATTGCTGACGCAGAGTCTCTCGAACATTGAATTCATTTCGAATTATCGCGAAACCGCCTTTACTTTCATAAAGGTGACGTTTCTAGCGTTGCCGCAATTAGTAGCATTACTGTCGCCATTTGCGCTGTTCATCGCCGTGCTGGCCGGAATGTCACGGCTTTATTCCGACTCAGAAGCCACAGTGGCATCCGCCTCCGGTCTGTCGCGCTGGGGTGTGTTATCACCGGTGTTTCGTCTGGCTGTGCTGGCCGCGATTCTCAATCTCGGGGTCAATCTCTTCATCCAGCCACTGGCCTATCAGGAAATGCGGCGCAGCGTTTACGAGCTACGGACCGATGTCGCGGCAAGCCTCGTGCGTCCGGGCGAATTTGCCAATCTGGCCGCCGGCGTAACGCTCTATGCGCGCGAATCCGACGGCAATGGCCGGATGGCGGATATTTTCATCCACGATGCGCGCGATCCGGACGAGGTTTCGACCTATGCGGCGCGGGAAGGCATCATCGTGCGTGGTGCCGAACGCCCGTCCATGGTGCTGATTGATGGCAATGTGCAGCAGGTGAATGAAGCGGGGGAGCTGAATTTCCTCACATTCGACCGGTATGAATTTGATCTGGGTGATTTTGTGGATCCGCAATTGATCTTCTTTTTCAAGGAATCCGATCGCTTTCTGCACGAATTATTCTATCCGGACGCCACGGCTCTGGCGCGGGCGCGCGGATCGGAACGCCTGCTGGCAGAAGCGCATTATCGCCTGTCGGGACCGCTCTATAATATCGCCCTCGCCCTGATTGCGGCAGCAGCCTACATGTCCGGACCGCACTCACGCATGGGCAATTCCCGAAAAGTCGTGGTCGCCGTTGCCGTTGCGCTAACCGTCAGGCTCTCCGGTTTTGCCGTGCAGTCGGCGGCGTCGGATGATCCGATGTATAACTATGTGCAATACGCCATACCAATACTGGCGATCGCCTGTTCGCTGGTGATGATCTGGGGATGGCGGATCTTTTCGAAAACTCGGAACCGCGACGCCGAGGCGGTGACGGCATGATCCCGTTTCGCAGTCGCCTCGGGCGTTATCTCGCCTTGCAAATCCTGTTCGGGATTTTTGTCGCGGCAAGCGTGGTGTCGACCATTATTCTGCTGGTCGATTTCGTTGAACAATCGCGCTCGGTGGGTACGCGGGTGGATGTATCGGCCTTTGACCTTCTGGTGCTGACGCTGATGCGGGCTCCCCTGCTCGTTGAAGAAACATTGCCGTTTATTTTTCTCTTCGGCGTGCTGTTCGCTCTATTCCGGCTTAATCGCCGCAGCGAGCTGGTGGTGATGCGCGCTTCCGGTTTCTCGGCCTGGCGGATTGTCGCGCCGGCGGTAATCATTGCTTTTATCTCCGGCATTCTGGCGGCCACGCTTCTCAATCCGATCGGGTCGGCACTGAATGCAGAGTTCGAGGCCCGGCGCGATGCCCTGACCCAGGTGCGAACCGATGCCCCGCAGGCCCAACCGGTCTGGCTGCGTGAAACCACCAGCGACGGATTTGTCGTCATAGCCGCCGGCCAGCTGGAAGAAAATGCCCGCGAACTGGCATCTCCCGTCTTTCATTTTTATACGGAAAGCGAGGCCGGTCGGCCCAATCTTGACCGGCGAATATCGGCTGACAGTGCCCAATTAATTGCCGGCTTTTGGGCGCTGACGGGGGCCGTTGAACTCTCGCCGGGCATCGAACCGATTGAAATTGGTGAAGTGTCATTGCCGACCACAATTGATCAGCAATCGCTGTTCGAGCGCATCCGCTCCCCACGCGGCGTTTCCTTCTGGAATTTACCAGGACTTATCGCATCGGCTGAATCGTCGGGTCTTGCGGCTGAGCGGTTTGAATTGCGGTGGCAGGGATTGCTGACCCTGCCCCTCACGCTGATCGCGGCCAGCCTGATTGCAGCAGCAGCGACATTGCGACTCTACAGGTTGGGCGGCGCGGCGGCTTTCGCACTGACCGGCGGTGCTGCAGGATTTCTCGTGTATTTTGTTCAGGAAGTGCTGCACACGCTGGGTGAGAACGGAACCTTGCCTCCATTGTCTGCGGCTTGGGCTGCCCCCCTCATCACCACATTGCTGGCACTTGCCTATATTGCATCAACAGAAGATGGTTAAAGCCGCGGCGTGGACGCACGACGGATAAGCGGCTATGCGGGTTTGATAACAGCGCCGCCCCAAGGAGTTTTTCGTATGCGATCCCTGCTTCTCATTGCGGTATACGCCGGCGCTCTTTTTCCGGGAATTGCGAATGCTGCGACGTGTGACGTCAAGCAGGACAATAGCGGTAATCTGTTGTCCAATCGGGGTGAGGAACCAGTCTATATCGAGGCCGACACTTTGATCGAAAACGGCGAAACAGGCGGCTATGTAGCGCGAGGCAATGTTGTTGCCCGACAGAATGGGCGAACCGTCGAGGCTGACGAGCTGGAATACCGCCCGGGATCCAACCGGGTTGTTGCGCGCGGCAATGTGTCGATTTTCTCTGATGGCGCACCGCCTCAGTTTGCCGATGAAATTGAACTGAATGGCGTAATGGGAGAAGGACTCGCTGTCGGGTTCTCAACATTGCTCGAAAATAATGGCCACGCTGCCGCTGCTTTCGCTGCGCGAAGAGCTGACGGCTCGTTGGAGCTGACCAACGCCTATTATACCGCTTGCCGACCGGAACAGGAAGGTGACGAACCGACCTGGCGACTGCGTGCTGCAAGGGCTGTGCAGAATACAAACACCAATATGATTTATTATCGCGATGTTCGTCTGGAAGTTCTGGGTGTACCGGTTGCGTATGCGCCCGCCTTTGCCCATGCAGACCCGTCGATACGCCGCCGTAGCGGCTTTCTTTTTCCGACGTTTGGATTGTCGTCCCGTCTCGGCGTGTTTTATGGTCAGCCCTATTACTGGGCGATCTCTCCGCATCAGGATTTGACGGTAACGCCGCGCGTCATGGCTAATTCCAACCCGCTTCTTGAGCTCGAATATCGCCGCCGGTTCTGGTCCGGTGACCTGGAATTTGAAGGAAGTTATACAAAAGAGCGCGACATAGATAGCGACGGGAATCTGCTCAATGATTCCGAACATCGCTGGCATCTTTTTGGTGGTGGCGAATTCGATATCAGCGAAAACTGGGTGTGGGGTTTCGGTGTCCAACTGGCATCGGATGATTTCCATCTGCGTACTTATGACCTTTCGGAAAATTACGACGCTTATCCCGGCATTGTCCAACCCGCACCCCGCCGTTTGATGAATCAGATCTATGCGCGCGGGCGGACCGACACCTATTATGCCGAGATGATATTCGCAGGCGTGCAGAGCCTTCGAGGAGCTGGAAACAGCGAGCGGCTTGGAACAATGGCGCCACTCGTCGAATTTCGCCTGACGGTGCCAACATACGAAAATCTTGGTAGGCTGCGGACGATTGCCTCTGCGGCGGGTCTGACCCGCAAGGACGGCATTGATTATCGACGCCTATCGGCCTCTGCAGACTGGCAGACCCAATTTATCGCGCCGGGCGGATTAGTTTTTGAGCCCTTTGCTGCCGCCCGCGCGGATTATTACAGCTTTGCCGATGTCCCCGGAGCCCTGCCCGGCAACAGCGTTACAGAAGACTCTTTCGGACGTCTCCTGGGTTTTGCGGGCGCGGAGTTGAGCTGGCCGCTGATTAGTTCGGCGGGCAATGTCGACACTATTCTTGAACCGATATTGCAAGGCCTGTTTGCCAGCGACGACAGCGAAGCGGGTCGCATCATCAATGAAGACAGCCTGACGGCCGAGCTCGATGAAACCTTGTTATTCGATCATAACCGCGCGACCGGTTATGATTTATGGGAAGAAGGTAGCCGCGTCACTTATGGGCTGAGATCTACAACATTTTGGGGTGATGGCAACCAATTGCGCGGTTTTATCGGCCAGAGTCGCAGGCTTGAAGGAGATGCAGCATTTTCTCCGACCAGCGGATTATTCGAGGATCAGTCAGACATCATTGTGGCTGGCGAGATTGATGTCGACGGTTTCGGTTTGTCAGCGCGCACGCGAATTGATTCCGACAACGGAACCCTCAACCGTCTCGATGTTGCCGCTTCTTATTCAATAGATCGCTTTAGCGGGCGGATTCGCTATTTCGGTTTCGACGACTCACTTAGCCGCGCAGGCACAAGTGAAGAAGTTCAACTATTGACCACGACGCAGATCACGGATGACTGGGCTCTGGTTTATAATCTGCAGCGTGATCTTGATGCGGACGTAAACAGACGCCAGCAAATAGGGTTCCGATATCGCGATTTCTGTACCGACTTTGAAATTCTTTATCAGCGAGATGAAATTAGCGTCGGCAATTTGGGACCATCGGAATCGATACAGATTCGCGTTACACTGTTCACGCTCGGTGGTATTGGCTCTGAATAACTGGCATGAGCGGTGCCAGATCGTTGCACCGCGCGCGCGTATGAGTATTTTCGACCCCCCGGACCAGAAATAATCGGCCTGAATGATGAAACGTATTTTGACCGCTTCCCTCTCTCTGGCGCTCGCTGCCTTCAGCGCCGCTTGTGCTCATGCCCAGCAAGTTGAGGGTATCGCTGCGCTGGTGAATGACTATCCGATCACCACGGTAGATGTGCGTAATCGCATGCGTCTGATTATCGCCTCTTCCGGCGTGCAGCCCACACCGGAAGCTCTGGCACGTATTCAGCAGGAAGCCTTGCGTTCGCTTGTTGATGAAACCTTGCAGTTGCAGGAAGCACAGGAATTCGAAGTCGAGATTGCGGAAGCGGAAGTTGATGCCGCAATCGGTGATATCGCAACGCGCAACGGTACGGACCCGGCCGACATCGAAAATGACCTTGCTGCCAGCGGCATTCAGGTTTCGACCCTGCGTCGCCAGCTGGAAGCGGAAATTGCCTGGCAGGTGCTGGTCGGTGGTCGCTACAGCAATCTGATTCGTATCTCCAATCAGCAAATCGAAGCGACGCTGGAGCGAGTGGCCGCCAGTGCGTCTGAGCCGCAATTTCACCTCGCCGAGATTTTCCTCGAAATTCCGGTGTCTGCAGATCAGGAAATGGCGCAGGAACGCGCCATCGCCGTGATGACCCAATTGTCGCAAGGCGCGCCGTTTCAGTCCGTCGCACAGCAATTCTCTGATGCGCCTTCCGCCGCAAATGGCGGTGATATGGGTTGGTTGCTGCAGGGTCAGATGCGGCCGGAAGTCGCCCAGGTTGCCCAGGCCCTTCAACCGGGCCAGTTGTCCCGGCCTTTCCGGGTACCTGGCGGATTGATGATTATTGCGCTTGTGGATGCCCGCGAAGGCACCACCGCGATCCAGTTTGATCTGGCGCAGATCAACCTGCCGACCAGCCGCGTGACGGATGACGCGGTTGCAACGCTCGAACGCGCCTTGTCCCGGATCACATCCTGCGAAGGTATTGATGCTGCCATTGCCGGTATCGATGGCGTGTTTTCCTCGCGCCTCGGCCAGATTTCACTGGATTCGCTCCTGCCACAGGTTGCCGAACCGCTTTCCGGTCTGGATGAGGGTGAAAATACCGGGCTTCTGGAATCGGCATCGGGCCGTCAGGCCTATGTCGTTTGCAGCCGTACGATCGGTGGCCCCGGCGTCCCCAGCCGCGCCGATATCGAACGCCAGCTCCGGAACCAGCAATTGTCCATGTTGTCACGCCGCTGGTTGCGTGATCTGCGCCGCGATTCCACCATCGAAATACGCTAATGGCAGCGCCGCTGGCGGTCACGATGGGCGATCCGGCAGGCGTCGGACCGGAAATTACGCTTGCGGCCTGGCGCGCGCTCAAAGACAGCCCACAGTGTTTCTTCGTCATTGGTGATGCCGGGCTTTATGGCCCTATGGCGC
>BQJI01000136.1 GCA_021604625.1 Hyphobacterium sp. | reverse complement strand
GGTGTGCGCCCGCTTGACGCGGTGACGACGCTGTTTCTTCAGCATAGTTTCGCGCTTCAGGACTGTATCGAAATGCCCGCCAATAATCTGTCACTCATTTTCCGTAAATGTGAACCATGATTGCTCTCGCCATAATGATGGCCGTTATCGGCTTCGCATTGATATTTGTTGCGATGTATCCGGCTTTTCGCCTGTCGCCCCGGTGGCAAACGCCCGCGATTGCCTGTGGTGTCATGGCCATTGCCATATTGGTATATTTTGTGGATGGACGGCCTGGGCAGGCGGGCGCGCCTTACGAGCAGCAAGCAGCTTTGCGACTGGCGAGCTCAACCGCAGATCTGACGCCTGCCGCACGTCTGGAGCGTGTGCGCGATACGCTTCGGCAGAATGAGGATGATGCAGCGGCCTGGGCAGAACTTGGTCGTATGCTGGCGCGATCGGAACGGGAGCTGGAAGCCATTGGGGCATTTCAGCGCTCCATTCGCCTGGAGCTCGATCCGCAAACGCTGTCAGATCTCGGACAGACATTTATCAATCTCAATGACGGGCAGGTGACGCCCGAGGCTGTATCGGCGTTTGAAGCCGCGCAAGATATGGCACCCGACCTGCCAGAGCCCGCCTTTTTTCTGGGGTTGGCGGCATATCAGGCAGGCGATATGGATCAAGCTGAAGCGATATGGGTTGGTATATTGGCCCGGCTGGATGCGCGAGATCCTTTTCGGGTTTTGATTGCGCAGCAAGCGTTTCAGTTATTGTCGCAATTGCAGGTCGACACCGCCGCTATTGATGCGGCACTCAGCTCCGAGAATTTTGATCCGCAAACACGGATCGGTGGGATGGTCGGGCGACTTGAAGGCCGGGTTGATGAGGGCGGGGCAACATTGTCGGACTGGCTAAGATTGATACGGGTTTATGGCATGGCCGGTGATGATGACGGAGCGCGCATTGTTCTCGACCGGGCGCGTGAAACTTTTTCTGACGAGGCCGGTGCGATGGCGATATTGAATTTATTGGCCGCGGCATTGGCGACCAGCGAAGGGCAAGAATAATGCGTGCGCGTTCCCAGAGAATGATCATGGTCGCTATCGCGGCGCTTGTGTTGATCGGGGCCATCGGTCTGGCACTGATAGCCATGCGCGATGCCGTCATTCTATTCTATAGCCCGACCGAAATTGCAGATGCACCGCCTGCATTGGGCGAACGCATCCGGATCGGCGGTCTGGTGGAAGAGGGCAGCGTCGTTCGCCCGGCTGACGGAGGCGCTGACTTCCGCGTTACAGACGGTGTCGGAACAATCCATGTGACCTATGACGGCTCGCTGCCTGACCTGTTTCGCGAAGGGCAGGGCGTTGTTGCCGAAGGCGCGTTTCATTCCCCCGACACATTTACCGCGACGACCGTTCTGGCCAAACATGACGAGACCTACATGCCGCCCGAAGTCGCCGAAGCTTTGCGCGAGGGCGACGTCTGGCAAGGCGAGTCAGACGAATGATTGCTGAACTGGGCCGTTTCCTGCTGGCATTGGCGTTGGCGCTTTCTGTATTGCAGATGATGGGTGGGTGGCGCGCGTCCGGGGCTACCGCGACGCTGGCGGGCAAGGTGTCCGCGAATGCGGCCTATGCCGCCCTTGTGAGCGTGGTGATCGCGTTCGCGCTTCTCATCGTGTTGTTTCTGCAGTCGGATTTTTCTGTCGCCTATGTTGCCGGACATTCGCATGTCGACAAGCCGCTCTTCTACAAGATCGCGGCGGCGTGGGGCGGACATGAAGGATCGATGTTGCTCTGGTGCAGCCTGCTCGTAGGTGTCGGCGCGGCGCTGGCGAAATTTGCGCTCAATCATGATGTTTCTCTGAAATTCCGCGCGGTTTCCATTCAAGGCGGATTGCAAATTTTGTTTCTGGCCTTCGCGGCTTTCACATCCAACCCGTTTGACCGACTGGTGGACATCCCGGTCCAGGGTGCGGATCTGAATCCGATCCTTCAGGATCCGGCTTTGGCGATCCATCCGCCCACGCTGTATATCGGTTATGTCGGGTTGTCGGCTGCCTTCTCGCTGGCTGTGGCCGGATTGATCGAGGGGCGTGGCGGTGCCGCAATCGCAGCGGCTTTGCGTCCCTGGGCTCTGTTTGCATGGTCAGCTTTGACGGGTGGCATCGCGCTGGGCGCATGGTGGGCCTATTACGAGCTGGGCTGGGGCGGCTGGTGGTTCTGGGATCCGGTTGAAAATGCCAGCTTCATGCCGTGGTTGATAGCGGCGGCGCTAATACACTCGGCGATAGCGACCGAAAAATCGGGCAATTTCGCGGGTTGGACGTGTTTTCTCGCCATCATGGCATTCTCGCTCTCGACACTGGGCGCATTTCTTGTGCGATCCGGTGTGTTGACCTCGGTGCATGCTTTCGCACTCGACCCTGAAAGAGGGCTCTGGATTCTGGCGATCATGACCATCATTGCGGGTGGCGGGTTGGCCTTGTTCGCATTGCGGTCGGGCAAGTTAGGGAGTGGCAGCGGATTTTCATTATCGAGCCGCGAAGCATTTATAGGCGCCAACAATCTCTTGCTTGTGACGGTTGCTGGCACGGTATTGTTCGGCACGCTGTATCCGCTGATTTCGGGTGCGTTGGGCGATACCGGCATTTCGGTGGGCGCGGCCTATTTTAATTTCACTGCGGCACCTTTCCTTGCGGCGCTCCTCATCCTTTTGCCATTGGCGCCCTTCCTGCCGTGGCGCAAGCAAGGCTTTAATCGCAGATTGGCGATGCGTTCTGCAGTCTGGATTCTGGCGGGTGTGTTGGCGGGAATCTGGGCACTCATACTTGGCGCTACGCCGATTGCGGTCGGTGCCGCCGCTTTTGCCGGCTGGACGTTGGCAGGTATTGCGGCGGATGTCTGGCATCACCGCGTGATTGTCGGCATGGCGTCGCGATTCAGTCTCGCAGGGCGGGTTCTGGCCCATGCAGGGGTTGCCGCGATTGCGCTTGGCGCTGTCGCCGATTCGACAGGTCGTCCGGAGACCGTGCGTGCGCTTGCAGTTGGTGAGACTCTGGAAGCCAACGGTTTCATGCTGACGCTGGACGCTGTTCAACGCGCCGATGGGCCGAATTATCTGGCCGATGAGGCGCGTATTGGCGTGACAGGCCGTAGCTTGACTGAATTACGACCGCAAAGACGGTTTTACACCGCGGGCGAAACCACAACCCGTGAAGTCGCGATCCGCTCCGGCGTTGGCGGCGATCTTTATGTTTCCCTCGGCGAGCCCCGCACCCGAGATGATGGCGTTATCGCCTATGAAGTCCGGGCGTCATTCAATCCGATGGTTTGGTTGCTGGGGCTTGGTGCCATGCTGATCGCGTTGGGAGGGCTGACGGCGTTCGTCGGAAATGTTGCAGCCGCGCGCCGGAGGCAATGACCATGTTCAAACTTGTATTACTGGCGCTCGTCCTTCAATCGGTAGAATTGTCACCGGGGCAGGAAATCGAGGCCGTTCGGTTGATGCAGGAAATTCGCTGTGTCGTCTGCGAAGGTCAGTCGATTGCCGATTCTGACGCGGCTTTGGCGCAAGATATGCGGCTTTTTGTGCGAACCCAGTTTTCACTCGGGGCTGAAGCCGATTCGATCCGGATTGCACTCGCCCAACGCTATGGCGATGAAGTGCTCATGCGCCCGCGTATGTCAGCGCATACGCTTCCTCTATATCTTTTGCCATTCGTGTTTCTGGGAGTGGGCGCTCTCCTGATCCGGACAGCTTCACGCAAGACGTGACGCAAGCGTTATATTGCTTTGACTTGTTTTAGGGGGCGCAAGCCTCCAACTTCCTGAAGCGGACTCAGGAGGTATTCATATGTCGCAATCCATCAAGGTGCAGTTTGCCGGAACGTTCGGTGACAATCTGGCTGCGCGTCTGGAACTGCCATCCGGTACGCCTCGGGCTTTTGCGCTTTTTGCGCACTGCTTTTCCTGTTCCAAGGATATTCTTGCTGCAGGGCGCATATCGCGCCGACTGGCGGGAGACGGCATTGCAGTTTTGCGCTTTGATTTCACCGGCCTCGGTAATTCCGAGGGCGATTTTGCCAACACCAATTTTTCTTCGAATATTGATGATCTTGTGCGGGCGGCGGAATTCCTGGCCGCCGAATACAGTGCGCCATCGATATTGATCGGCCATAGCCTTGGCGGATCAGCCGTAATCGCGGCTGCCCACCGGATTGACGCTGTTAAGGCGGTTGTGACGATTGGCGCTCCTGCAGACGCCAGTCATGTAACTACGCAATTCATAGATTCGGTTGATGAAATTCGAGAGAATGGCGAAGCCAAGGTTTCCCTTGGGGGTCGGCCTTTCACGATCAAGAACCAATTCCTGGACGATATCGATGGTCAGACGCTGGAACATTCATTGTCAGCGCTCAAACGGCCGGTATTGATTTGTCATTCGCCGATCGATGCAACGGTTGGCGTCGAAAATGCGTCACGCCTGTTCGCCGCAGCGATGCACCCGAAGAGTTTCCTTAGCCTGGATGATGCCGATCACTTGTTGAGTCGCGTCGCGGACGCGGATCATGTTGCGGATGTTGTGTCTGCCTGGGTCGAACGATATGTGAGCACCCGGCAGACATCGACCCCGCCCAAACCTGTCAAAGACGGCGTGGTTGTCCAGGAAACCGGCAACGGCAAATTCCAAAGCTGGGTCGTCAATCAGGATTTCGTTTTATTGGCGGACGAGCCGCAATCGGTTGGCGGCATGGGGTCTGGAATGACGCCGTACGGCTATGTGTCCGCAGGGTTGGCGGCTTGCTCTTCTATGACCATCCGCATGTATGCAGACCACAAGAAAATCCCGCTCGACCGGGTGACCGTTACGGTCATCCACAACAAGAGCCATGTTGAGGATTGCGAAAGTTGCGAAGCAGGCAAGAGCGTCAAGATTGACGTTTTCGATAAGGAAATCCGGCTCGAAGGGAAATTGAGCGAGGAAGACCGGCAGCGATTACTGGAAATCGCCGGGCGTTGCCCGGTTCATCGCACCTTGCATTCGGAAGTGAAGGTGCGCTCGCGACTTGCGGAGTGAAAACCCGCAACTACCATTCGTAATGTTTTCGTAAGAAAGTAGACATGTCGACGAAAAGTCGGTCGAAGCATGCTTTTCTCAGCGCACAAAACCAAAAAAGGCCAACTCACATGATTTCAAAGTTCCGTTCTGCCCTGTTGATTTCCGCAGTGTTCTCAGCCGCACTGTTTCCTGTGGGGACATCGGCATATGCGCAAACCGAGGAAACGCCGCGATTTGCAGCAGCCATTCCGTCGGGCGCGCCGATGTCGTTCGCAGACCTTATCGAACATGTGAGCCCGGCGGTTGTTTCCATCAATGCGCGGATCACATCGCCTGTGAATGCGCTGGGTGACGGCGCGCCGGATCTTGACGGCATGCCGCCGCAGCTTCGGGATTGGTTCGAACGGCAGTTTCCCGACCAACAGCCGCAGCAGCGTGAAGGCCAATCGCTTGGTTCTGGCTTCTTCATCTCGGAAGAAGGCTATGTCGTCACGAATAATCACGTGGTGGCAAATGCGAGCGAGATCACGATTTCCCTGTCGAGCGGTGATGAATATCCGGCCGAGATTGTCGGGACCGACCCGCTGACCGATATTGCACTGCTTCGCGTCGAGACCGAGGGCGAAATTGATTTCTCATACGTGTCCTTCGACCGAAACCCGTCAATTCGTGTCGGTGACTGGGTCGTTGCCGTCGGCAACCCCTTCGGTTTGGGCGGCACAGCGACGGCTGGTATTGTGTCGGCAACCGGACGTGAATTGCCGTCGAGCGTCTATAATAATTTCCTGCAAGTCGATGCACCCATAAATCGCGGTAATTCCGGCGGACCCACATTCAATCTGGATGGTGCCGTGATCGGGGTGAATTCTCAGATATTCTCGCCCTCTGGCGGTAATGTCGGCATCGGTTTTGCCATTCCGTCTGACGTGGCTGCGAATATTGTGGACCAGCTCTTGTCGGATGGCCGTGTCGCGCGCGGCTGGCTTGGCGTTCAAATCCAGAATGTGACCGCTGATATTGCCGAGAGCCTTGGCATGGGTGAAGGACGTGGTGCGATCGTATCCTCCATTGTTGCCGGTGGACCTGCGGATCGCGCGGGGTTCGAACGCATGGATGTGATCACGGCGGTCAATGGAACCGACGTGTCGTCATCCGCTGAATTGACCCGGTTGGTCGGAAGTTTTGCTTCTGGCGCCAATGTCACCTTCAATGTCATTCGAAATGACGAAGAAGTCGTT
>BQJI01000135.1 GCA_021604625.1 Hyphobacterium sp. | reverse complement strand
CGGGGCAGTTCCTTCCGACCGAATGGGTGTTGGCAATTGATCGGCAAGCCCTGACCTCTTCATTGAACATTCTTGCCTCCAGCATGCTGGCCGTCGCGATTTTCTCGCTCGCGACCATGTTCTCCGCTTTTCAGGCGGCGGCGCAATCGGCGACACCGCGGGCGCGGCCCCTGCTGACCGAGGACCACACTGCACAGAGTGCGGTTTCGACCTTCATTGGCGCGTTTCTGTTCAGCCTGCTCGCCCTGATCGGCGTCACCTCCGGCTATTACGCCGAGGCCGGTCTCTTGATTGTCTTCGTCCTGACCTTGCTGATGGTCATAAATGTCGTGGTGATGCTCATTCGCTGGATCGAGCGCCTGACCAGTTTTGGCGGGGTGGAAGAAGCCATCCTGTCCGTCGAGGCCGCGACACGCAGGGCGCTGAACCGGGAATGGAAATGTCCGAACTTTGGCGCACGATCCATCCGGAAACCGCCAGAGAATAGCGACCCGATCGAGGCGGTTTCACCCGGCTTTATTCAGACCGTGGACATACCAAAACTGCAAGCCATTGCCGAGGCGGCCGACGTTCAAATCCATCTTTCGGCCCGGCCTGGAGAATATGTCGGACCCGGACAACCCGTCGCGTGGGCAACATCCGACGCGTCGAAATTGCGGCAAGACATCTGCGCGGCCATGGTCATCAGCGAAACACGCAATATGGATGAAGACCCGGCCTTCGGCCTGATCGCCATTTCCGAAATCGCGTCGCGCGCCCTGTCACCGGCTGTCAATGATCCGGGAACGGCGATATCGGCCATCGCTGCCAATACTCGCCTCCTGTCTGAATGTGCCGGTCGGTTTCAGGCCGAAGCCGATGATCCGGCCACCAGAGTCAGCATTGTTCCCATAGACATGTCGGACTGGCTGACATGCGCCTACAGGGCGATCGCGCGCGACGGCGCTGCCTATGTCGAAATTGGCATCAGGCTTCAGGAAGCTTTCGTCATGTTGAAGGTAGCGGACGCGGACCTGTTCGGCTCGCGCGTGAAGGAATTCAGCAAGGATGCGATCAAACGCGCCGAAGCGGCGATATCGCATGATGCGGATCTGAAAGCGCTCAAATCAGCGGCGCGGGATTTTTCCTAGCCTGAGCAGCCGCGCTGCGTCCTATTCAGTTTCATGTATCAGCTCCAACTCGGCATCGACCGCTTCATGGAGTGAGGCAAAACTTTCATTCGGCCCCTGCAGGACCGCAACCATGAAATATCCGGATTTGGAGATATTGTCGGCCAGTTCATTGAGGAAGCGGCGGTCATTTCGCATTCCGCCGGTATCGCATCGTGCGGAGCCATCGAATATCGGATTCCAGTTTTCCGGATTGTCAGGCAGCGCGAAGCGGAAATAGTCCGGATGCCGCGCTGACAGGTTGAAAATTTCATGATTGATCGCAACGTCGATCTCCTGTGCCCACCTGTTGGCGAGGAAATTCGCGGTGACCGCCGTCCGGATTTGCTCGCTGCGGATCAGATCGAGATCTCCGGTCGATTCCAGCTCTGTCAGAATCGGTAAGGCGAGAGACGGTGAATTAAAGACGTGGGATTGCGATACGGCATTGCATTCGCCTGCCGTAAGGTTCGAAAGATCATCTCCAAACAACTTCGCGCTCGCCGATAGCAATAACCCTCGTGTGGAGGCGCGATCCGCCGACCAGTCCCAGCGCTCATCGCCGACATTCAGGATATCGGCATGCAGACGCTCGATGATGACCGTTTCAGCCGCCATTTCCGCGCGTTCCGCATTCCAGGCCGTAACCTGAAAACCGATCACCACACCGGCGATGACGATGATGAATTCCAGCGCAACGGCGAACCAGTTCTGTTCGCGGATGGCGCGTGTGATGCGGGCGAGGATCATGGAGCATCTCCCAATTCAGCCTCGATTTCGGCGAGCAGTGTCGTCGCCGCGTTATTCTGGGATTCCAGCGAAAGATCATGAATGATCGCCCAATCGCGATTGCTTCGCAGCGCCGCGTGGAATTCCGGGTGGGTTTGAACTGCTGCAACAAGTTCGTCCAGAGTTGCCGGCCCAAACATTGCCAGGCCCGCATCATGACCACGCACCATGGATTCCATACGAAGCTCGCGGACCAAATTCTGAACGACGCTGAAACTGCCAAGTTGCGTGTAATAGTCCTGCAAAGCCTCGCGCAGCGCTTCATCGCGGATCAGGTCAATGCCGCCAGATTCCATGAGCGCATCAAACCCGTTGCGATTTCCAAACAGCGTCCGCGCCAGATTGATGTTACCCAGCAAGTGGTCGCGCTGATCTTCCGGCACGTCTGGCGTTTCCGGAATTGCCAGATTTTGATCTGAGAAAATAACGGGTTGATCAAAATCGGTATCACCTGCCGATTCCAACACAAGATGGATTGCAGCGATGCGCATGAGAGTCGGCGCTGCATTGTTTTCCAACTCCTCGATGTCGTCTCGCAAATCCTCGGCAATTCGTGTCAGATGTCCGCGTTCCACCCCTCGATCATGCTGCTCGGCAGCCCAGCCATTGACCTGAAAACCGATCACGACACCGGCAATGACGATGACGAATTCGAGGCAAACGGCGAACCAGTTCTGTTCTCGGACTGCTTTGGAGATACGGGCAAGGATCATGGCGTTGTCCTCGCGGGGTCGCCGTCCTGCTCGGCCTCGATATCCGCAACCAGTTCCAGCGCCTGCCGACGCCGATTGACCAATACAATCGCGGCGACTTCCTGGGTCGACATCCAGAAAATCAGCTCTTCGCGCAAAATGTCAGAGTCGGTAAGACGTGAGAGCGT
Organism: Hyphobacterium sp.; assembly: GCA_021604625.1. Classification (GTDB taxonomy): domain Bacteria; phylum Pseudomonadota; class Alphaproteobacteria; order Caulobacterales; family Maricaulaceae; genus Hyphobacterium. The sequence continues at coordinate 3,491 of BQJI01000135.1, read as the reverse complement.
GATTGAAATATCCGCCGGGTCAGCGGGAGCCTCGCAGTCCACAAAATACTGCGTCGCATTGCCATCGGCTTCATAGCACGTTTCCCAGAGATAGCGCTGAAGATGCAATGGAATCAGCCCGCGCACATGTGTCCGGTAGGAGGAAGTATCGGTAAGAGCCGGGTTGGATGTGTTGGTATAATACTGGGTCAACGCACCGCGCAGATGGCTGTCCGGAATCAATTCCAGCTCACCAGCACTAATCAACTCGACATAGGTGGAGTTGATGGTCGGACGGCCGCTCATCTGGCTGGCATTCCAGAAAGTGCGGATCAGCTGCCAGTCGGCTTCAATCGATCCCGTCGTCCCTCTCGCCGAAAGCGCCGCCTCTCCATTTTCGAGAACTGTAAGCCTGAAACGGCGGTCTATTTCGTAATGCTCGGCATCGGTGGACAGATCAAGAATGAAACGATCGAGATAGGCGGCGGTGCGGGCCGCTTGAGCCCGCTCCGCATTCCATGCCGTCACCTGAAAACCGATCACGACACCTGCGATGACGATGACGAATTCGAGCGCGACGGCGAACCAGTTCTGTTCACGCACGGCGCGGGAGATACGGGCAAGGATCATTCGGTATCTCTTCTGAGGGCGTGCATTTCGTCCAGCATCGCGGCGGTCGTCGTGACCTGGGATTGATGAATGGCCAATATCGCGAACTGGTTGGAGACCCAGAAGCGCAATTCATTGTTCAGCGCTTCATCCTGGATGAGCCGCCGGGCCAGCGCGTCCAGATCAGAGTTCGCTGCATCATCGGGTGCATCGCAGTCGAGAACGCGCTGCGTGCGTCCCGACAGGGTGTCGTAACAATTCACCCAGATATAGTTTTGATAGCGTATGGGAATCAGGCCCCGAACGGTTTCCCGATAGGCCGGAAGCTGGTCGGTAATCAGATTGAGGCCGGTCTGGCTGTAATACGCCGATAGCCGGCCGCGCAGTTCGAGATCATCGATCAGCCGGAAGTCACCGGTCGCGACCATTTCGCTATAGGTGGAGTTGACCATTTCCGCCCCGCCGGCCTGGCTGGCATTGAAATACGCCAGAACAACCCGCCACGAGTCGGTGATCATTTCGGGATGCGCCGCATAGCCCAGCGCCTCTTCGCCCAGACCGCGGACGGCTGCGCGAAATGTGTGGGAATCCCTGAAGCGTCGCTCGTTCTCTTCCAGATCATCGACCAACCGGTCGAAATACAGCTCCGCGCGTTCGGCCTCGGCGTGCCGGTCGGCCCAGCCCGTCACTTGAAAACCGATGACGACACCGGCAATGACGATGACGAATTCCAGAATGACGGCGAACCAGTTCTGTTCGCGGATGGCGTGTGTAATGCGCTGTAAAATCACGACCCGAATGTCCTCCCCGCAGAATTGTTACCACGCGGCAATGTAATTGGGAAAAGGGATTGGAAACGCCGCTTTTCCCGGGACAGGCATGCATCCTGTCCCGCCCTCAATCGCATTCAAAATCATCATCCCCGACCGGTCGGCATTGCGGCGGGAAACCATGCCCGCGCCAGTAATCGAGAATGCCGGACTGGCGAATTCTGTTCCGGAACGTGTCGGACTGTCGCCAGACGCGCAATTCCGTCTGCCAATAGATGAATGGAATGGCATCGCTGCCGGTCGGATCGAGAGGCAGCAGCAATTGCTCGACGCCCAAGTTTGTCTCATTGCCAACGCTGGCGGCATGGCGCCAGGCGTCCGCGCCCAGTTCGGAATGGTCCTCGTCGAGATGGAGGTAGGCTTGGTAGATTTCGCCAGTGCGCGAATAGCGCGGCAGGACGGAAGACATGTTGAGGCCATTGGTGAAGGCGATCTCTTCCCCGAAACGGGCCAGCATTCCGAAATTCAGCCAATTGTCTGTGGCGACGCCTGCTGACAGGGTCTGCCTGAATGCCGCGAACGCCTCCTCGGTTCGTCCCATCGCATAGAGCGTCTCATAGCCGTTTTCGACGCACGGCGAATAACGGGGTTCGTGCAACTGGCAGGTCTGAAAATCGTTCAGCGCGAGGTCCAGATATCCGATATCCAGATAGACCAGCGCGCGCCAGTTGCGTGCCGATCCGTCATGCGGGTCGATCTCCAGCGCGCGGTCAAACTGCGCGAGAATGTCGGCGTAATCCGCCCGCATGCCAAGCTGTCGGGATTCCATCACCTGCGAATTGGCGAGCACGGCGAGAGCGGTCGCGTTATCGGGGTCGATGGCGAGCGCATTGCGCGCGAACCGGCTTGCTTCCGCGTTCAGAGACGCCCTCGTGCGGTCGGTTTCGACGTAGTCGTGGAGCAAGAGCGTTGCCCCGGCGCGAATGGCATGGGCCTGCGCAAATCCCGGGTCCCGGGCAATCGCTTGGTCCAGCAATTCCATGACCCGGTCCAGTTCGCGGCGTCCGAGATAGAGTGAGCGCGCCTGCAGGAAGAGGTCATAGGCATCGACATTATCTGTCAGCGCCACGGCTTCGACGGGTTGGGCCGTGATGCCGAGGGCTTCTCCGAGCGCGACAACGATCGCTGCGGCAATCTCGTCCTGAATGGCAAAGACATTCTCCGCCGTCAGCGGGCGATCATAAGTCTCGGACCAGAGATGCACATCGGTTTGCGCGTCGATCAGCTGTGCGGTGATCCGAAGTGTATCGCCGGACCGCCTTACCGAGCCCTCCAGAACATGGCGGACATTCAGCACTCGGGCGATTTCCGGAATGCCCAGATTGCGCCCCTTGAACTGGAACGCGGAAGTTCGCGAGGTGACGTCCAGTTCTTCCACGCGAACAAGCACATTCAGAATTTCCTCAGCGATGCCGTCGGAGAAATATTCCTGATCACCTTCCGGCGACAAATCTGCAAAGGGCAGAACCGCAATGGAGGCTGCAGAGACCTCCGCATCACGGCTGCCGGCATTTGCGGCGACCCGTTCATGGCTGCCGGGTGCGACGTCCGGTCCGCGAAAAGACTGAAACCCGGCCACGCCAAGCACCACGATCACGCCTGCCAGCAGGAGGTAATCACTCGGCCCCAGAGGCCGGAAGCCAACGGGTTCATCTGCCGCTTCGGTCTTTTTCATGCCCTCGGGAGTGAGCTCGAACGCCCAGGCAATGAACAGGACAACGGGAAATCCGGCGATCAGAATGATCAAAGCGAGACTGTCCGCCCAGTCCGGCAGGCCCGCGGCTGAGCCGATCGTGCTGGCAATCTGCATCACCAGCCACCCCACCACCAGATAGGCGGCGGCAACGCGGAACACATTCCGACGGCGTAATTCGGACAGTATGGAATTCATGCTGGATCGTCTCCCCTGCCGCGCGTTTAGCATACGCCGCAGGGGAAAACGAGCCTTTAATAAGAGGGGCTTAGGCCGCTGCCAGTGATGCGAGGCGCGCATAGAGGCCATCATCCGTGGCGGACAATTCTTCATGCGTGCCCTGTTCGACGATCCGGCCCTTGTCGAACACCAGAATCCGG
>BQJI01000134.1 GCA_021604625.1 Hyphobacterium sp. | reverse complement strand
CTGCCAGCTACCATAGGCGATATCGGGGTTGCCCGGCTCGGTTTCCGGCTCATGCCCGTCAGCGAAGACGACAATTTCCCAGTCCGAATTCCGGATGCCGTGCCGATTATCCGTCCGTGACGGCCCGACCTGGGTCGAATTATCCTGTGTGCCGCCATAGATGTTGTAAAATGGCTCGGCATCGTCCAGCGCGATGTCGTAGAATTGCGTCACCGGCAGATTGGCCATGTAGCGCCAGGTCGCACCATTATCATGGGACTCATATAGCCCGCCATCTGATCCGACCAGAACATGGTCCGGGTCGGTAGGGTCAAACGCAACAGCGTGATCATCAACGTGTTTGAATTCGTTGTTGATGTTGCGGAATGTCGCGCCGCCATCATCGGAAATCTGCGTCGTGTTGCTGACCAGATATATCTGATCAAAGCGATGCGGGCTGGCGATCAGCTCCATATAATAATGAGGTCCGGTACCGCCGGAAACTGTATCCGACATCCGCGTCCAGCTTTCACCGCGATTGGATGAGCGCCAGATGCCGCCGGTGCGGCGATCCAGCTCGATCGCGGCATAGACCACATCCGGATCCTGCGGCGAAATTGCCAGGCCGATCTTGCCGAGATTGCCGGTCGGCAGCCCCGTTGAAAGCGCGCGCCAGGTATCACCGCCATCATCGGAGACATGCAGGCCGGATTCCGGACCTGCGCCAATATAAGCGGCAACGGTGCGGTGGTGCTGCCAGGTCGCGGCATAAAGCCGGTCCGGATTGCGTGGGTCGATCACGACGCTTGTGACACCCGTCCATTCTCCGGCTGACAGGACATTTTCCCATGTCTCGCCGCCATCTGTCGATTTGAACAATCCGCGTTCGCCACCCGCCGACCAGAGCGGCCCTTGCGATGCAACCCAGACCGTATTCGGATCATCGGGATGAATGATGATTTCAGAGATGTGTTGGGAGTCTTCGAGCCCGAGATGCTCCCAGCTCTGGCCGCCATCGCGCGAGCGATAAATGCCATTGCCATAGCCGTTATGTCGGCCGCCCGTATTTTCGCCTGTTCCCACCCAGATCGTGTGCGGGTTCGACGGATCGACCGTCACCGTGCCGATCGAGAACACATCCTGATCCTCGAAAATCGGTGTCCAGGTTGTGCCGGCATTATCCGTGCGCCAAACGCCGCCTGAGCCGACGCCGACAATCCAGGTCGAGGGATCATCCGCGAGTATCTCGATGTCGGCGATACGCCCCGACATGAAGGCCGGCCCGACGCTTCGAAATTCCAGTCCGGTGAAATTCGATTCAGAGAGCGGATTTTCATTCGCCTCTTCTTCGGATTGAGCACAGGCGGTTTGTGGCAGAGCGCCAAGTAAAACGGCACACAGAATGGCTCGCATGAAGTCCTCCCCAGGAAAATATTTTGGCGAACCTATCACTCGCAAGGCGAATTGGAAGATGAAGATCGCGTCCGGTGCGAAATATGATGCATTCTTAATCTTGACCAAACTGCGCCGGTCGAGAGGATGCCGCGTATGTCCGTGAACAAACTTTTCCGCGATATTCATCACTGGGGCTCGCTCGCGCTGATGATTCCGCTCGGCGTCATGATTGTCGCCGGCGTTTTCCTTATGTTGAAAAAGGAATTCGACTGGATTCAGCCACCCAGCCAGCGCACCGCCATCGAGATTGTCGGCGCGCCGGAGACCACGCTGCTGGATTTGTACGAGGTCGCCGCCGCCATTCCCGAACTGGCGACCCGCGACTGGGCACAATTCGATCGAGTTGATGTTCAGCCGGACAAGGGAATCGTCAAATTCATATCCACCAATCGCTGGGAAGCCCAGATTGATCTGGTCACGCTGGAAGTCCTGTCGCTGGAATACCGTCGCTCCGATTTGTTCGAACAAATCCACGATGGGTCATTCTTCGCCGATTGGGTGAAGTTTTATATCTTCCTGCCGACCGGACTATTATTATTCGTGCTTTGGCTGACCGGAATCTGGCTCTTCTTCCTGCCGCACGTGAAGCGCTGGCAACGCGCGAAGAAACGCGCGGCGAAACAAGTTGCGACCCGAACCGGAACGTAAAGCCTGATTGCCCCGCGCGCATCGCTCCGCTATACGCCGCGCAACAGATCAAATTCCCAACGCTTGAAGGAAATTTCGCGTCATGGCCGCCTATAAATATGTCTACCACATGGACAAGCTCTCGAAGACCTATCCGGGCGCTGCGAAACCGGTCTTTCAGGACATTTCCCTGCACTTCATGCCGGACGCCAAGATCGGCGTGGTGGGCTCTAACGGCGCGGGCAAATCAACCCTGCTGAAAATCATGGCCGGCATGGACACCGAATTTACCGGCGAGGCCTGGGCTGAAAAGGGTGTTCGCGTTGGCTATCTGCCGCAGGAGCCGCAACTGGATGAAAGCAAGACGGTCTGGGAAAACGTCATCGAAGGCTCGGCGCACAAGAAGCTGATCGATGATTTCAACGCGATTTCAATGAAGCTTGCGGAAGATTATACCGACGAGCTGATGGCAGAGATGACCGAGCTGCAAGAACAGATCGACGCCGCCGATGCCTGGGATATCGACAGCAAGATCGAGATGGCGATGGATGCTCTGCGTTGTCCGCCCGCCGATTGGGATGTCACCAAATTGTCAGGCGGTGAAATCCGCCGCGTTGCGCTGTGCCGCCTGCTCTTGTCCGAGCCGCACATGCTGCTGCTCGATGAGCCAACCAACCACCTGGATGCGGAATCAGTCGATTGGCTCCAGCACCATCTGGAAAACTTCCCCGGCGCCATTCTGGTCGTGACCCACGATCGCTATTTCCTCGATTCCATCACCACCTGGACGCTGGAACTCGATCGCGGACGCGGGGTGCCGTATGAGGGTAATTATTCCTCCTGGTTGGAGCAGAAGCAGAAACGTCTGGCGCAGGAAAACCGGGAGCAGGGCGCAAAAGAGCGTGCGCTTGCCCGCGAATTGGACTGGATTCGTTCATCTCCAAAAGCCCGTCAGGCCAAATCGAAAGCGCGGATCAAATCCTACGAGGATTTGCGGGACGCCGCCGACAAGCGGGAAATCAATCACACCCAGATCAACATTCCGCCTGGCCCGCGTCTCGGCGGCGTAGTTGTCGAGGTCGAGAATCTCAAGAAAGGCTTTGAAGACAAGCTGTTGATTGACGGACTCTCCTTCAAGCTCCCACCTGGCGGTGTTGTCGGCGTGATTGGTCCGAACGGTGCTGGTAAATCGACTCTGTTCAGGATGATCACCGGGCAGGATACGCCGGATGAAGGCTCGATCCGACTCGGTGAAACCGTCAAGCTTTCCTATGTCGACCAGTCGCGCGACACGCTGGATCCGAACAAGAATGTCTGGGAGGAGATCTCCGGCGGAAATGACATGATTGATCTCGGCGGCAAGGAAGTGCCAAGCCGCGCCTATGTCGGAGCCTTCAACTTCAAGGGCGGCAATCAGCAAAAGAAAGTCGGCCTGTTGTCCGGCGGTGAGCGTAACCGCGTTCACCTCGCCAAGACGCTGCAGACCGGCGGCAATCTGCTCCTCCTCGATGAACCCACCAACGATCTGGATGTGGAAACGCTGGCCGCGCTGGAGCAGGCGCTCGAAAACTATCCGGGCTGTGCCGTAGTCATCTCCCACGACCGCTTCTTCCTCGACCGTCTGGCCACCCACATTCTCGCTTTTGAGGGCGATAGCCATGTCGAATGGTTCGAAGGCAATTTCGCCGACTATATCGAAGACAAGAAGCGCCGCCTCGGCGAGGACTCTGTCGTTCCGAAGCGGGTGAAATTCAAACGCTTCAGCCGTTAGGTCAGGGGAATTCAAAAGAGCGGCCTTCGAGCCGCTCTTTTTCATAGTGACGCATTGTACTCATCATAAAATGATATAAAGATATCTTTATACGTTTTGTGAGCGGGTGTGAGCATGGACAATCTGGTCGGACAATTGAAGGCGCTTGCCGAGCCAACGCGGCTTCGCGTTGCATACTTGCTGGCCCATGACGAGTTGACCGTTTCCGAGCTGGTTCAGGTGCTTGGCCAGAGCCAGCCACGTGTCAGCCGACATCTGAAATTGCTGTCTGATGCGCAACTGGTCGAACGCCAACCGGAAGGTGCTTTCGTTTTTTACCGGCTGGTCTCGGAAGGCCCCGGCCACCGGGTTGCTGCAGTGATTGGAGAGTTGATGCCGTCCGATGATGCCATATTGAAACGGGATCTGGACCGTCTCGGCAGTGTGAAAGCTGCGAGGGCCGCAGCGGCTGAAGCCTATTTTCAGCGTGCTGAGGAGGATTGGGGTAAAATTCGCGCGCTGCATCTGTCCGAAGACGAAGTTGAAGCGGCCATGCGCGATGCGGCGGGGGCCGGGCCGTTTGGTCTGATGATCGACGTCGGCGTCGGCACAGGCCGTATCATGGAAGTTTTTGCGGATCGCGTCACCGATAGTATCGGAATCGACGTCAATCACGCCATGCTGAAGGTTGCTCGTTTGAATCTGGAAAAAGCCGGCATGACAGCCGCATCGGTACGCAAGGCGGACGTGTCGGCGTTGCCATTTGAAGATGACGTCGCCGATCTGGTAACCGTACATCAGGTTCTGCATTATCTGGATGATCCGGCGATTGCGATTGCCGAATGTGCCCGTGTGCTGAAACCGAGTGGCGTCCTGCTGATTGCTGATTTTGCGCCGCATCAGCTGGAGTTTCTGAAAACCGATCACGCCCACCGCCGACTTGGGTTCTCCGATGAGGAAATTACCGATTGGGTCGAAACCGCGGGGCTCGAATTGCGTCGCCGAGCCGCACTGCACCCCGAAGAGCCCGAAAACCGCCTAACCGTGAAAATCTGGTCGGCGCGTCGTGTGCCGGTTCGGGCGAATCTCTCTAAATCGAACGCTCGGAGCCAATCTGCATGACATGCCAATCAACGCCTTTCGGCTTCGGGCGGACACAGTCACCGAGTGTGTCTTTCGAGTTTTTTCCGCCGAAGACCGACGCCATGGAAGCGCGGCTTTGGGAAACCGTCAGAAAGCTCGAAACCTATCAACCCGACTTTGTCTCGGTGACATATGGCGCTGGCGGTTCAACACGTGAACGCACGCGCAATACCGTCAAACGCATCCTCAACGACACCCGTCTCAAGGCAGCCGCTCATCTGACATGCGTGGGCGCAACGCGCGGCGAGACGGTTGAGATCATTCGTGACTACAAGGCAGCGGGAGTGGATCGTATCGTCGCTCTTCGCGGCGATCCGCCGGAAGGTGTTGGCGAAACTTATCGGGCCCAAGCAGACGGATTTGGCTGCACGTCCGAGCTTGTGCGCGCCATTCGTGATGGGGGTGTCGAGGACGTATCCGTGGGTTGCTATCCAGAAAAGCATCCAGAAAGCCCCTCTTTTGATCACGACATGGATGTGCTGAAAAGGAAAATCGACGCTGGAGCGACGCGCGCCGTCACGCAATTCTTTTTTGATCCTGAAATTTTCTTCCGTTTCCGTGACCGCGCTAAAACCGCGGGCATTGATGTGCCGATCATTCCTGGTCTAATGCTGCAATCTAATTTTTCTGGCCTTCAGCGAATGTCAAAATTGTGCGGTGCGAGTGTGCCGGAAAATATTCCGCCGCTGTATGAAGGGCTGGATGATGACGCTGAAACCCGTGACCTCGTAACTGCCAACGTGGTCGCCAAGCTAGCTCGCAAACTGGAGAAAGGCGGCGCCTCCCATTTTCATTTCTACACGCTTAATCGGTCAAATTTGGCTATATGCTTGGTTCGGCTTCTTGGCGTTCGTCCGACGGTGGAGGCCGCTTGAGACGTGACAGATCGGCACGCGAGAATCGCGAAATTCAAAACGGTCGCGTCACAGCGAATCCTTGTGCAGGATGGGCCCAAGGGCACCGAAATCCAGAATCAGCGTTTGACCGACGCCGACTTCCGCGGCGACAGGTTTGCCGGTCACAGCCACGACCTCAAAGGCAATAACGACATTCTCAACCTGACGCAGCCGCATCTCATTACTGCCATTCACCGGGAGTATGCAGCGGCGGGCGCAGAGATATTGTCGACCAATACATTTAACTCCAACGCCATCAGCCAGGCTGATTACGGGCTGGAATCCGAGAGCTACGTGCTCAACCGCGCGGGCGCGAAACTGGCGCGCGATGTGGCCAACGAATACGCCACCGCCGATCGGCCGATCTGGGTGGCCGGCGCGATGGGGCCAACAAACGCAACGCTCTCTTTGTCGCCGGATGTCAACCGACCGGATTATCGCGCGACTGATTTTGACCGTATGGTGGCGATCTATTCGGACGCTGCCCGTGGTTTGAT
>BQJI01000133.1 GCA_021604625.1 Hyphobacterium sp. | reverse complement strand
ATTTTCCAACGGCCCGAATGTGTCTGGACTATCGAATTGTGAGGCGTCCAGCCATTTCAGCTTCACCTTCACATTATTGGCAATTCCGCCATGCATCAGGGCTTCATGGAGCGATTTATAGGCATCCAGCAGGCCGGTATATTTGCCGACCACACCGATCGTAACTTCGCCGTCGGGCTCATGGATGGTTCTGGAAATGGCTTCCCAGCGCGTCAGATCCGGCCGAGGCGCATCTTCGATGCGGAAACGTTTCAGGACTTCATCATCAAGCCCTTGGGCATGGTATTCCAACGGTACGTCATAAAGCGACGACGCATCCTGCCCTTCAATCACCGCAGATTCCGGCACGTTACAAAACAGAGCAATCTTGCTGCGATCACCCGGATCCAGAGGCTGCTCACACCGGCACAACAAGATATCCGGCTGGATCCCGATGGAGCGCAATTCCTTCACCGAGTGCTGGGTCGGCTTGGTCTTCATCTCTCCGGCGACCTTGATGTATGGCAACAGGGTCACATGCAGGAAAATCGCCTGGTCGCGACCGATTTCCTGGCCGAGTTGCCGCAGGGATTCAAAGAAGGGCAAGCCTTCGATGTCACCAACAGTGCCGCCAACTTCGCACAGAACAAAGTCAACATCACCCGCATCGGACAATACGAATTCCTTGATTGCGTCGGTAACGTGCGGAATCACCTGAACGGTTGCGCCGAGATAATCACCACGTCGTTCGCGCTCGATGATGGTCGAATAAATGCGTCCGGTGGTGATATTGTCACTCTGCGCGGCAGCAACGCCGGTGAAGCGCTCGTAATGGCCCAGGTCCAGATCGGTTTCCGCCCCGTCATCGGTGACGTAGACTTCGCCGTGCTGGTAGGGCGACATCGTGCCTGGATCAACGTTCAGATACGGGTCCAGCTTACGCAGGCGGACTTTATATCCACGTGCTTGCAATAGCGCACCCAGTGCGGCTGAAGCGAGGCCTTTTCCCAAAGAGGAGACCACGCCGCCAGTGATGAAGATATATCGCGGCATGGGAATTCTGAATAACCTAGATTCGCGGGCGTTGAAAGCGCAACACCCGCTTGTTCATGTTTAAAAGTGAAAAAATCTATCGTTCGTCGGGTAAAGTCGGCGTGTCGGCGTCTTCGTCCACCGTCAGATCGAGGACAGGCGTATCTTCTTCGATATTGTCAAAGACGCTTTGTCCCTGGGCATCAACGCCTGCAACAATGGCCAGAATGACTGACAGTGTAAAAAAGGCCGCCCCCAGAAAAGTCGTGCTTCGCGTCAAAATCGTTGCAGCGCCGCGGCTGGACATCATGCCGCCGCCTCCCCCACCGATTCCGAGTGCGCCGCCATCCGAGCGTTGCATCAGAACGACACCGACCAATGCGGTCGATACCAGAAGCTGAATGATCAAAAGTACTGTCATCATGGCAAATTCGCCGCCTTCTTCGGGATTCCCCGTTTACATGGTGGCGGCTTTTAGCGCAGGCAAGTCCTCAGCGCTACTCCCTGACGCGGCGGATGACAGCCGCTTTCGCAGAGCCTTTACGGTGCTTGCGATCTCATTCTTAGCTTTTTCAATGGATTGCCCATCAGCATAGGCCGCAAAAGCGCCAATCGCCAACTCCTTCGCCAGGCGGAAGTTCTTGACGTTACGCTCTTCGGGGTTTTTGAAATTCCGGGCATGATCGATCAGCCCGTCTGCGACCTGCACCGCTTCGTAGCGCCCTGCCTGCTCCAGTTGGTCACGAAGTTCTCGCGTGGTGCGCATCATGTCCGCTGGATCATAGGCTGTGGCGGGGCCCGCTTTGGAATCAAACTGCAATTCGGCAGTCACGACGATCCGCATGGCCAGGCGACGAATACGTTCACCTTCAATTTTCTTTTTCGTGTCGCGAATATCCTGATAGGCCTGACGAAGTTGGTCTTCATCGCCGTCTGCTTTTGCCCGCAAGGTATTGGGAACAACAACCGCATCCTTGTCCATTGCCGCACGATCCCCGGACCGTCGATCGGGACCGACATAATCGCTGGTGATGACAAAGGCTTTCCGGTTCCGGACCATTGTCCGCATCCGCTCCTCGGCGAACTGGGTCGAGAAAGGGCGAACGATGACATCGTCCGCGCCGGATTCGATAGCCAGACGCACATGGGCCCCATCGCGCACCCATGATGTCAAAGCAATGATGGCATAGGGATTGGGCGTCGCCTCGCCGCGCCGGATCATGCGAATAAGCTTGAAAAGGTCGAATTTCGGCGATGAGCTCTCTGCGACAATCAGATCCCAGCTGTTTTCACGCAAAAGTCGCTGAAATTCATCGACAACGCTGCAGGTCTCGATCGATTTGAAGCCGAGCTCATTCAACGCATAGCGAGTCGTGCGAAGATTTACATGCACAGGATCAAACAGCAGGACTGCCGCGCGTTGAAAATCCATATCCGCCATATATTGCACCCTCACCCGAAAGGTATTGGCGATCAGAATGGCAAAAAATGATTGATATGGACTTACCTTGATCGGGCGATTCTTATCGGAGCCGCTGTAATGATGGCGGCAAAGTCTGCCACCTTCAAACTTGCGCCGCCGATGAGGGCCCCATCGACATCGTCCAACGCCAGAATTTCTTCCGCATTGTTCGGCTTGACCGACCCGCCATAAAGAATTCGTATCGTCTCGCCTTTCCGCAAGGAAGCCCGAATGAAAGCATGCATGCCGCCGATGTCATCCAGCGACGCGGTCAGCCCTGTACCAATGGCCCAGACCGGCTCGTAAGCAATCACATAATCGCCGCTGGCAGGGCAGGAAGTCGCGATTTGTTGACCAACCACCGATTCAGCGCGACCTTCGCGGCGATCGGCTTCAAGTTCGCCGACGCAGATCACAGGCAGAAGGCCTGCGGCTTGAGCAGCCTCGGCTTTTGCCCGGACCTGTTCGCAAGTTTCACCATGATCATCACGTCGTTCCGAATGCCCGACGATCACCAGGTCGGCACCCGCGTCCTTGATCATATCGGCCGAGATATCGCCCGTATGGGCACCCGAGCGACGAATATGGCAATCCTGAGCGCCGATTTTGACTGCGCCTGCCATTTTTACGGCCTGATTCAAGAGCGTGGCAGGCGGTGAGATTGAAATGTCGAGATCCGCACGCGAATAGGCAAGATCGGCGATTTCATCAAGAAATCCCAAGTCTTGGCGCAATCCATTCATTTTCCAGTTGCCAGCGATCAGCATGCGGCGCGCCATTTAATTCTCCAAGTTTGTGATTCCGTCCGCTGGAACAATGACGGCGCGCTTGCGGCCTGTAAACGCCGCCGCTAGTTTCGCGCATTCACGCAAGAATAATGGACCCCCGTCAATGCTTTCTGCCGTTCGTAATGCAATCAAGTCGCCTGCCTTCGTCGTGGTTACGGTCTTGATGATCGCAAGTTTCGCGCTTTGGGGCGTCAACGATGTCTTCCAGGCTCAGGGCGATGCCGTCACTGTCGTCGGCGGTGAACGCGTAACGGTCTATGAATTGGGCCGCGATTTTGATCGCGCCATTCAAAATGGACGGCAGGAAAACCCGGGCTATACACAGGAACAAGCGCGCGCTGACGGCACTGGCGATCAGGTTTTGAACCAGCTTGTGTTGAATGCCATGTTGCGCGCCCAGGCCCGCGCGCTGGGCATCTCTGCATCTGATGAAGCTGTGCGTCAGGAAATCCGCGATTTTGATGTTTTCACCAATCCGGTAACGGGCGGTTTTGATCGCGATTCCTATACCCGCTTTTTAATTCAGTCGCGTCAGCGCGAAACGCAATTTGAAACCGAGATCCGCAATGATCTTGTCCTGCGTCAACTGACCAGCGGCCTGTTCGATGGCGTCGCACAGCCCGAAGTCTATCGTAACATTCTGACCCGTTATCTTGGTGAAGTCCGTGATCTGGAAGCCATTGTCATTTCGCCGGCCGCTGCCGGTGATCTGGGCGATCCGACAGATGAGGAATTGCAAGCGACGATTGACAATAATCCGCAATACTTCACGACGCCCGAGCGCCGGGCCTTCACCTTGATGCGACTTCGTACAGATGATTACCTTCCAAGCGTAACTGTCGATCCGACCGAAGTTGTCGCGCAATACGAATACGAGCTGGAAACCGGCGCCATCGGAACACCGGCGACGCGTACCTACACACAAATATCATTCGACAATGAAGCCGCCGCACAGCAGGCCGTTGAGCGGTTGGCCAACGATGAAGCACCGACGTCGGTTGCATCGGATCTCGGTGGCAATCCGCCCTCGCGGCAGGTCGATCGGCAATCGTTCCAGATTCCGGATGAAAATGTTCGCGACGCGCTATTCGAGATGACAGCGGGTGACTCCATCGCTGTCGAAACGCGTTTCGGCACGTGGTTTGCCATCATCGTCGAGGCAGCACAGGAAGAAGATATTCCAACGCTGCAAACCCGGAGTGCTGAAATCCGGGATCTTCTGGCTCAGGCAGCCGCAGAAGATGCGCTCTACACCGATCTGGGTGAATATGAAGAAGCGCGTGGCAGCGGCTTCTCGATTGAAGAAGCGGCGATCAGCGCAGGCTTGCCATATGAACAATACCAGCTGATCGACAATCAGGGCCGTGATGATGATGGCCGGTTCGCATTCGGATTTTTTGCCGAACAGGAAATTCTGGTCGATGTGTTTGCTCGCCTGCCGATAATCGATGGCGAGCTTACCGAATACGGCGATGGAAATTTCTACGCTGTTCGCGTCGACGAAGTTGAAGACACACGCATTCGAACATTGGAAGAGGCACGTGAAGACGCTGAAACCGTCTGGCGCTTGCAGGAAATTGATTCCCGTCTCGAAGACCTGGCTGCAGAGGCCGCATTGCTGGTCGAGTCCGGACAAACCTTCGAAACGATAGTCGCTGCAAATCCGAATTTCCGGATTGAACAGGCGAGCTTGCGTCGCGATGAAACGGCAGACCCGTTCGGTCGGCAAGTGGTCAGTCTCGCCTTCTCGCTCGAAATCGGTGACGTCGAGCCAACGCGCGCCGATTCCGGTCGTTTGCATCTGGTGATGCGCGTGAATGATGCACGTGATGGTGATGTTCCGGCACCGGAAGTCCTGGCCCAGGTGGATGATTTTCTGATGCAAGGCTATCGCAGCGACATTGATTCCAGCCTGGTTTCTGCGCTTTACCGCCAGTTTGATTTCGGGCCGGACGACATCGACTACCAATTGCGCGATCAGGCGCTTGGCGTGGTCGATCCCAACGCGGTTCAGTGACGCCGAACATTGAGACAAAACAAGGTACGGGACTGGTTTCAGTCAGCCGCGCCGATGATCTGACGACGCCTGTCGCGGCATATCTGAAACTCGTGCAGGATCGCAAAAATTGCTTTCTGCTGGAATCCGTCGAGGGCGGGTCATTTCGCGGCCGATATTCAGCCATCGGTCTCGACCCTGATCTGGTCTGGACCGTGGAAGCTGGTCGACCCTATTTGTCGCGACCCGATTCTTTCGCGCCACCAAAGGCGGATGGCGAATGTCCGATTGCGTCGCTCAAGCGGTTGCTCGCGAAATCTCACCTTGATCTGGAGGATGAAACGCCCGGAATCGCCGCCGGCGTGTTTGGCTATATCGGATACGATCTGATCCGGGCGATCGAGCCTCTGCCTGATACACAGGCGCCTGATCCCGCCGATATTTCCCAAGCCCGGCTGATCCGGCCCAGAACCGTGCTCGTATTCGATGCACTGCATCAGACGATTACGGCGTATCGACGGGTGGAAAACGAGAATGAAGCCAACCGGGCGCGCATCGATCTTGAGGCATTGCTGAATGAACTGGACTCGCCGCTTCCTGCTCGCACCAAATCCGAGCCCGCGGTCATCGTTCCGGTTTCGACGTTTGACGCCGAGCAATATCGCAACAGCGTCAACCGTATCAAGGATCACATCCGCGCGGGTGATATTTTCCAGGGCGTCCTAAGCCAGCGTTTTTCAACGGACTTCAACCTGCCAGCTTTTGCCCTTTATCGTGCTTTACGACGATTGAACCCCTCGCCTTTCCTGTTTCACTTTCAGTTTGACGGGTATGCAATAACAGGGTCCAGCCCGGAAATTCTAGTTCGATTGCGGGATGGTATTGTGACGATGCGCCCAATCGCGGGTACGCGGCCACGCGGTTCAAATCCTGCCGAAGATGCAGCGCTGGAAGCCGATCTTCTGGCGGACCCGAAAGAACGCGCAGAACACATGATGTTGCTTGATCTTGGTCGAAATGATGTCGGGCGCGTCGCCAAGCCCGGTTCGATCCGTATCACAGAGCGCGAAATTGTCGAACGCTATAGCCACGTCATGCATATCGTCTCGAATGTGGAAGGCGAGCTGGCCGAAGGAGAGGATGCGGT